>CAILVI010000020.1 GCA_903837595.1 uncultured Thiodictyon sp.
ATCCGCCGCCGACTCCATCCAGCGAGCCGATCATTCTAACCAGTTTCGACGCCCTGTCAACCCATCCCTGAACTTCGATCCGGCCCGACTGCGTCGTCTCACCCCGGTGCCTCCTGGCCGCCGAATCCGTCAGCCAGCCGAATATCTTACTGCCTCCCGGAAAAGTGTCAAGCCGGAAATCCCTGTACCTGCAGGGGCGGGTTTGAAACCCGCCCCTGCAGGATCGCCGACATCTAAATGATGTCCGAAACGCCTCGCCCTCACCCGCTCGTCGCGCGGCCTGATGAGGGACTGAATCTCGGCGCGGTCCACGTCGAACACCCCGAGGCCGAAGGCAGCACCGGGGGAGGCCGGCAGGCCCGAGGCCACGGGCGTGGCCTTGACCTCGGGGTCCAGACGAGGGGACAGCATCTACCCCAGCCTATCCGGCGGGACACGCAGCAACGCCTGGGGCTTGCTGATGATCCCTTCCTTGGTTTGCCGTACCCCGGGTGCAGCGGGTATGCTCGATCCAGCCGGATGCACCGGAGGAAGGCCGGGCTGAGGCGTTGCGCCAGACTGCAACCAATCCGATTCGATCCAGCGATCTTGACGATGCCGCTGTTGCAGCCTTCCTCCTTCCATAAGGCAGATCGACATAGGATTGAGCGATGAACAAGAAGAGCCTGACTGAAACAGACATTCGCACCAAGTTCATCACGCCCGCCCTGGTTGGCGCGAACGGCGAAAAATGGAACCTCATGACGCAGGTGCGCGAGGAGGTCTATTTCACCAAGGGCCGCGTCATCGTTCGGGGAAAATCGGTGAAGCGTGGAGTCGCCAGACGCGCCGACTACATCCTCGTTTACAGGCCAAACATCCCCCTGGCCCTCATTGAGGCGAAGGACAACAATCACGGCGTCGGCGACGGCATGCAGCAAGCGCTGGATTGCGCTGAAATGCTTGACATCCCCTTCGTCTACAGTTCCAACGGCGACGCCTTCCTGGAACACGACCGCACGGTGATCACCGGGTCGGTGACCCGCGAGATACCGCTGGATCAATTTCCCTCCCCGGAGGAACTCTGGACGCGCTACTGCAAGGCCAAGGGGTTAGCCGGACCACAGGCAGCCATCGCTACCCAGGACTATTTTGACGACGGCTCCGGTAAAATCCCCCGCTATTACCAGCTCATCGCCGTCAATCGCACAGTCGAGGCCGTTGCCCGCGGCGAAGACCGAATCCTGCTGGTAATGGCAACTGGTACCGGTAAGACCTACACCGCCTTCCAGATCATCTGGCGCCTGTGGCGATCGGGCGCCAAGAAACGCATCCTGTTCCTGGTCGATCGCAACATCCTGGCCGACCAGACCAAGACCAACGACTTCAAGCCGTTCGGTCAGGCCATGACCAAGATTACCAACCGCACGGTGGACAAGGCGTTCGAGGTCTATCTGTGCCTCTATCAGGCGGTCACCGGCACCGAGGAGGAGCAGAACATCTATAAGCAGTTCTCTCCCGACTTCTTCGATCTGGTCTTCGTGGACGAATGTCACCGGGGCAGCGCCGCGGACGATGCCGCCTGGCGCAAAGTGCTCGACTACTTCTCCACGGCGACCCAGATTGGGATGACCGCCACCCCCAAGGAAACCAAAGACGTATCCAACATCGACTACTTCGGCGAGCCCATCTATACCTACTCCTTGCGGCAGGGCATCGCCGACGGCTTTCTCGCGCCGTACAAAGTGGTACGCATCGGGCTGGATCGCGATCTGGACGGCTGGCGACCGGCGTTGGGGCAGGCCGACAAGTTCGGTCATGCCATCGAAGACCGCGAATACAACGACTGCGACTACGACCGCAATCTCATACTCGAACAGCGCACCATTCTGGTCGCCGCGAAAATCACCGAATTTCTCAAGGCAACGGATCGGTTCGCCAAGACCATCGTCTTCTGCCAGAACATCGACCATGCCGAGCGGATGCGCCAGGCCCTGGTCAATGCCAATCCGGACCTGGCCGCCGCCAACAGCAAGTACGTCATGCGCATTACCGGCGATAACGACGAGGGCAAGGCCCAGCTCGACAACTTCATCGATCCGGAGTCCACCTTTCCGGTCATCGCCGTGACCTCCCAGCTCATGTCCACCGGGGTCGATGCCCAAACCTGCCAGCTGATCGTGCTCGACAAGCGCATCATGTCCATGACCGAGTTCAAGCAGATCATCGGCCGCGGCACCCGCATCAACGAGGACTACAACAAGCTGTATTTCACCATCATCGATTTCCGGCGGGCCACGGCGCTCTTCGCCGACCCGGACTTCAACGGCGATCCCGTGCAGGTCTACGAGCCGGGCCCCGATCAACCGCCCGTCCCACCTGAGGATGAGCCGCCGACGGGTGACGGGGAGACCGGCGGCGAGGGTGACCCTGATCCTTTCGGTGGTGAGCAAGACCCGCCTGGCCCCAGCGTCACACGCTACTATGTGGACGACGTCGAGGTCCGCGTCGTTACCGAGCGTGTCCAGTACCTCGACGCGGACGGCAACCTCATCACCGAATCGCTCCGGGATTATTCACGCAAGGCCCTGCGGAAGGCGTATGCCTCGCTGGACGCATTCTTGAACGCCTGGAACGAGGCCGACCGAAAGCAGGCCATTCTGGAGGAACTCGCCACCCAGGGTGTCTTCCTCGACGAATTGGCCGAGCAGGTCGGCCGCGACTACGACGCATTTGATCTGGTCTGTCACGTCGCCTTCGACCAATCGCCGCTGACGCGCCAGGAGCGGGCCGAAAAAGTGCGCAAGCGTAACGTCTTCGGCAGCTTTGGCGACCAAGCCCGCGCGGTCCTCGACGCCCTGCTCCAGAAATACGCCGACTCAGGTATCCGCAGCGTCGAGTCTCTGGAGATCCTCAAGGTCGACCCGCTGCCTGCCTTGGGCACCCCGGTGGAGATCATCAAGCTGTTCGGCGGCAAGACCGCTTATCTCGCCGCTGTGAATCAACTCGAAACCGCCCTGTACCAGAAGGCCGCTTAGTCCATGCCGAATGTTTCCAATCTCGTCAAGACCATCCAGGACATCATGCGCAAGGACGCCGGAACCTACGGCGATGCCCAGCGGCTCGAACAACTCGGCTGGATGTTCCTGCTCAAGATCTTCGACGACCGCGAGAAGGAACTGGAACTCTTGCGTGACGACTACCGCTCCCCGCTCCCCGCAAACCTGCGCTGGTCCAATTGGGCCGGGGACGACGAGGGTATCACCGGTGACGCCCTGCTCGACTTCGTCGACGACAGCCTCCTGCCGCGGCTCAAGTCACTGACCGGCGGCGGCGACCGGATCAGCGGGCTCATCCGCATGAGCTTCGAGGATGCCAACAACTACATGAAGAACGGCACCCTGATGCGGCAGGTGATCAACAAGATCAATGGCATCGACTTCAACGCCTCCGATGACCGCCACCTGTTCGGCGACATCTATGAGAAACTGCTGAAGGATTTGCAATCCGCGGGCAATGCCGGCGAGTTCTACACCCCACGCGCCGTTACCCAATTCATCGTCGAGCAGGTCGATCCGCGCCTGGGCGAGACCATCCTCGACCCCGCCTGCGGCACCGGCGGCTTCCTCACCTGCACTATCGAACACCTGCGCAAGCAGGCCAGGAACGAGGCCGACGAGCACCGCATTCAAGACTGTTTTGCCGGCATCGAGAAGAAGCACCTGCCGCATGTGCTGTGCATGACCAACCTGCTCCTGCACGGCATCGACGTGCCCTCCAACGTCCGGCACGACAACACCCTCGCCCGTCCGCTGCGCGACTGGAGCCCGAAGGAGCGGGTGGATGTCATCGTGACCAACCCGCCTTTCGGCGGCATGGAGGAGGACGGCATCGAGGCGAATTTCCCCGCCGAGTTCCGCACCCGCGAGACCGCCGATCTGTTCCTCGTGTTGCTGATGAAGATCCTGAAGCCCGGCGGACGCGCCGGGCTGGTGCTGCCCGACGGCACACTCTTCGGCGAGGGTGTGAAGACCCGCATCAAGGAGGCCCTGCTCACGGAATGCAACCTGCACACCATCGTGCGCCTGCCCAACGGCGTCTTCAATCCCTACACCGGCATCCGCACCAACTTGCTGTTCTTCACCAAGGGCGCGCCGACCACCCAGGTTTGGTATTACGAGCACCCCTATCCGCCCGGCGCCAAGAGCTACAACAAGGGCAAGCCGATCCGAATCGAGGAGTTCGAGGGCGAGCGCTCGTGGTGGGGTTCGGAACAGGACGGCTTCGCCGCCCGGGTAGAGAATGAGCAAGCCTGGTGCGTCGGCATCGATCGACTCAAGGCCGGCAACTTCAACCTCGACCTCAAGAACCCGCACAATCCAGACACCGGCCCGGGCGATGTCGACCACCTGCTGCCGGAATATGAACGGCTGCTGGCCCAGATCGCAGAGACGCGCGCACAGTTGAAGGCGCAGCTCATGGAGGCCCTGACGCGATGAAGTCACAGGAACTCGCCGTCTACCGCGACCTGCTCGGCGACATCAAGACCCGTGTCCGCCAGGCCCAGCACCGCGCTGCCTTGTCCGCCAATGCCGAGATGATCCTGATGTATTGGGACATCGGCCGCATGATCGCCGCCCGGCAGGAACAGGAGGGCTGGGGCGCCGGGGTTATCCCACGACTCGCACTTGACCTCAAGAATGAACTTCCTGAGCAGAAGGGGTTTTCCGAACGCAACATCAAGCGGATGGTACAATTCTGGTCGGCCTATCCAAGCCTGTTTCAGATTGGGCCACGGCCGGTGGCCCAATTGCTGCCGGCTACGGAGACGCCCGTTGCGACGGGCGAGCCCGGTTTGGCTGCGCCGGACAACCTTGCGGCACATGATCTGGCCACATTGAGTTGGGCACACAACATTGTGTTCCTTCAGATCAAAGACTTATCGACCCGCCTCTGGTATGCACGTCAGACCCTGGAACAAGGCTGGAGCCGCGACACGCTCACGGTCCAGATCAAGCACCGAGCTCATGAGCGCCAGGGTGGTGCCGTTACCAACGTCGCTAACACCCTCCCGGAGCCGCACGCCAGTCTCGC
>CAILVI010000021.1 GCA_903837595.1 uncultured Thiodictyon sp.
GGCACCGAAGGCGGTGGTGGTGCTGGAGTTCCTGCCGGCGGCGCGATGAGGACCGCCTTGGGGCCACCCGCGGCTAACGAACAGGGCTAAAGCGACGCGCGCCACCACTGCCCTTGCAAACCGCACCGCCCTTCGTGGCGCGCGGTCGCTTTTAAGGCAATTGTTAGATGCGTTTTCTTTCTTTTCTTTATTGCGGTGCTAAATGAATGAGCTGGCTTTATTCGCGGGCGCGGGTGGAGGAATACTCGGCGGCAAGCTGCTCGGGTGGCGAACCGTCTGCGCAGTTGAGCGAGACGCCTACGCTGCAAGCGTATTGCTCGCAAGACAGAATGACGGATTTCTCGCGCCTTTCCCGATTTGGGATGACGTTTGCACCTTTGACGGACGACCTTGGCGCGGACGTGTTGACGTGGTATCTGGCGGGTTCCCCTGCCAGGACATCAGCGCGGCCGGAAAGGGGGCCGGAATCACCGGAGAGCGCAGCGGACTGTGGTTGGAAATGGCGCGAATCATCAGTGAAGTACGACCCCGCTATGCGTTTGTGGAAAACTCGCCAATGCTCACTGTTCGAGGGCTCGGAGTGGTTCTCGGAGACCTGGCCGCGCTGGGGTTCGATGCGCGATGGGGAGTGCTGGGAGCGGCCGATGTCGGAGCGCCCCACTTACGCGCGAGGCTTTGGATTGTTGCCGACGATCAGAGCACAAGACGGAGAGAGGGGCGGGCGGGGCGATCTAATTCAGGCGGTGAGAGGGAACCCCAACAGCCATTACAAACTGTGGCCAACACCGCAAGCGCGCGACCACTTCCCGGCGCACACCCCGGAGTACATCGCAGCCAAGAAGGCGCAGGGGCATGGGATGAGCAATCTCAACGACAGAGTTGGTGGGCAGTTGAACCCGACGTGGGTCGAGTGGCTCATGGGGTGGCCGCTCGGGTGGACCGCGTTCGCGCCCTTGGGAATGGGCAAGTCCCAGCTTGCGCCGCTGAGGCTTGGCGCGCGCTGAGCATCTAACGAACAGAGCCAAGGCGGCCCGCGCTACTCCGGGCCTACCAACAACAGCGACGCCCGATAGCGCGGGCTCGCTCTTGGGCGCCGTGTTAGGCGCTGGGGCCTATATGGACGCGACGAGAAACGAAGCTATCCGCTGGTGCCGAGAGAAGGGCGTCGATTTCCGCAATCCGATCTATCCTCCGCCTGAAGGATGGGCATGGGCTGATGCAGTAGGCGCCCTGGTGTTGACCGCGATCTTCACCGACACCGAGGACTCCGACATCACGTCCGCCGATGCTGGCATTCAGCATTCTGCGGCGATTCACTGATGCCTAACGAACAGAGCCAAGGCGGCGCCCGCCAAGCGCCGACCTATTAACAAACCTGGGCGCCGATGGCGGGCGCTCGCTCTTGGGCGCCGTGTTAGGCGCTGGAGTCTGATGTGAAAGTGAGAGATATCCTTGCGCTGGCGAAGAGTGGCCGCCCGGACTTGGCCGCAATAAACCTCGGATGCTCCAAAACGGGCGCATGGCAGAAGCCCGTTCGGCTCCTGCGGATCGTCCGCAAATACCCGCATAGCTGCGGGACCGTCTTCAGCATGGCCTATCTCGGGTCATGCTGGCGCGAAGGGCGGGCACTGCGCGCTGAGTCTGGCGCCTAACATGTTCTAGGCCGAGACGGGCCACTAGCGAACTAGACTGAAACAACCGAGCACCCGCATGTCCCAGACCCGCATCCATTCCGCTCTTGAGTCCGTTGCCAACGTCGCCATTGGCTACAGCGCCGCGCTCGCTTTTAAACCGCTTGTTAGGAAGTCGTTTTCTCCAGGTCCAGGATGGCAGCACATGGCGGGCGCAGTCTGGGAGCGCGGCCCGATCCGCGTCCACATGGGCGGGATTGTCCGGCTCCAGGACGGCACGATCATCAGTGAGAAGGCCGTGCATCACCGGTACCAGCAGGCGGCCCTGCTGGTCCGCATTAACGGCGGAAACCGCAAGCGGGGGCTGATGGCTTGGGCCAGGCTGCTGGCGGCTGATTCTTGATCCTAACGAACCGGGCTAAAGCGGCCCCGCCAACCGCTGCCCTATCAATCCACTCAGAGCCCGATGGCGGGGCTCGATTTTGAGCCGAGGGTTAGGCTCCGGAGATAATATGGTTACTGTATTGCTTGTTTCGCTGGCGATCACATACCTTTGGGCCGGGCTTACGACGCTCAAGGCGACGCTCGAACTGGTCGGCATTGGCGACGCAATGCACCTGACAGGCATTGACGCCAAAATTTTAACCTCGCTCAGACTTCAGCTTGGCATAGTCATGCTGTGGCCGATTTTTCTCCCGTTGCGGATGCGCGGCTAGGCACCTAACGAACCGGGCTAAAGCGGCCCCGCCGTCCGCTGCCCTCTCAACCCACTCAGAGCCCGTGGCGGAGCTCGGTTTTTAAGCGAAGGTTAGGCTATGGCACTGGACACAGAGACGGTCTCACTATTGCGGGAGGCTGCCGACTACCTATCAGACAAGGGACTGACCAGATTGGCGAGTGCGGTAGATGCCGCGATCCTTCTGAACGCTAGCCTGCCGAACGACCTGAAGGAAGCCAGATCAAACGGCTACCAGGCTGCCCTGTCGCACGATTGCGATGTGGAGGAATATGGAGCCTAACATACAGAGCCAAGGACGGCCCTTTTCCGAGCCTAACGTACAAGGCCAAGGGGCGCGCGCCATGCACGACACCGGCAAACCAGCACAGAGCCCGATGGCGCGCGTCCCTCTTGGGCGTCGTGTTAGATCGCGCGAGCCGCGGTATTTGGACTGGACGATGTTTCTTGCCTTTTCCCTGGCAATGCTGGCGGCGACGGCAACGGCCGCAGCCATCTACTTTGCGACGCGGCTTACCGCGTGCGTTGCCGGCGCGATCTAACGAACAGAGCCAAGGCGGCCCGCGCTACTCCGGGCCTACCAACAACAGCGACGCCCGATAGCGCGGGCTCGCTCTTGGGCGCCGGGTTAGGCGCTGGAGACATCATGGATCACGTTTGCACGGTCTGTTTCAGGACCGTCGACCAGCACAAAGACAGTGAATATTGGCCCCCGCTGTGCTGCCCCGGTTGCGACTGCCGATCCTTTGAGGATGCCCACGCAGCCGATCCGCTCACCAAGACCC
>CAILVI010000022.1 GCA_903837595.1 uncultured Thiodictyon sp.
GAAGAGGGCGCCCACTGCCAGGCCGGCCTCGTTCAGGCCGTCGGCCGCAATATCCAGACCGAGGGCATTGATGCCGAGGAACCCATGCTTGGCGGTCCAGGCCAGGCCGGGCTTGAAATCATCGGGACGGGTCGCGGTGAGGTGGTGGCCGCGGGGGACGAGCATCACCTGACTCCTGAGGTCCATTTCGAACTCCATGGAGCGGGCCGCCAGCCAGGCACCGTCCTGGGACTGGACCCGGAACGAGGTACAGGCCTGGGCCGGCGGCGCGGCCACGAGGGCCAAGGTGCTCGCGGTCAGCGCAGCAGTCAGTGTGCGGGTGAGGGTGGTGGGGATCATGGCGAGTTCTCCGTGCTATCCGCCTACCAAGGGGCGGTGTTAATGATGAATGCCGCCCCGCATCGGCGAAGCGGCACCCACCGGGTCATGGGCTAGTTTCCAGCGCTACAGGCGCTCACCGTAGTCGTGTCGCCGGGTAGCCGTTCAGAGACCCGGCACTAGAGTCGGCAATGGCGCCGCCGCGCGACCAGCACGGCGCTCCGTGATCACGCTGGCCAGATAGAGCCAAGGCACATGGCCACGCTTGCGACAGGTTTCAATCACGCTGGCGAGCAGGGTGAACGTGCGCGACCCGGCATCACAGCGCGTGCCCATCATGATGCGTCGCGCGATCACCCAATGGCGCAACGCCCGCTCGGCTTCGTTATTGGTGAGCGGCCACTGCGGATTCTCCAGCACCCGGAAAATGGCGTCCCAGTCGTTCCACAGTTCCACCGCCAAGGCGCGCGTCTTGGCGTGCCGATGCCCGAGCAGATGCACGCAGGCTGCATGCAACTCGGCCAGCAACGGGGCGTGGATGCGCGGCAGATCGGCCGGCGGCCCCGCGCGCGCCGCATGGATGGCACCCATCAGGGTGTCGAAGGTGGTTTGGACTTGGTGCCCAAAGGCTTGCCCCTCGCGATCGAAACTCTCGATCAACCCCTGTGCCTTGCGCGTGAGGTGCGCCCAGCAGCGCAGCCGGTGCGGCAGGTGGCGATACGCCTGCCAGCCGTCGCTCATCAGCCAGCCGGCAAAGCCCGGCAGAATGCGATCCAGCACCTCGCGCCCGCGCTTGGCCACCACGAACAAGGTGACGGTGGCACTGGTGAACACCCACAGCCACAGCAAGTCGGCGCCTTGCGGCCAGGAGGTCTCATCGGCATGCAGCAGGTCGCTGGCCACCACCGCCGCGATCAATTCTTGTTCCAGCGGTAGCGCCGCGGCGGCGGCCTCGCGTAGCGTGCGATCCAGGGTGCCCACGCTCAGGCTCAACCCCAGCCAGTCGTGCAGAAACTCCCGGATCCGTCGGTACGACAGCCGAAAGCGCAGATGCAGCGCCACGATCAGGGTCGCCAGCCCCGGCCCGACCAGCCGCCATTCGCTCAAGGCCACCGGTTCTAACGTGGGGTCATCGACCAGACCTTCGCCGGGACGCGCGCGCGTGTGATGACCGCAGCCGCACAGACTGTCATAGAAACGATGGTCGGTAACCCGCAGGTGCAGGCCCGGTTGCTCGGGATTGCCCCACACCAGATCGACCGACTGGAAGCCGGCATAGCCGACACTGGGGGCGTCGCCCGGCAGTGCCGCGGCGCAGGCCGCACAGGCGCTGGGACGGTGGTGGAGCGTCTCCTGCGCCGTGAACACCTGGGTGCGACCGAAGCCTGGCGCGCCCGGTTGCTTGCCGGCTTGGCGTTTGGGCTTCGCGGTCGCGCGCCCAGCGTGCGCTGGCGTCTCGGGAGTACCGGACGAGTCCGCGGGGGGCAGGGTCGCCTCGTCCGGCAACTCGTCGTCCTGCATCGCAGTGAGCGCGTCGGCGTCCGCCGTCTCGATCATCTCCTCGTCCCCCGCCGACGGGCGCTCCCAGGGCGCACGGCTGCTGGGCGGACGAGAACTGTTGTTCGGATTCTGCCGCAACCGCTCGCGCGCTTCCTTCAGATCCTCCAACAGCCGCAGCGACAGACCACGCAACGCACCCTCGTCCAGGGTCTGGACATAGGCTTCGTCAAGCTGGTCAAGGCTGTGGTCGCTCAGGTGCATCGTCAGTGGCGCGGCATCAATGGGTAGCGAATGGATGGGGACTCATCATGATCGGGCTGGGTGGCAACGGTCAAGGGGTGTCTGAACCGCTACTTGGAAGCAACATCTGGCTCGGCATTTTCTCCTACAAAACCGAATCGAGGCTCGTCAGCCTCCAGCCATGGGAAGTTTTCCCGTGTTGCCGGCAGCCACGCTCTGGGACGAAATGCGCCGACAACGATACCGCCTCGGTGGGCTAAGACCAACCTGTATTTCGAGGCGTTCTCCTTATTTATTCTCCATGCAGCTCGAACTGCATCGTAAATGCTCTTCCCCTCCTCTTTATAGCTTCGGTTGATAGAAATCAGGATCAAAGGTTCATCTGCCTCAAAGGGAACAGATTCATACTCTGCCACGATCTCCTCGACA
>CAILVI010000023.1 GCA_903837595.1 uncultured Thiodictyon sp.
CGGCCTGAGCCTGGTGCGCCATCTCGAGGACCCGCCCTATGGGGTGCGGTGCGACGGGGACCGGATGGACTTCATCCTCGGCGGCGCCCCGGTCGTCACCGCGCGGCGGGCGGGCGATACCCTGCTCTGGGAGGAATACCCGTGCGTCGGGCCGGATGGGCAGGCGCAGGAAGAACCCCGCGCCTCGGTCGCATCGACCTTCGCCCTATCGCTCGCCGTCGCCGGCTGGCCTTTGATCCGCGGACCGGCGCAGTGGGAGCACCGCTACGGCTGGTCGGACACCGGCATGCCCGAGGGGCTGGCCTACAAGATCACCGTCTTCGAGGGCTATGCCCGTCACTGCGGGCTGCGCATCAACACACCGCGGATTCCCGGTCTGGTCTATCCGGATTGGGAGGATCTCTAAATCGGTTGGAGAGCAGCGAACGGCACCGCGGGCGGGCGGTGCGGTTCGTTCCCCGAGCCGGGCGGGGCATTCGCCCCGCCCGGAACGTTTTCGGCGCTCGCAGGTGCCCCCGCGGCTGGAGCCATGGCAGCACGACCAGTCATCCCGGGCGATGAAAGTCCCCGGTGGGAGCGGCTTCAGCCGCGACGAGGCCACACGCAGCTTGCGAGGTCGCGTCGCGGCTGAAGCCGCTCCCACCGGCTCGTGGCGTGATTTTCACGCTAACCTCAACCCCGCGAAGTGCCGGCGAGGTTGGCACCTCGCTTCACCCCGCAGGGGTCAGAATGACGTACGATACACGCATCACCTGACCGGAGCGCGGCCATGCCTTCTCCCCAGCAACCGACCGAATCTGCCCGTATCAACGATACCCTGGTGCTGTCTCAACAGGCGTTCGCGGCCTTCGTCGCGGCCGGTGAAGACCCGTCGGAGCCAAACGAGGCATTACGTGCATTGATGGCGCGGCGCTGAATGCCCGCCCGGACCAGGTAGCGCTACGCCCTCACTGGCCGATCAGGGCAACGATCTTTCCTTGCACTTGCGCGAATTCAGCGGCGGATACGCGACCCTTGCGCAGTGCCTTGCGGGCGACCCAATCCAGGCTCTTCACCTGATCGGCGAGCACCGCGCTCGGGCGGTCGCCGGCAATGGAAACCTCGAACGGATACCCCTTGATCTGGGTCGTCATCGGACAACACAGCATCAAGTCGGTCTTGCCGTTGTAGGCCGCCGGGCTGACGACCAAGGCCGGCCGGTGGCCCGCTTGCTGATGACCTGCCTGGGGGTCGAAATGCAGCCAGACGATATCGCCGGCGTCCGGCACGTAACGCGGCACGGTCAAAGCGCCTCATGCCCGACTGCGGCACCAAAATCCACCTCGGCGTGCCGATTCTCCGGCGTAATCCCGGACAGGAGTTCCGCCAGGTCGTAAGCGTGCGACCGGATGGGCTCGATCAGGATCCGCCCGCCTTCCTCGCGAATGTCCACCTCCTCATCCAAACTCACCCGCGCGGCAGCCATGACCCCGACCGGGATCCGCACGGCCGCGCTGTTGCCCCACTTTTTCACCGTGACACGCATGGCAGGCCCTCAGGTATCTTCTTTGTAGAGACGATACCCCGAAATTCGCCGGTACTCAATGTCACTCGGGTTCACCCCTCCCGCCGCAAGAAGTCCCCGAGCACCGGAATCCCCAAGCCCCCATCCGCGGTCACGAGCCCCCGGCGCCGCAGATACCGCCGCGTCGCGCGGTCCTGGGTGATGAGGTCCACCGCCTCGCCGCGGGCAAGCCGCTCCAGTACCGCGAGCGCCGCGGCCGGGGTCGCCTGCACCAGGTTGGTCAGATAGGCATTGGCCTTGTCCAGCACCGCCGGGTCGAGCGCGGCGCAGTCCGCCACTGTGGCCTGGCGCCGGTCGGCATCGTTGAGGCGCGCCACCAGCAGCGAACCGCACAATTGGGTGAGATAGGGCTGGCCCAGGGTGCGGGACCAGACCGCCTCGGCCACCGCGGGCGGAATGGCGTCGGGCGGGAAGTCGGCGCTCGGTCGGGTCAGCAAGTCCAGCGTCACCGGCCGGGTCAGCGGGCCGATGGCCAGTTCGCGCAGGTTCACCAGGTGGTCGGCCCACATCGGGTCCAGCTCGTCGACATGGGCGGCACCGGCGATCAACACCCGCAGCCGGCGGCGGTGCTGGATGTTGGCGCGCAAGAGCCCCAGCAGTTGCAGCCGCGCCCGCCGGTCGCCGGGGAAGAGTCCCTCCCAGCGCTCGAACTCGTCGATACAGAAGATCGCGTTCATCCTTCTTTGCGGGAAAGATCAGGGTGCGATTTCGTGCGGCACTATTGCCGAAACAGTGACCTCGGCTGATTTAGGTTCATGATACGACTATGCATGAGCACCTCAAGGCGCGCAGCCTCAGCACAGACTAACGGTGACTCCAACAGTTGCGCAAGATAGGGGCGGTTGGCGTCAATTACTTCAATTCGCCGGATCTCTCCCAATGAGTCTAGATCCTTCGCAGCTATCGTGCCGAAAATTGCAGGCGCGGATTCCCGCTGCAATTCTGGCGCAAGACGTGTGGTGAGCTGGATCGCTGATTGAAACCGCTCGTGTGTGAGATTGCTTTCTTCCGCCAGGAACGGACCGGAATGATTCGTAGCAATCATGGAGCAGTTCGCCAGGGCCTGCTCAATATTCTTGTTAACCCAAGCAAAATATACTCCACCTCCCATGCGCCGTGCAGAAAACCATGCCTCGCCCATACGCAGCACAATATGAGTTAGTATCCCAAGCGCTGTTGACACAGTCTGCCGCTCGATTGACGATTCCTGGGGTGAAAAGAAAGCCTTGCCTACCTTCGCATGAAAGAGGGGAAGCCGAGCATCACGATACACGGTATCAAGGACCGATTTCACAGCATTCGAGCTTTGCGCCGGAACGAGATCGTTGAGGCGAATGCTAGATTGAGCGGCCGTAAGCGCCCGGTTAAGCCAGTTGATTTCTCGCTCCCCTTTTTCTATTGGGATGGAGTTGCTTAGCAATACCTCGAAGGCAAGATACATATTGCGATACGCGTCGAAGAGATCATCTGTCGTCTGGGCCAACCGATAATATCGAAATCCGATGTGATGGCGCGGTTGGACAGGGGGCGGCGGAATCACATTGCCGTCCTTATCTTTGACGAGGAGTGTTGGCTGCCCAACGGCGAACGGCATCATGAAAGTCGACACATATCGCAGAACGACGCCATTAGGTTCCGACCACCAAATGAGATGTTCGCTCTCCGCATCTTGTATCACAGCGTCACACCGCCCGAGGACAGATAGCAAGTCTAGTCCCTGCTGTGCCAGGCGATGCCCTTCGCTGAAAGCTGCTTTGGGATCTTCAGCGCCGTTGAATCGAACTACAGCGTCGCGTTGACCGGCCCGGAGCTCAATCTCAGCGCCAGGAAAGACAAGTGCGGCATCCGAACTGGCAGGCGAGGTAAGGGAAAAGGCAGCGCCGCTTGGCAAGGCGGAACTCACTTCGAACAGCGATATGGGACCAAGGCGAGCCATGCTAGCAACTCACAAGATGGCAGAACCCTGCGGGTAGTATAGGTAGAAAGGGGTTTCGGCTCAACATCGTGTGGGAAAAGGCAATTGAGCTTGGCCCCTTATGCTATTTCGATGTCGGCTTCGACGGATGGCCAATCCATCGGCGTATGGTCCGCTGTGCAGACCGAAGTCAGCGCAACAACCTGTCGACGAACGGGCCGCACGATGGAATCTGCCCGGCTCGTTCGCTAAGCCCGCTGGACGAGCCGCTCGGCATAGGCGACCAGCGCCGCGATGTCGGCTTCCACGGATGGCCGATCCAGCGGCGTATCGCTCTCGAATTCGTCATAGCGTAACTGTACGGCGAACGGGGTGAGATCGGTCAGCGGCCAAAGGGTTGCGATGTCCTGGCCAGCCGCCGCCAAGGCGGCCAACAATTCTCCCAGATCATGTCGTAGTGGCTAGGGATGGCCCAGGCAGGCGAGCCATGCCTTGAGCGACTTCTCGGCGGCTTGTTGGGCGTGGAAGCCGTAGATATTGTCGTCAAAGCAATCCTCATCCCCCATGTGCCGTAGCGCCTTGAGGTTCGCACGCGCCCGCCGCAGCAGGCGCTCGGCATCGTCACGCGCCGCGTTCATATAGGCGCCTCCCTTCCTTCAAAGCACGGGCCACCAGGTGATGCGGACTGCGTGCAAGTCGATCGACCTCATCTCTGCTGTAGAGCGCCAGGTCCTTGGCAAGTCCGCAGCCGGCCAGCTTTCGATAGAGGCGGCCGGCGGTCAAACAGCGGCTGCGCCGCGGAGAAAAATTCTCCTTGTCGATGACCAGCAGATCGACGTCGGAGTCGGGCTTGGCGTCACCCCGGGTGCGCGAGCCGAACAGGATGATCGCATCCGGATCGACCTCGCGGACGATCACCTCAACCATATGTTCCAATAAGGCATTTTCGTCGACATTCATCTGGCAGACCTCCTCGCTGGACCTAGCGGTACTCGCAGGGATAACCTCAGCCGGTTCGGTGGCGCCCCGCGCGCCTGCTGGGCCGCCGGCACGACACCGCGATGGCCGTCATGGTGCGACCCTGAGGCTTCGCGCCACACTTGAGCACGGTGTGCAGTTCGGTGCTGATCCGAGCTTGGAGCCGGTCGGTGGAATTGGCTGATGGCACGCAATTGGCCCCCGGTTGGCTACTGTACGGCTTGCTTCGGGAAGTCGCCACCGCGGCTTGAAAAATGGGTGTAAATGGGTGTAGAAATGGCGAATGATCCAGACCGCCTCGCTTGCCATCACCCCCGAGATGCTCCTCCTCGTCGCCGAGATCGACGAGTTCAAGGGTGCCTGGCGTGCCCTGGGCACCCTGGCGCCCGAGCGGTTGTCGGCGCTGCGGCGGGTCGCGACCATCGAGAGCATCGGCTCTTCGACCCGGATCGAGGGTAGCCGGCTGTCGGACCGCGAGGTCGAGCGTCTGCTGTTCAACCTGGAGATCCAGTCCTTCGGCTCGCGCGACGAGCAGGAGGTGGCCGGCTACGCGCAGGTGATGGAGACTGTCTTCGCGTCCTGGTCCGACATCGCCGTGACCGAAAACCACATCAAGCAGTTTCACCGCGACCTGCTGCGCTACAGCGACAAGGACGAGCGGCACCGGGGTGCCTACAAGACGGCATCCAACAGCGTCGCGGCCTTCGATGCCGACGGTAACCAACTGGGTATCGTCTTCGAGACGGCGAGCCCGTTCGACACGCCCCGGCGGATGCTTGAGTTGGTCGCCTGGTTCGACGCGGTGTCGCGGGACGGGGAAGTACACCCGCTGCTCGCCATCGGCATCTTCGTCGTTGCCTTCCTGGCGATCCATCCATTCCAGGACGGCAACGGCCGCCTGAGCCGGGTCCTGACCACACTCCTCTTGCTGTGCGCCGGCTATGCCTATGTGCCCTTCAGTTCGCTGGAGAGTGTCATCGAGCAGAACAAGGAGGGTTACTACCTCGCACTTCGCCGCACCCAGGGGAGCATCCGGAGCGAGGCCCCCGATTGGACGCCGTGGCTGACCTTCTTTCTGAAGGCATTGCAACGCCAGATGCGGCGGCTGCGCGAGAAGGTGGAGCGCGAGCGGCTATTACTCGCACGGTTGCCTGAACTCGCGATCCGGATACTGGACCAGGCCCGTGATCATGGCCGTATCTCGATCGGCGATGCGGTGACCCTGACGGGGGCCAGCCGCAACACCTTGAAGATGCATTTCAAGACGTTGCGCGAACGTGGCCTCCTGGTGCTCCACGGTGAGGGCCGCGGTGCCTGGTATAGCCTGCCTTAGGGGCCGAACCTCCGGCGCGACGGCCCACCCCAAACCGCCGTCCAAGTGCTATGGTTAGCGCGTTACCCCTGAGACTCCCCGCCCCGGGTCGCCCCGGGCGCTGAACCAACGCGATTCGGAGGACTCCATGTTGTTTACCGCCTTCCTGTTCGGCCTGACCCTCTATGCGATCTACCGGGTCGTGATCCGGGCCTTTTACACCGTCAAGCCCAACGAACGGGCGGTGCTGACCTCCTTCGGGCGCGCCCAGCGCTTCGGCGAGCTACCGGTGGATGACCCGCGGATGACCGAGGAGGAGCGGGCGCGCTACCGCTTCCCGCGCCTGCAGGTGATCCGCCCCGGCGGACCCTATTTCAAATGGCCCTGGCAGGAGGTCCGCAAGGTCGATGTCGCCACCCAGGCGCTCGACCTCACCTGGGACCCCACCAAGCGCCAGACGACCATCGAGGCCGTGACCAAGGACAACCTGACCACCGGGGTCAACGGCCAGGTCCGTTTCCGGGTCTCGGAGGACAATCTCTACCCCTTTGTCTTCGGCGTGGCGGACCCGCTCGAGCACGTGATGGGCTATTTCGTCTCCGTGCTGCGTGAGCGCATCGCCAACTTCGCGGACCCCAAGGGGCAGCGGTTGCTCGCCATGATGCCGGCGACCTCGGAGGCGCAGGGCGACGGGGCCGGGCCGGACCTCTCGGAAGGGGTCTCGATCAACGACCTGCGCAAGAATCTGCCGCTACTCAACGAGTATATGGAGCAGCAGTGCGCGACCACCGGCACCCGTTACGGGATCGAGTTGGAGGCGGCACTGATCACCCAGATCGACCCGCCGCTGGAGGTGGACCGGGCGCTCTCCGCCATCAACAGCACCCGTAACCAGGTGGCCGCGGACATCAGCACGGCCCGCGCCGATGCCGAGCAGCAGATCACCATGAGCAAGCGGGCGGTGGATATCGCCACCAACAACGCCCAGGCGGAGGTGGCGCCGCTCAAGGAGCTGGCCGAAACACTGGTACGCATCAAGGCCGAGGGGGGCAGCGCGGCGCTGGCCGCCTATGTGCGCAACATGCGCATCCCGCTGCTGCGGCGCGCCCGGCGCATCGTCCAGACCACCGGCAATCCCAGCCAGGCCTGAAGGAGACCCATCATGTACGACCCCATCTCGCTACTCGTCGCCTTCGTCATGGGCCTGATCTTCATCCCCTTGCTGCTCGCGGTCACCAGCCGGCTCGGGCTCTACACCATCGTCAAGGAGCGGGAGGCCCAGGTCTACACCCTGTTCGGGCGGGTGCTCGGCGCACTCGACGAGGCCGGGCTGCGCTTCCCTATCCTGCACTTTGGTTTTTCGGCGCTGCTCGTGCCCTTCTTCGGCAAGCGCTACCTGGTGGACACGGCGCTGCGCCAATATTATCTGCGCGATCAGATGGTCAACTCGGAGGAGGGTACGCCCATGGGGGTGGGCATCTGGTATGAGATGCAGGTGAGTGACCCGGAGGCGTATCTCTTCCGCAACGCGAATCCGGAGGGCTCGCTCCAGGCCAACGTGGCCAGTTCCACCATCTCGACCCTGAGCAACCTGGAGATGGACAAGATGCTGGAGGACCGCCACCAGCTGAGCCGCGAGGTGCGGGCGACCGTCTCGCCGCTGTCGGAGAAATGGGGCTATCAACTGGGGTCGGTCTACATCCGCAAGGTGGCATTCACCGATCGGCAGATGGTCGACAACATCACCGAGAAGGTCGTGAAGCGCCTGGTGCAGGTCACCAGCGCGATGAAGCAGGACGGGGAGAACCGGGTGGGGCTGATCCGCAGCCAAACCGCCTTCAAGGTCTCCCAGAAGATGGCCGAGGCCGGTGCCACCCGGCCCGCGGTGGTCGGCGATGCACTCAACGCCATTGCCCGGCAGGACCCGGAGGTGCTGACCTCCGTGCTCACCATCTTGGAGAACGAGCAGCTCATCGCCTCCGGGGCGGAGGTCGACGTGCTGCCGCCTGACTGCGCGGTCATGCTCCAGCTCGGCGGCGGTCACGGACCGACGGCCGCGGTGCATGAGGCCGCGGGCGCGCAAAAGCCGGCGGTCGACCTGTCGCGGCTCGGCCCCTTTGCTGGCTGATCCCCCGCCTAACCCCAAGGGTGCGACGGGGCCGATCTGGCCGCCCTGTCGCCACTGATCGCGGTACGATCGATGACCAGCAAGGTGTGTTCTCCCTGGCTTGATGCGCGGGTGCGCAAGGGCCGCTCCCCGATCCATGGCTGGGGGTGCTTCGCCCGGATCCCGTTCGCGACCGGGCAACGCATCGGCACCTTCGAGGGCTCCGAGGTGGTGGAGGATGGGCCCCATGTCCTGTGGGTCTACGACCCCGACGGCGGGGCGCCGAGCGCCCGCCAGGGGACCAATCTACTGCGCTGGCTCAACCACAGCGCCGAGCCCAACGCCGAGTTCGAGGTCTTCCACCTCTACGCCCGACGCCCGATCGCCGCGGGGGAAGAGATTACCATCGACTACGGCGGGGCGCCTTGAGTTGCGGTCACCTCGTGGGTCCTGGGTGTCTTCGTCGCGGCCGGGGGGCCGCTCCTACGGCGTAGGAGCGGCCCCCCGGCCGCGACG
>CAILVI010000024.1 GCA_903837595.1 uncultured Thiodictyon sp.
CGAGGTCATTCGCCAGATGCAGGTGCGCCACGCCAAACGACAGGCGGCCATCGACTACGCCTTTGAAAAGCAACGCCGTGAGCAAACGGGCTGAAGGCTATGAATGTGACAAAGTAGAATTAGGGCTCGCGAGATTTCAGCGGTGTGTCGGCGAAGTCGCGACGGATGATATCGGCATCGAAAGCCGTGCCCAGGCAGGAGCGACCCTGGATGCGTGGCCGCTCATGTTGGTGACCATGCCCGCAACGATCCCCTGGTTCGCTGGGGGGAGTAGCCAAAAAAGAGCAACCCCCACGGCAACGCCATGGGGATTGAAAGGACCTTAGCACGATGGGCTATGTCACCGCTAAATTTTTGATCTTTTTACTCACGCGTTTTTCCCCCGATATCCCACATCGATCGGAAACTCGCCGACTGAGGGCCGGGCGCACTCCCACGTCGAACGGATTGGCATCCGAACGTACAGCCCATGGCCGCTGTACTCCCGCTACACCCCGCCTGGCCTCTTGGAGCCCGGCAACAAGGACCTGAAGGTCTTCAGCAGACGCCCCCCGGCGGTGACGCGTGCCACGCGCGCCTTGGCCACCGCGAGCAGGCGCTGATCATCATCGGTTTCGACCATCTGCTCCAAGCTGGCGATGAAGGTGTCGGCAGACGCGTCATCGCCCTGGGCGCGCTTCAACATGGCCATGGCACCGTAGAGGGCAAAGGCCTCCCGGATATGAATCCGCGGCCGTTGCGCGAGGCCAGCCAGCAACGCTTTGGCCGCCTCCAGGTCCCCGTCCTCGATCAGGATGCCGGCCAGGTTGCAGCGGGCTAGGAGATAGTCTGGATGGGCCGCGATCACCCGGCGCAAGAGCTCGCGGCACTCGCTGACCCGACCTTGACGGGCGCGGATTCCCGCCAGATTACCCAGCGCGGTTTGGTGGTCTGGCACGCGCCGCAGAATGGCGTGGAGTCGCGCCTCGGCGGTGACGAGATCGCCGTCGCGCATCAGCATGAGCGATTGTTCGAGCAGCGGCTGGAGGTCCTCCGGCAGATCGGGTGGGTCCGGCGCGCGATAGAACTCGGTCTTAATCAGTATAATCTCGCTCAGCGCCTTGCCGTCCCAGTAGCGGAGGGTCTCGTCGACCCCAATCACACCGGCGTCACGCAAGACGCTCAGCAGCCCGAGGCGCTCTTGGGTGGTACCGACCGGCAAACGCGCCAGGTCCCGGACGATGGCGGCCGCGTGCCGTTCGGGCTGACCGCCCGCGGGGGGCTGGGCCACGGACTCGCGCTGCAGCCGATGCTTCAATACTTGCGTGGCGAAGGTCCGTAGGCTCGCGTCGCCGGCCAGGTAGATCGTCTCCAGATAGGCGTCGCTGGCAGTCAGTTCATCGAGCCGGGCATCCAGATGCGCGGCGTCCGCCGCGTATAGTCGATTGACCCAATCGACGGGGAGCATATGGCTCCACTCGAACAGGGCCGGATAGGCCGGGGGCGCGCCATCGCGTTGCAGGGCGGCCAGGCCCTCCGCGGCGGTCGTGAGCCCCGGGCGTTGCGCCAAGGACTGCCGCCATAGCGCCCGCGCCTGTTCGGCGTCGCCGCGCCGACTGGCCGCCCCGCCGCCCTGTTGGAGCCGTTCGGCCAACAGCGGACCGGTTTCACCAGCGGCCCAAACCGCCTGACCCGCACGCTCAAAGGCGTCCCAGGCGGCTTGGTCCTCATGGATCAGCAGCAGGCCGGCGACCTGGCCGTAGGCATCCTCGGCACGCCGCGCCTGGGCCTGGGCCAAAGGGACCGCCAAGCCCCTGGCGCCGGTCTCGTCGCCCAGATACAGTCGCAGCCGCAGCGCCCAGCCGAGGGCGAAGAGGTTGCCCCCGTCGTGCTGCCAGGCGTCCAGGAAGGCGGTCAGCGCCTCCTTGATGTTGCCCGCGTGAAACAGGGCGAACCCCCGATTGTTGCGGGCCGGGGTGATGGCGACACCATCAAGCAACCGCGCCGCGCCCGCGAAGTCATGGGCGTCCATGTGCAGCTTGCCGATGTCGAACTGCTCCATCTGCGCGCGAGTCGCCGCGGTCCCGTCGGGTTGCTGCAGCATCTCGGCCACGCCCTCAGGGTCAATGTGGTAGGCCCCAGGCAGGGCGCCCAATTCCCGCAGCCGGTCCGCGACCCGGTAAGCCAACAGGAGGTGATGGCCCTCGATCGCCAACTGGTAGAGTGCCTCTAGGGCGCGCGTGCTCCGGGGCCGGCGTTCTGCCCACTGGTAGGCGGCCAGCGTGGCCGCCGCCCGACTCTCGCCCTGGTCCAGGGCATCCAGCAGCAGCCGGTTGGCGCCGCCATGATCGGGGAAGTGCTGCACCAGGGTGCGGGCGCGCGCGATGGCCCGCGGATAGTCCCGGGCACCCAGCAGTCGCTCCACGGCCTTGATTTGGGCCGGCTCGGGCTGCCCGCCCTTCGTCTGGCGGGTCTTGGACGGCTGTTTCGGCACCGCGGTTACTCCGATGGTCTGGTGTTGTAGAGTCCCCTACTTTGACATACTCACCGCCCTGAAGGACGGCGATTCCTAGGGCGCTACGCGCAAGCAAGCTCGCGAATAGTCGCTTCGGTGGGTTCCTGGGCCGACGCCCCAATGGGCGAAGTATCTCCACAGGCTAACCGGGAGTGTCCCGCCCTATAGAACATTGATCGCGCCCACCAAATCGGCGTTTTCCTCGAAACCGCACGCCACACACGCGAACAGCAATTCCAAATGGCTCTTCCTGCGTTTCAGGCGGCTGCTAAGTTTTTGTAATATCGTGAAAAGAGGCTTATGATCGCCAGCCGCCAGGAAGGTTTGCAGGTCTCGGAGTTAGGCTGATGATCCCCCTCACAACG
>CAILVI010000025.1 GCA_903837595.1 uncultured Thiodictyon sp.
ACCGTCGCACCGTAGAGTGCACCACCGCCGCCCGCGAGCAGCACCAGGTCGACGTTGGCCTCCTCGCGCCGCAGCGCTTGGCGCAGCGCCTCCAGGGCGACCCCGGCGACCTCGGTGGCCGCCTGTCGTAACACGGGCTCCAGGGTTACCGTGTGACCTGCCTGCAGCCAGGTCTTGCGCCCGGCACGCACCGCGCCCTCCAAGGCGATGGGGGTCGGCTTCCCGCCATAGACTTCTGCGAGGTGCCGCGCGGCACGCTCCAGCAGCACGGACATGGCCTCCAGGCTGGTACCGGACGCGGACCGGCGCAGCTCCCCGGCCACCACCAGCGCCCAGTCAAAGGAGTAGAAGCCGGCATCCAGCACCAGGACGGCACCGGTCTCGATGCGGTCCAGCAGCAGGGGATCGGTGGCCGCCCACACCAGGTCCAGATAGGCACCTACCGGCTGCGCGACGACCCGGACCTTGGCCACCTCGATGGTGCCGACCTCGGTGACGTGTTGGCCCAGGATCAACTGCCGCAGGGCCTCGCTGCGCCGTGGGTCGCTGGCTTGTCCGACCGGCAGGCCGGTCACGACGGTATCGAGGTAGCGCTCGCCGGTGAGCACCAGCCCCGCCCGCACCAGCGCCAGATAGGCATCCGTCGTGGCGTAGTCCGCGTGGAGCGAGCGCACCCAGCCGTCGAGACGTGCCGGCTCGATCCCGGCGGCCCAGCGACGGCCCTGGATGTCCACGAAGATGGGCTCGTCCGTGGTGTCGGGGTTGCCCTGCCGGATGCGCTCGCCCAAGCGATCAGCGGGTGCGGCCCCGGCCGGGCGGATGACCACGCGGGGAAGGCCGCCGGGGCGACCGCTCGCCACCTTGAGGTTCGAGTAACCGATATCGAGCGCGGCAGCGGGCATGGGTGCTCCAAAGGTAGAGAGGACGTCGACACGGGGCTTCCAGGTCATCGGCCAGGGCCGGGAAACGGCGTTTTGGCGAGAAGCGTGAACCTGGAAGTAGAGAGCGCGTCGAGAACGTGCAGTAGAGCGTCCCACGGATCGGACCTGGTGCGTGAGTGCCGAAAGTTCGGTTTTATGGGGGGAATGCGGGAAGGGCCGGTGAGTAGTGGGGCTGGCGCGGACGGTCGCTGCGGCCGAATAGACGTGATTGGTTGAACCGCGGGATCATCACGTGAGTAGTGCGTCGCGGACAGAAGCTGCAACCCGCTGAAATAGAATCGCGTTGTCCGACGTGAACGCCCGCGTCGACACACACTGACGTGCAAAGCCAATCCCCTGGTGCCACCCCGTGCCGCGCTCCCCGCAATGACGTGATTAGCGTGCCGTGCGTGTTGCGCTGTTACGCAGGGGGTTGCGAAACGACCGAGCGACCTGTAAGAATGAGAAAAGCGCCGACGTGAAAAGGGCGCCGCGCTACTCACGTGCCAGGTGAATACGGGTAATGGAAATCCTGTCCGTTTGGCGCAAACAAGCCCCTTATGAATCACACGTGAGTATGCGGTGGGCGCTACTCCAAAAGATAAGATTGTGGAAACGCGATGAACGGTACCAACGTGCAGGCAGCGGGGGAGGGGGATGACCCCGGCGGGATTCCCAGCGGTGGGTTGGCCGGCGCCGGGGCCCTGATCGACCGGCTGGTCGAAGACAGCCTGGCGGCGCTGGCGCAGGACGCCGAGGCCGCCATCGAGCGCTTCCAGGCCCGGCTGACCGACGTCGGGCGGGACCACCCGAAGAGCGAGTGGGGCAAGGTCGGGGTGCGCGTGCGCGCTCAGCACAG
>CAILVI010000026.1 GCA_903837595.1 uncultured Thiodictyon sp.
CCCGCGGCCAGGGCCTGGGCGTAGCGGGCGTTTACCTCGGCGGCCTGCACCTGGTCGTAGAGCTGAAGCGTTTTCCATTTGCCATGTTGCTTTTCTATCCAGGCGAGCCCTTCGAACGGCTCGCCCTGGGCTTGGCCTTCGGCGTCCCGCTCATTGCTTATCCGGTAGGCGATAACCGCGATACCGACCGCGTCGTTGCGCATCACCTCCTGGATGGCATCGAGTACAATGGGCCGATCGCGGCTGTCGCTCGTTGCATAATAGCGTCGGAGCGCATCGATTGGCTCAGCGCCATCGTTAGGAATGCGGACTGTGTGCCCCGGGGTAAGCGATCCGGTGCTGATGTTATCACCGGCGAACGCGCTACCATACACCAGTGCCACCGCCCAGAGCGCGACCGGTAGCCCGCGCAGGGATGAGCAACGACTCAAGAGTGATCGTATCGTGTTCACCATGTTCTCCGCGCTTCAGCGAGCTCTAATCTGTGCGAGTTTCCACGCGCCATACTGCCGCACCAGGTCCAGGTAGACGCGGTTGTTGCTCACCGCGGCGGCCTTGGCCTTGCCGGTGACATCGACGGCGACACTGGCGTGGTCGCTTGCCAGGCTCACCACCTGTTTGCGATCAAGGCGCATCCATTCCACGTTCTCGACCAGCGACCTTAGTCGACCCGGTTGAGCGCCGTCGCTCCACATACTGGCGACCCGCGCATAATCGGCCCTGCTCAATGCGGCGTAATAGGCATCGGCAAAGGCGAGTGCCCCCGCTGCATCTTGGCTGGTGCTGGTGCTATTTCCGGTCTCCTGTGACGTGACCCTGGGGGCAGGGGGCCCGATACATGACCCGTCTTGTTCGCCGTGTTGTCGGACCAGTCGCCACTCATTGCCAGTCCAGGAGAGGTCGAGACAGCCTTGCCAGGGCCTTATTGATTCGCCGCGATTGTGTCCTTCCACGCTCACCGCGACCGTCGCTTCTTGGGCGGTCAGCGCGACCACCGTCTTGCCCTTGACACTGAAGCCCTCGACGAGTGAGACCAGCGCGCACAGTCGTCCCGGTGGGGTCACCCACATGGCGGCCACGCTGTCGCAGCCCACATGCCCGAGGCTGCCGTAATAGCTGTCGACAAACGCCAGTGCCCGCTGAGTCAGTGCCTTCTTGATACATTCGACCAGGCGTTCCCGGACTTCGACGACGTGCTTGCCGCTAGCAAATGTCTTGTAGTAGTCGTTATAGGCCTCGCAAGAGCCGGCCTTTACCGTCTGCCGCCACTTCTCCTCGTCGGTATCGGGAGCGACCGGAGCCACCGGGGCCTCGGGGGTTGGTGCAGTGGTCGGCGCCACTGGGGCCGCCGGGGTTGCTGGAGTCGTTGGAGTCGTTGGAGTTGCCGGGGCGGCGTTACAGAGTCTCGTCGTCTTCTGTGAGGCCAGTTTGGCGTAGACGCTATTGGGGAACAGCACGAGAAAGTCCTGATAGCCCTCGCAACTGTTCTTGCCTTCGGCCAGGCCCCAGGCGTGCATTTCTTTGATGTCATTGCTGCTGATTGCGCGATTGCTCGGGTTGTCCACCGGCGCGGCAGTCGCCGCGTCGGTTGCCGGACAAGGCCCCGTCAGGCAATAGCGTCCCGGTTCGACCACGCCCTGAGTCAGTACCTCCGGCGCCTGCTGTCCATAGCGCCGGTTGAAGTCGTTGGCCACCGTCTGGAACAACCGCGGTACATCGATACCGGCATCATTGATGTGCTCCAGCAGGATGGCCGAATAGGGGCTATGCTCGCCCGTACCGTCCGCCACGGACTGTCCCGCGGCCCCCGAGAAGGCGACGATGCGACCGGCGGTTCCCTGCGGTATGCGTCCCAGCCCGCGCGATCCGGCACCGACTGAAACGCTGCGCGTGGAGCGCCGCAGCGTCTCGGCGAGCGCCGGAATGTCGCGACAGGCGTCGAATACCGCAACGGTGAGTTCGGCATTGGCATCGAGCCAGCGCAATGCCTGATTCAGGCTCACGCCCTTGCGTTCCAGCAGGTCGATATCATCCGCCTTCACATCCACCGGCAGCAAATAGGACTCGCCGTCGATTTGCATGCCGTGGCCGGCATAATAGAACAGGGCGATCTCGCTGCGCTCCGCGGCGTTGGCGAATCCCTTGATGGCCTTGACCATGGTCTCTTCGTCGAGATCGTAGACCGCGTCACCGCCCTTCTGCCCGGTGGCGTCGATCAGGGCGAAGCCGTTGGCACTCAGTCGGGCCGCCACCGCTTGTGCATCGACGCGCGGATTGGCGAGGCGGTTGAGGGCCTTATACTGCGAGTTGCCGATCACCAGGGCGACACGTTCACCGGCCGACACGGCCGGCGGCCCCATGGCCAGCAGCATCAGCAGCGCCAGCAGCGCCAGCAGATGGAGTGAGCCCCTGCCTGATATTCCAATCGGATTGCCGGTGCGATTCGGCTCCATTGGCATCTCTCGCAGCCATTCTTCGTGTTATGCGATAGCGTGACCAGTTGATCTCGCTCGGCCACATGACTGAAAACACCGGCACGGACGGACGTATGCATTGCCGTTCGGGCGTAAGGGACGACGGGTGACGGACGGCGATGGATGTGATCTGATCGCCCGACGGTGAAGGCTTTCACCCGTGAGATTCCACGCCATTTTTCTCAAGAAAGCAATCCAGCGACTGGCTGCAAGTGGGCGTGGACTCGGTCGGCCAGTGCACTGCCCGGTCGGGGCACTGCGGCCCCTGCGGATGTCGGGACGCAGCGCGTCCGGGGCGACGTTCCCGCGCGGCGCGTGGCGCGTGGCAACGAGAAGGGTGCCGGTCCTGACGGGCGTCGGTATAATCTTCAGGTTTAGCCGCACCCCGGCTGCCATGCTAGTCCCCACCTTATGAGCGATCTTCTCGACCAACTGCGCCGCCGCCGCACCTTCGCCATCATCTCCCACCCGGACGCGGGCAAGACCACACTCACCGAGAAGCTGTTGCTGTTCGGCGGTGCCATCCAGATGGCCGGCACCGTCAAGGGCCGCAAGGCCGCGCGCCATGCGACCTCCGACTGGATGGAGCTGGAGAAACAGCGCGGGATCTCGGTGACCTCCTCAGTCATGCAGTTCCCGTACGGCGACTCCATCGTCAACCTGCTCGACACCCCCGGGCACGAGGACTTCTCCGAGGACACCTACCGCACCCTGACCGCGGTCGACTCGGCCCTGATGGTGATCGACATCGCCAAGGGTGTGGAGGAGCGCACCATCAAGCTGATGGACGTCTGCCGGCTGCGCGACACCCCCATCCTCACCTTCGTCAACAAGCTCGACCGCGAGGGGCGCGACGCGGTGGAGGTGCTGGACGAGGTGGAGTCGGTGCTCAAGATCCAATGCTCGCCGGTCACCTGGCCGATCGGCATGGGCAAGCGCTTCAAGGGCGTCTATGACCTGCGCCACGACCGCACGCATCTCTTCAGTGCCCAGCACGGCGGCGGCATCCAGTACGGCGAGGTGATCGAGGGGCTCCACAACCCGCGGATGGACGAACTGCTGGGCGACCAGGCGGACGAGCTGCGCGTGGAGATGGAGCTGGTGCAGGGCGCCAGTCACCCGCTGGATCTCGATGCCTACCGGGCCGGTAAGCAGACCCCGGTCTTTTTCGGCTCGGCTATCAACAACTTCGGTATCAAGGAATTGCTCGACGCCTTCGTCGACTATGCCCCGCCGCCGCGTGCGCGCTCCACCGTCCAGCGGGTGGTGGAGCCGGCGCAGCCCGCCTTTACCGGTTTTGTGTTCAAGATCCAGGCGAACATGGACCCGGCCCACCGCGACCGGGTGGCCTTCCTGCGGGTGTGCTCCGGCAGCTACACCAAGGGCATGAAGATGCGCCATGTGCGCATCGGCAAGACGGTGCAGGTCGCCAATGCCATTACCTTCCAGGCCAACGAGCGGCTCGCGGTGGAGGAGGCTTGGCCCGGCGATATCATTGGCCTGCACAACCACGGCACCATCCAGATCGGCGACACCTTCACCGAAGGCGAGGACCTCAAGTACGAGGGAATCCCCTATTTTGCCCCGGAGCTCTTCCGCCGCATCGTGCTGCGCGATCCGCTGCGCATGAAGGCCTTGCAGAAGGGCGTGGTGCAGCTCTCGGAGGAGGGTGCCACCCAGGTCTTCCGGCCGCTGAAGAACAACGACATGATCCTGGGCGCCGTGGGCGTACTCCAGTTCGACGTGGCCGCCTTCCGGCTCAAGGACGAATACAATGTGGACGCGGTGGTGGAGCCGGTGTCGGTCCACACCGTGCGCTGGATCGGCTGCGACGACCCCAAGATGCTGGAGCGCTTCAAGGAAAAGGTCTACGAGAACCTGGCGATGGACGGCGACGACCAGTTGGTCTATCTGGCGCCCACGCGGGTCAATCTGGGGCTGACGATCGAGCGCTGGCCGGATATCCGGTTCTCGGCCACGCGGGAGCTGTAGAGTTAACCGCTCGTTCCCGCGCTCCGCGTGGGAATGCATCCCTGGCCGCTCAGCGGCCCCGGCCCGAACGTTCACGGTGCTGGAAACCTTGCCTACTATGATGGCTACAAACTTTTCGGGCGAGGTGGATACCCCGCCCGGCTCGGTAGTTGGTGCTACCCTAATGGCAGTGACGCGGCGCGTGACGACGAGCGCAACACCTTTAACCCAAGGAGATCATGATGGAAACTGAATCAATCGCCGCGCTGATCCGTGCCGGCATCCCCGGCGCCGAGGTGCAGGTGACGGGCGACGGCAGTCATTTCGAGGCGGTGGTGGTGAGCGCCGCCTTTGCCGGACTCACGCCGATCAAGAAACACCGCCTGGTGATGGACACTGTCCGGGAGCAGATCGCCAATGGTGAGTTGCATGCGCTCTCCATCAAGACCAGAACGCCGGCTCCGGCCGGCTGAGCAGGATGCAGGATGACAAGGCGCAGCCCGGGCCCAGGCCCGGCAGCCTGCCAGTGCTGTTCGGTGAACTCTCCAGCGCGCTGCGACCGGATGCGGCGCAGCAGCGGCGGCTGCGCCACTTGGCGAATTCTTTATTATTAAAGTGGTAGCCTCTTGCTGGCATTTCTCGATTGTGCAGCCATACTTAGAGTGTGCCGCAATTCACCAGCAGCGATGGAGGTAAGGCCGTGTTTCTCAGACACACAATCACCGGCAAGATGGTCGAGGTCCTGAGCCTGCGGGATCTCTTCAACCCGCTGCACGAGACCGTGATCGGCCGCTATCACTACGGCGAGGAGGCGCAGGACCCGGAGAGTTTCGACAAGGCTGAACTGTCCTTCTGCTCCAACGAGTCCATCCCCAAGTGCTGGACTGATCCGCATTACCGCGACGAGGAGGTCATGCGTCATTATCGACCTGATTAATATAATCAATGTGTTGAGTTAATTTTATGGCTCATATCTTAGGCACTGCCTAAGAAGTGTGACCGTGTGCGATCCTTTCCGTGTTCGGATCGTCGTCTTGTTCGCGGGCGAATGATGGACCTGTCACCAGGTCGCTATCGCGGCCGCGCAGGTAGCGGTTGGTATGGCCGGGGGTGGTGTGGCCCATGAGGCGTTGGGGGTCCAGGCCCTGGCGCTTGGCGTCGGTGGCGGACTTGGCGCGGATGTCGTGTAGGTGGGCGTCGGTGACTTCGGCGGCTTGGCAGGCGCGGTCCCAGAGTCCGCGCACGGCTTTGTAGCCGCGGACCTTGCCGTTGCGCTGGCCGAGCAGGAGGAGCTTGCGCGTGGGGTGTAGGGCGCGGGCGGTGTCGACGGCGGCGCGTAGGCCGGGGGTGCTCCAGGTGATGGTGAGGCGCTTGCCGGTCTTTTGTTGGCGGAAGTCGATGCCGTCGGGGGTGATGTCGGATTCGTGGATCCCGAGCACGTCGCTAATGCGCTGACCGGTGAGGTAGGCCAGATCCATGATGGCGCGCAGCGCGGGCGGGGCGGCGGTCCAGATGGCGCGGTATTCGGCGTCGGTCAGATAGCGGTCGCGCTTGTGGTTGGGGTATGGGGCGATGCTGATGACGGGGTTGCTGTCGACCTGGCCGGCGCGGACTGCCAGGTCGAAGGCGAGTTTGAGCACGGCGCGCAGGCGGTTGGCCACGGCGGGCTGGGGTTGCTGGCGACGCCCAACGACAACATCGCGAGCCAGGCTCAAGAGGATGGCGAACTGGCGCGCTATGCGGCGGGGGCGCAGGAGTTGGCCGATGGCGGGGCGGTGACGTATGGCGACTGGGAGCCGCTCAAGGGCGGGCTCGATATCTACAACCAGGCTGCGCGGCAGCGCGCGGTCTATGGGCAGGCGGGCGACGGCGTGCCGGCGGTGGGGGATGTCGAGATGGCCAACCGGCCGGCGCCAGACACGACGGACGCCACCGCGCAGACGGGGGGCAACCAACCCAAGGCGTTGCCGGCGCCGGTACCGAGACAGGAGGAATCCACCCAGGTCGCTGGCCGCCTGATGCCGATGCAGCGCGCTGCCGCAGATCCACGATTCAACGGCGTCATGGAGGATGGGGTGTTCCTCGATCCGATGGGGCGGCGCGACCAAGACCCGTCTGGGCCGGACCAGTCGGGAGCCCGCCCGCCGATCCGCGACAATGGCCCGGCGTTGGCGCGACAGGGGCGGATGGATGCGGTCTATCCGGCGCTGGTCAATGACATCTATCGCGCCACGGCACGCGCGGCCCCCGTAGCGACGCCGCAGCAGCGCGCCGCGACGCTGACCAGCGAACAGGCGCAGATGCGGCTTGGTTCCTCACCTGCCGCGGGCGCGACGCCGACGGTGACCAGCGCGGCGCCACCGGGCGCGCGGCCGATCAGCCGCGGTCCCGCTCGCGTGTGGGGGGTCGACGTGGCGCCCTCGGTCGCTCCCGATGCGTTTACTGGCGGGGGCGCCTATTCCGCTGCGGCGGTGCCGCAAGACCTGGGCGCGGAGTTCCAAAAGCGCGGGATGGCGCAGGCGGACCAAACCTCACAACGCAACCTGGCCCAAGCTGCGGCGTCTCCAGCCTTTGCGCGGCAGCGCGAGGCGCTGTCACAGACGGCACAGGCCAGCGGCGCCTCGCCGCTGGTGCTCGCGCCCGCCGCCGTAGGCGCGGCCCCCGGCCCCGACGCTGCCGCGCCCACCGGCAGCCCCGTCCTCGAGACCCTGGCTGCCAATCCCGCACCGACCAGCGTCAACCCGACCAGTACCGGCGTGCTCGGGCGCATCCAGCAGACGGGGCAACAGACTTGGCGGACCCCGGCGCCCAATCCGGACAAGGGCCCGACGGTGGGGAACGTGCTGGCGTTGTCACGGCTGGGGCGGGTGCCGACGCGAGCGGCAGCGCGTGCCGAGCCCTCCGAGTTCACCGTCGAGACATCGCCCGCGTCGCAGGCGGCCTATGAGCGGCAACTGACGGCCGCCGGTGGTGAGGCCCGCAAGGTCGGCGGGCTGACCCAATACGTGATGAACCGCGAGGCCCCCGTCACTGCGTCCGACCTGGGGCGCCAGGTGGGCCAAGGCGGCACCCCCCCAGAGGCTAAGGGCGCGGCGAACATCGCGCGGGTGACGGCGCCCGGTTACAAGACCTCGGGTGCCGGCATGTTCAGCCCGCAGGACACTCTGCCGGCGGCGCGTGCGGATGCCAGTCTGGCACTGGCGCGGCAATGGAATAGCCTGACCCCCGATGAGCAGGGCCGTCGGCCGGACGCCGTATCCGATGCCCTGGGACAGTCGCGGGTGGGCGCGGTGGCCCCGACCGTCGAGGAGCGGCGCCTGGCGCTGGACACCGCTAAGGCGGGCGCCGAGTTGGCTGACCGGCAGGCAGGGCGGACGGCCACGAGCCAGGGTGCTTCTCTCAGCCGGGTGCATGCCGAGCGCATGAAGGCGATGGAAATATCGCTGGGCTACAACAAGGACCAGCGTGCCGCGGCGGCGGCCTGGGATACGGATTATCGGGCGGCGCTCGACGAGGGCGATAAGGTCAAGGCGGCCGACGGCAACATGACCGGGCAAGGGGCGGCGCCGCCGCTGGCGCCGGAACAGCGCGATTTTGCGCTGCTGCATGGTGGGCTGATCAAGCGGGCCTATATGGCCGGCGGGATGAATCCAGATACCAATCTGGTGGCCGGCGGGGTGCGCGAGGCCGCGCGAATCCTCGTGCCGCCGGACCGGGCATTGGCGGAGACGATGAAACGGCTGGGGCTCAAAGAATCCAACGACCAGGCGCGAACGGAGGCTGCCGCGCTGGTCGACAAGTCGCGTCAGGAGGCCAAGGTGCGCGTCGAGCAGATGTTCTTCCAGCAGCGGAGTTGACCCATGGGCGTTCTTGAGGACTCACTGAACGGACTATCCCCGGCCCCGCCGGGCGGCGGTACGCGCGATCCGCTGTCGACCTATCGCGACCTGCTGGGCGCGCTGGATGCACCAGCGGTGCCGGCGCCCATGGACCTGTCACCCCGGCCCGGGGCGGGCGTTGCTGCGGTGGTACCGTCCGCAATGGACGCCGCGCCGCTGCAACCGTCTCGCCCCCCTGATGGGGGACAGCACGCCCGCGGCGGACCCGTTCGCGCCGCCCACCCAGACCGCGACCGTCCCGCCGGCGGAACACTATCGCGCCATGTTGGCGCAGTTCGACCCGGCACCGGTGAGCCCGGGCGGGGCCGCATCCGGCGAGACCTCGACGCAGCAACTGGCGCGGCTGCAATCCATCGGCGACAACAGCGGTTTCACTGGCAGCGTCAAAGAACTGGGCCGCTCCGCCGCGCGCGGGATCTACACGTTCCCCGAGTTTGCCGGAGAGGCCGCCACCGGGGTGGGGCGCGCGCTAGGCGTGGTGGCGCCATCGGATGCGGCGGATCTGGCGCGGCGCGAACAAGATCGGCAGGCCACGCGCGAGGGGATGCCCGCGTGGATGAAGGAGAGTGAGGCCAGCAAGGCCGAAGCGCACCCCTACGGCAGCCTGGCGCAAGCGGGCGAGTCGCTGGTGCAATCCCGTGGCCCGATGGCGGCGGGCGCGGCGGCGGGTGCCGTGATCGGCGCCGCGGCCACCTCCTGGTCCGGACCGGGCGCACTTGCCGGCGCGGGCGTCGGCGCCTTGGTCGGGAGCATCGCCGGCATTCTCGGCATGAGCGCCCAGCAGGGTGAACAGTCCTATGAGAACGTGACCAAGGCCCGGCTGGCGGCCGGCGACTCGGTGGAGGCGGCCAATCATGCGGGTGCCATCGCCGGGCTGTCCAACGCGGCGATCAAGGGCACCGGCGAGGCACTCGGGACCTACCTGCTGCTGGGCGCCGGCAAACTCATTCCGCCGTCGCTCAAGACCGGCATCGCCAAGGCCGTCGCCAGCCGGGTGGGCCTGGGCTCGCTGGTCGACGCGGGCGGCTCCACCATCGTGCACGCGGCCAGCAACCAGGGCGCCATCTGGGGCGCAGCCAAGGACGTAGCCTTCAAGCTGCTGCCCGCTGAGATCGCCACTGAGATGGGGCAGCAACTGGGCGAGCAAGGCGTTGAACACGCCTATGGCGCGGCCCCCCATCCCGGGATGGCCGACGCACTCCAGGTGATCGTCCCGACCATGGTCATGGTGGGTTTTGGGGCGGCAGGCACCCACACCTTTGGCGCCTACCAGCGTGCCGCCATCAACCGGTCGCTGGCCAATCCTGAGGGCGAACAAAACACCCCGCAACTGCGCGCCCGCGCGGCCGTGGCGGTCGAGGAGGCGGTTCGCCCGCACGATCCCGAGCTGGCGGACATCTGGCACCGCTACGCGGTGGCCGCCATCGGCGACAACAAGCCGATGGTGGTGGACCATGACGCCTGGTTCAAAGACACCCTGGCCAATGGCACCGCGGCGGGGCAGCAGATCGCCCCGGCGGATGTCCTGCCGACGGGGGATAGGCTGACCGGCGAGCAGCGCTTCCAGTCGCTCAACGACTCCGCGGCCGACTGGCGCGACCAGACCAACGCGCGGCGCCAAGCGGAGGCCGAACAGGCCGCGGCCAACCCGCCGCCGCCCACGGTCTCAGATCCGGAGCTGGAGAACATCGGCGGCCCGCCCGGCAGCGGCCAGGCGGCGGCCCCGCTGCCCCTGCCACCCGGCTTCACCGCGCCCAATCAGGCGGGCGCGCAGCCCCCCGTAGGAGTGGCCCCCGGGCCGCGACCAGACGCCGCGCCGACGCCACTGCCGGACCCCGACACCATCGACTGGGCGCCCGAACCGGTCAGTCGTGAGGAACGCCAAGGCTACACGCGCGAAGTCCTGCGCTCGCAGGATGGCGTCTGGGGCATGGCGCGTGTCATCAACCCGGACGGCGAGACCGTCAAGCAGCGCCTGGTCCCCTTCTCCGAGCTGGTGCCGCCCCCGGCGCCG
>CAILVI010000027.1 GCA_903837595.1 uncultured Thiodictyon sp.
TCCCGAATTCTCTTGGGGTCTCTACGGCAGTCAAGAATCCGATAGACTACTGCATCCATTCCGGCATCAATCTGGCAATAGATCGCGTAAGGAAAGCGCTTAGAAAGAAGACGATGAAAGCCGAATACCTTGCGGTGGAGACCTGCATGGAGGACCAACGACTCAATGTCGGAGAAGAGGCAATCCTGGAAGTAATCGCCCAATCCGACTTCCCGTGATTCGTAAAATTCTCTTCCGTCGCGGAGATCGGCGACCGCGCTTGGCAGGATGCGGATGGTCATTCACAGCCTCCTAAGGTGACGCTTTGCCGTATCCCAATCCAAAGCAAGCTCCTCGCCCGAGGCAACACGAGCGGCAGTCTCTTTCAACACTGTCTCATGCCAGGTGGGCGATTCCACCTCCGCAGCTTCTTGGCTGAGGTCATCCCACAGCGCTTCCATGAGTCGCAGCTTCTCGACCCGCGGTAACCGCATTGCCAATTCTTGAACGCTCACGACTTCAACTACCGCACGCCTTGCGCTGGGTCAATTCGAAAAACACCGAAACACCGGTGCTTCCAGGGCGATTGCTCGGAAATCCGCTATAGCCGATAATCATTTTGGATTTGAGATAAGGCTAGACATTAGCCCCTGTTTTGGTAGTTTCAGCGTGCCATGGAAGCACTGATGACCAAACCCGCCCTCGTTGTCGACCACCTCGTCTTGCGCACCGCCACCGAGGAAGCCGAGATCGACCACCTCCGCCAGGCCCTCCACCAGGGCCACTATCTCAAGGCCGGACGCCCTGCCGGACATGTCCTGTGGCAAGGGATCTACCGCACCGACACCGAGGCGGACTGCCATGAACTCGTTGCCGTCCTCTGCTGGGGAGGGGCCGCCAAGCGTCTCAAGGAGCGCGACAATCACATCGGCTGGGACGCCGTCACCTGCGCCAACCGCCTCAAACTCATCGTTCAACTGCGCCGCTTCTACGTTATGGACAGCGCCCGCCGCCCCAACCTCGCCAGCCAGTGCCTCGCCCTTTCCCTGCGCACCCTCGCCGCCGAGTTTGAAACCCGGCACGGCTTCCAACCCCTTCTGGCCGAGAGTTTCCACGATCCCGATGAACACACCGGCACCCTCTACAAAGCCACCAACTGGCTGCCTCTCGGCTTCACCAAAGGCTTCAAGAGACACCGCCGCGACTTCTATCAGGACACCGGAAAACCCAAGCATCTCTGGGTTCGGCCCTTGAAAAAAGACGCCCTCGCCCTGCTCGCCCGCCCCGGACTCCTGCCACCCGTCCACCAGTCCGCCATCGGCGATGGCGACACCGCCGGTGCCCGTTGCGCCCTGAAATGCCCCGAGTTACGCACCCTGCGCCACGCTCTTCTGGACCTCACCGATACCCGCAACCCCAAAGCCATCCGCCACCCCTTCAGCGCCATGCTCACCCTCATCGTTTACGGCCTCATCTGCGGTGCCCAGGACGTCAAAGCCATCTGGCACAAATGCGCGCCGCTTGATCAAAACCAACGCCGCGCCATCGGCATGACCCGGCGCAACCCGAAAACGGGCCTCCTCACCATGCCCGGCTACGGCGCGCTCAATGACATCGTCAACCGCGTCGATCCCGTTGAACTCGCCCGCGCGCTCAACGCCTGGCTGGTGGCAAACAGCGAACTCCTCCCCAAATCCCTCGCCCTGGACGGCAAAAGCATCGGAGCTAAAGGCCGGCTCGGCGGCATCGTCACGCTCTGTTTCCACTCCACCGGCCAACCCCTCGCCCAACGCACCTACAGCGGCAAAAAAGACGACTGCGAACTGCCTGTGGCCCAGCGCCTCCTCGACAAAGACGCCGCCGACCAACTTCAAGGTGCCCTCGTGACCGGCGACGCCCTCAACACCCAAAAAAAACGGCATTCATAATCATCAGCCACGGCGGCGACTACCTGCTGGGCCTGAAGGATAACCAGCCCACCCTCCACCAACTCGCGCAGAGCAAACTCGCCGCCATCCCCGACGAATGGGTGAGCGGCTGGGAAAAAGAACACGGACGCATCGAACGCCGCCACCTCTGCCGGGTCGATTTGGATCAGGACATCAGTTCCTTTCCCGGCGCACGCCAGTTGATCAAGATCACGCGCGAATGGATCGAGAACAATAGCGATGAACTCAAAAGCGAGACCCGTTACTTCATCACCAACCTCCTGCGGGAGGAAAGAAGCGCCGCCCGGCTCGCCCAAGCCATCCGCGGCCACTGGTCGGTGGAGAACAAAAACCACTGGAAACGTGACACCAGCCTGTGGAAGGAAGACGCCTCGCGTCCGCGCAAGAAAGCCAGCGGAGGCCAAGTGCTTGCCTTGTTGAGGGGAGCCATCCTGCGGCTTCATGACAAAGAAGCCTTCGAGAGTCTCAATGCCAGCTTCCACCACTACAGCGCCAAAGCCTACGCCGCCCTGCGCCTCCTCAAAACTCCGCCAGCGAAAATCAACTAACCAGACAACCGCCCTGGGCAACCCCAGCCACCCTCCTGGAAGTCATCGGCACTGGTGGCTAACGATGCGGTGTGTTTTCATGTGGGTGATGATGGCGGAGCTCGGCTTGGTGGATTGTCGTGGCATCGGCCGCA
>CAILVI010000028.1 GCA_903837595.1 uncultured Thiodictyon sp.
GCGCTCCCGGCGCGACTTTCGCGGTAACCACCCGCGGTGCGTTCCTCACCGCACCCTAACAACGAATCGCACCAAGACTTGAAGAAAGGTATACTGAGTATGAGCTCCATCACCGGCATCACCCGCGGCGGGACCAGTTGGACGCCCGCCTTCGTCGTCGACATCAACCAGGGCCGCTGCATCGGCTGCGGTCGCTGCTACAAAGTCTGTCCCCGCGACGTCTTTGAGCTGGTCGACCGGGACGACTTGGACCTGGAGGACGCGGACAGTGACGACGATGGCGACGACTTCGAGGAGGCCCCCGGCATGGTCATGAACCTCAAGGACATGCTGGACTGCATCGGCTGTGAAGCGTGTTCCCGGGTCTGCACCAAGAAGTGTCTGACCCATGCGCCCCAGGCGGTTGCGGCATGAGGGCGGTTCATGTGATGCGAATACTATTAAAAAAGAGAGGACGTTCCTATGCCAAAACCATACGCGCAGGACCCCTTCGGTAGCGCTGCCGCAGCCCAAGCACGCTACGCTCAGGTCGCTCCACTCGCCCAGTCGATCCGGGCCGCCCTGCGGGATGAATTGAAACGGCTCGGCTTCGTCGCCGGCTCAGTCCCGCTGGCGGATCCCGCCGCTGCCGATTATCACCTGGATCGCGATCCGGCCTCCGGTGAGCAGGACTTGGTCGACGAGTGGCGGGACTTCCAGGGGCAGCGGCAGGGCGTACTCGTGTTCCACGCCGACGGCAGCTTCTATGTCGAGCACGACGTGGTCCGTACCCACCCCCGGGACGCCCGCTGGTTTGTGGCGGCCGTCCACGCCTGGGGCCGGGAGCAAGAGATCCGAGCCGAGCCGCGGCTGCAACCTGGACCTGAGTGATCTTGGAGTTTGGTCGGGCGCGTTGCCCGGGAAACCAGTGCCGGGTGCCTCAAACAACCCCTAGTCACCTGATTGGCGATTTCCACAAATTCGCAGGCTGCTAAGGCTGCTGGGTATCGGTGCGACTGTAGGTGCGACTTAAGTCGCACCTACCGCCTATGCGAGGGTGGTTGGTGCCAGGTTTTCCGGAAATTCCCTAGACGCCAGCGGCGGCGCTACGCTGTCGTACCGCCTCAAAGAGACAGACCCCGGCCGCCACTGATATATTGAGGCTTTCCACCGTTCCCGCCATCGGCAGTCGGACCAGCAGGTCGCAACGCTCCCGGGTCAGGCGCCGCAGCCCGGTCCCCTCGCTCCCCATGACGAGCCCTATGGGCCCCTTGAGATCCGTGCCGTAGAGTTCGCCGTCCGCTTCGCCGGCGGTGCCGATCAGCCAGATGCCCCGTTCCTTGATCTGATCCATGGTGCGGGCCAGGTTGGTCACCTGGATATAGGGCACGGTCTGCGCCGCCCCGCTCGCCACCTTACAGACCACCGGCGTCAGGCCGACCGCATTGTCCTTGGGGGCGATCACCGCATGGACCCCGGCCGCGTCCGCCGTGCGCAGACAGGCACCCAGGTTGTGGGGGTCCTGGACCTCATCGAGCAGCAACAACAGGGGCGGACCGCTGACCAAATCCAGGAGTCCGTCTAAATCCCGCACCGGCCGGGCCGCCGGACTGCGCACCCAGGCGAGCGCCCCCTGGTGGTTGGTTCCCTCCGCCGCCTGGTCCAGCGTCGCCCGATCCGTCCGGCGGACCGGGATGCCGCCGGCGCGCGCGATCTGCGCCAACTCATTGAGCCGCCGGTCGCGGCGGCCGGACTCCAGCCACAACTCGCCGACCCCCTCGCTCCCGAACTTGAGTGCGCTGCGCACGCTATGGATACCGGCGACCGGTGCCAAATCGTTCAATACCAATACTCCAGTGAATCGCAGGCCCTGCTCCAGCAACGGTGCCGGACCTGGATAGACAGTGCCTTTCCTCAATCGGCGAATTGCCGCAAGGACTTCTTGAACTTGATATAGGTGTCGCGGTAACGGTCATAGGCCGCTTGATTGGCGTATTTGATGCCAAAGACCAGGCGGGTGTTGGTGGCGGGTGAGGACGTATCCTGGTAGGCCCGCGTATAGGCGTTATTCTTGGCCTGTATCGTGTAATAGGTAATGGCCTGGTTGCCGGCGCTCTTGGTTTCTTTGGCCCCGAGTGTCTCCGTGGCCGGATTCAAGGCGATCTCGCGGGGTTCACCGTTCCACTGCGGCGAGAACACATAGAACTCGACTTGCTTGTCCGGGGAGCGGAAAAACGCGCTATCGACGCCGACCTCTGGCGATTGGGCGTTGGTCGACGGCAGCGCCGTGAAGTTGGGTGGCACCCACACCTCGAACCACGCGCCCTTGAAGGTGGCGGCGTTGGACAGTGACGGCCAGGAGCTCAGGGAGAGGCCAAAAAAAACGATCGAAAGCAGTCTGTTGATGGCTTTCATGTGGTCGCTCCGGGCAATGGGTGGAGGGCTCGCCAATGAGCGCCGACGCGCCTGCAGTGGCGCGCTCAGTCATGACTCGCTAACCGGCCCGGCGTCGCCCGTTGGCTACTTAAGCTCGATTTGACTGAAGGCATCCATTTCCCCGGCCACATTTCCTTCGTTATCGTATTGCTTGCCTGTGTTAACGGTGATCCTTACCTGCCTGCCCTTGAACTTTGCCGGCATGCTGGTTTTTTCATTCCATTTCTGACACTGGGGGGCTGAGCACAGGCCAGCGCGCTCTTGCCCGTTGGCCGTCCTCACCGTCAAGTAACAGTTATCTCCGCACTCGAATCCGGAGATTACCCCTTCGATGATGGTTGGCTTGGCATTGACGGCGCCGGCGTAGCTGCTTGCCAACACGGCGAATAGCGCAAGGGTTCTCATTCTCATTCTGATGCCATGGTCTGCGCGGGAGTGCTTACGTGACCTCAAGTGGCGCTGCGGCGGTGGTGCCACCATGCGTTCGCACGGTCGCTAGCGCCGATCATCAGTGGCATGCGCCTTTTATCCGCGCACCTCGGCGTGCCCCGCCACCCGCGCTACCCGGTCAGGCGACGGCAACGGCCGAACACTGCCCTCGCCGCTTAAGTATCACCCCCCATGACATCGCGCAACCATGCCATGATTGAGTCGCGGCGGTGGGCGCTCCTACCTGCGTAGGAGCGGCCCCCCGGCCGCGACGGGTCGTCGCCAGGGTGGGCGGCCGGGTTATGATCAATGGCCCCCGCAGCGGATCACCCCGGAGACGATCCCGAGGATCTCCAACTCCTCGTGGCGCAGATAGATGGCCGCCATGGACGGATTGGCCGGTTGCAGCCGGATGCCGTCCGCTTCCACATAAAAGCGCTTGAGGGTCACGCGCTCCCCGTTGATCATGGCGACGACCGACTCCCCATTCTCGGCGCTCTGGCGGCTCTCCACGACGATGATGTCCCCGTCCTGGATGGCGTCGTCGATCATCGAGTGGCCGCGCACCCGCAAGGCGTAGCTGTTTTTGCGTACCATGTGGCGCGGCACCGTGACCGTGGCGTGATCCTCCGGGATCTCCACCGGCTGCCCCGCCGTGACATACCCGAGCAGCGGGATCTCCACGCCCGCCTCGCGGCCAAGGCACAGCGGCTCAAGGGCGGGATTCCAGGTCACATGGTGATGTTTCGGCAGGATGTAGGCAACGCTCGGATTCATTTGGTGTACCTCAGCGCAGGGGGGTGGATCGTTCTCGGTTCGCTCTCCAGTGAGACTAGCAGATATGATGAGAACAACAAGAGAACAAGTTGCGACACGACTCACCCCGCGTCAACAGGATGTGCTTGATTTGCTGCGTGAGAACGCCGCTGACCTGGCTCCAGCCCCAACGCTCGCCGGGTTGTGCCGGCTGCTCGGCCTGCGTTCGCGCGGGTCGCTGCATAAGCATGTGCAGGCGCTGATCGCTGCCGGCCTGGTGGAGCCGATCGCCGGGCGTTACCGCGGTATCCGCCTGATCCCACCCGCGCCTGCCGCGGACACCCTGCCGTTTCTAGGCAAGATTGCCGCCGGCCGGCCGATTGACGCACTGCCCCAGGCGGAGACCATGGAGGTGCCGCTGCACCTGCGCACGTCCCGGCCCTGCTATGTCCTGCAAGTCACGGGCGACTCCATGTGTGAGGCCGGCATCCTGGATGGCGACTATGTGGTCATCGAGCACCGCGAAGCCGCCCGCAACGGCGAGATCGTCGTGGCTCTGATCCACGGGGAGGAGACCACGCTGAAGCGGATCAGCCAGGAGCCCGGGCGGGTGACCCTGATACCGGCCAACCAGGCCCTGTCGCCGGTCAGCTTTGCGCCCGCGGACGTGGCGATCCAGGGCGTGCTGGTCGGACAGATGCGTGCATACCGTTGACGCCGCAGTCATCTGAATCGGCAAGGGTTCTACGGACGGCCCAGGCGTCGGCCGGGTCTTGACGCTGGGGCGCCCCTTCACTACCCTGCCTGAGTTACCGGGGGCCGCCCAGCCCTTGCCGTCGTGCGGCGCGGGCCGCACCGCCCGGTCGTCCCACGCACCCTTCATCAGTTTCAGGGCGCCATCGTGTATCCCAAGTATTTCGGACTCAAGGAGCCGAGCTTCTCCATCGCGCCGGACCCCCACTATCTGTTCTTGAGCGGACAGCATAAGGAGGCCCTGGCACATCTGCTGTATGGCGCCGGTGAGCACGGCGGCTTCGTGCTGCTGACCGGCGAGGTGGGGACCGGCAAGACCACCGTCTGCCGGGCCTTCCTGGAGCAGTTGCCCGCGGGCGTGGACGTGGCCCTGATCGTCAATCCGGCGCTGACCGCGGATGAGCTCTTGCGCGCGATCTGCGACGAGTTCCGCGTCCCGGTGCCAGCGGCTGAGCACTCCATCAAGCGGCTCGTGGACCGACTCAACGACTACCTGCTGGTCGCCCACGCCGCGGGGCGGCGCCCGGTGCTGATCATCGACGAGGCTCAGAATCTGCGCCCCAAGGTCATGGAGCAGGTCCGGCTGCTCACCAACCTGGAGACCACCAAGGCCAAGCTGCTCCAGATCTTTCTGATCGGTCAGCCGGAACTGCGGCGCATGCTGGAGCGCGAGAGCCTGCGTCAGCTCAACCAGCGGATCACCGCGCGCTTTCACCTGCGCCCGCTGAGCGCCGCCGAGACTGCCGCCTATGTCCGTCACCGGGTGGCGGTGGCCGGCGTGGACCGCCCGTTGTTTACGCGCAGCGCGCTGCGGCGTATTCATCAGGTCTCCGGCGGGGTGCCGCGGGTGATCAATATCCTGTGTGACCGCGCCCTGCTCGGTGCCTGTGTCACCCGCGCCAATCAGGTAACCTCCGGTGTGGTCGCCCGCGCCGCCCGGGAGGTGCGGGGGGAGGGTGGTCGGACCGCGCCGGCGCCTGCGGCGCGACCGGCCTTTGCCATGGCGGCGGCCTTGGCCTTGCTGCTGACCGCGGGTTGGTTGATCGATGAGCGGCTGGGCGGCGACCTGGGGCCCGCGCCGACCGGCCTGGGGCGAGGCCTGCCGGCTCCCCTGGCGGGGCCGGATCGCGCTCCCGCAACGGGCGCCGGGCCGGGCGGGGATCCACCCGTGGTCGTCGCAGCGCCCCCGGTCCCGACGGCCCCCGCATCGGCGGCGGTCGCGGCCGCGGTCTCGCCGGTTCCCCCGGTCGTGGCGTCGGCACCTACCGGGACTGCGGTCGCGCCGCTGCCGCGGGTCTCGCTCGCGGCTGCGGCGCCTGGCGTCGCGGCGCAAGACACCCTGGCTCGTGCCGCCCTTCCCGAGGAGGCGGCCATGCGCGTGTTGCTACGCCGCTGGGGGATCACGGATTCGCGCCTGGGGGCGGGCAACCCCTGCCGTCGGTTGGGTCAGTACGGGCTGCGCTGCGAACACGAAAAGGGTAAGCTTAGCCATGTCCGCTACTATGATCGGCCGGCACTGTTGCGCCTGGCGGACGTGGACGGCGCCTCGCGCTACGCGGTGCTGGGGACGCTTGATGAATCCTACGGGACGGTCGAGTTGCCGGAGGGCAGCGAGCAGGTCCCCATCGCCGGGCTCGAGGCGGCCTGGACCGGCGACTACATCGTCGTCTGGCAGTTGCCCCCCACCAGGGTCGGGGCCATCGGCCCGCGGGCGACCGATGAGTCCATCCGCTGGTTGCGCCAGATGGTGGCGGCGACTCCGAGCGGTCTTGCCGATAGCGGTGAGGGTCAGTTCGACGCCCTCCTGACGGCGGCGGTGCGCGGGTTTCAGGCCGCGCGCGGCCTGCGACCGGATGGTGTTGCCGGTTCCCGCACCCTGATACAGCTCCAAAATGCCGCGGCCCTGCCGAATACCCCCCGCTTGATGACGCCAGCCTTGGCCGCCGCGGTGGCGGCCCAGACGGTCCCGCCGTTGGCCGAGGCGACTGGTCCCGGTACCCCATGAGCTACATCCTGGAGGCCCTGCAGCGCTCCCAGGCGGAGCGGGAACTCGGGCGGGTGCCGACCCTGGAGGGTGCCGCCCTGCTGGCCGAGGCCCGCGCGGCACCGCCGCGGGCTCCCTGGGCGCTGGTCGCGGTCGCCCTGGCCGCGACCGCGGTGTTGCTTGCGCTCTATGCCGTCCTGCGTCCTCTGGACGGCGCGTCGGCGCCACCGCCAGGCGCGGACCCCCGTGCGCAGCTCGCTCCCGCCGCGTCCCAGCCCCGGATCGCTCAGATGGTCACGGCGGCGGGGCAGGGCGCCCCGGCCTCGCTCGCGCGGCCTCCGGCGGCGCGACCTGCGCCGGGTGCGCTGCCAGTGGATCGGGTTGCCGGTGGTATCCCCGGTCCGGCAGCGGTTGGTGCCCCGGGTCCGCTGCTGTCGGCCGGTGTGCCGCTGGTGGAGGCGCCCCCGCCCAAGGTCGGTCACCGGGGCCCCGCGGACTTGGCCGGCGCCGCTCCGCGGGACGCGGTGGCTGGGCCCGCACCGGGGGCGCGGGACGACGCGGACGCCCTGGAGTTGGAGCTCAAGCGTCAATTCGAGGCCGATCAGGCCGCGGCGCCGGATGCCGAGTTGGCGCCGCCGCAGGCGTTACGGCCAGACCCCGGCCCCACCCCGGTGCCGCAGGACCTGATCTCCGCGATCGACGCCTTCAAACATCAGGTCAAGGGCGGTCAGGGCCAGGCGAAAGACAAGGGCAAGCCGACGCCCCAGCCAGTGGTGGCAGCGGGCTCAGTGGCGGACCCGACTCAGCTGCGCCTGACCCGCGACCAGCAGGCGGCCTTGCCCACGTTCCTGATGAACGTGCATGTCTTTGACGTGGACCCGGGGCAGCGTTTCGTCCTGATCAACGGGCTGAAATACCAGCAGGGGGCCACGACGCGCGAGGGGTTGACGGTCGATGAGATCCGGGTGGATGGGGTGGTGCTGGCTCATCAAGGCCACCCGTTCTTCGTCCATCGTTAGCCGGGATTGCTCACGGGCTAGATCACGCCGATGCTTGCCATGCCCGGGGGCGTGCCGTCGACCAGGCGGCGACGCAGTCGACGCAGGCTGCGCTTGGCGGACCCGAAGACCTCGGTGATCGCCTCCGCCGCGTCCTTGCGGGCGTCCCGCACCACGAGTTGACGGCCTTGGCCTAGGTTGGCGCGCAGCTCGCAGCGCACCCGGTGACCGTGCAGGGGGTCGAATTCCTCATTGATACGCGCCAGGGCGTCGATCTGCTCATCCGGGAAGCGCAGGGCGAGCTTCTTGGCCTCGTTTTCGATCTGTCGGCGGATCGCCTTATCCAGGGCCAGGGTGTCGCCGCTGATCTTTATCGGCATGGGTGAGTGCTCCGAGACTTCATTGTCTTGTGGACGGTGTTGAGAGTGGCGTTGAGGATGGTGGTTGAGCCGTGGGGGACAAACATCACGGTGCCGGACCAGTCGGTGCAGCACGGCTGCCGCGGTGGGCGGGTCGGGGTTCATGGCGCCCAGGGCGGGAAAAAGGCCCGACGGGCGAGCAACAGCGGCCATGCGGCCGGTTGGTTCCCAGGGGCAACTCAGTCGAGCGGTGATGACGCTCTGGTGAAAACTCAATGGTTATGTCAACGCCCGCGAGGTGGAAGTGATGCGGAGTCAGGGGGGGTTGGGCGCTTGATCTGCGCCGTCGCCTCGGGTCTGACCTGACCCGCGACTTCGTTATAACCGGATCGCTTGTGTAGTCGCACCCCGGGCACACTCCCGGATCATAAGCCAGCGGCGGGCCTACAGTTGGCGCAGGGCCGCTGTCTGCGGCGCCAGCACGTCCCAGTCGGCGGTCCTGTTCGTGACCCGCCGCTCGACTCCCTGGCGCAGGGCCAAGACCTGTCGCAGTGAGACTGGTGGTAAGTGTACAGTAGGGCGGCGTCGTTACTCAACGAAAATTTACGCGAAGAGGTCCAGGAAGGCCTTGGCGAAGCACTGGTAGGCGGCTGGGGCGTCCTGGTCCATCACCTGATCGATCACCCAGCGGTTGTCCTGACCCGCGCCCATCAGGCACTGGACCTCGTACCCCAGTTGGCGCAGGAAGGCATAGCTTGGCCCTGCCGGCTCCAGTGGGTAATCCGCATAGTCGGCGGAGCGCCGGTTGAGCAGGTCGATGAATGCATTGGCGTAGTCGCCGGGTCCCAGCAGGTCCTGGCTGTTGTCCTGGAGGTGCTCCGCGAGCTTGCGGGCCAGCGCGGTGATCAGGGTGTGGCGTTGCCCCTCGCCATCATCAGGCCAGCGGGCGTGGGCGAGTCGGTCGGCGATCTGGACCAGAAAGGCCAGATACTCGGCAATCACCGCCAGGCGCTGGGCATCGTCGCGGTAGAGAAAGCGCTCACAGTGTAGGTTGATGGCCTTGTCCACGGCGATGCGCCAGGCGATGAAGGCCAGCGCCCCGGCGATCTCGGGAGCCGTGCGCGGGCTTTGCGCGTTCGACCAATGACTCTTGATACGGATGGCCATGCCGGACTCCGGTGGTTGCTGTAGGGTGCGGTGAGGAGCGCACCGCCGGCGACGCTGACGATCGGGTGTCGGCGCCGCTGCCCGTGGGCGCCGGCGACCTCCAAACCGGTCCACATTATCCATTTTACCCGGGGGAGGTTTCGGCTAAACTCCGAAAAAGAATCGGTGCCGACGCTCGCTCGCTGACCGCCGAGCTTGGTTTTCGTTGATGGGACCTCTGCCCACACCCGCGGTCAGAACCGGTCAACGCTGCGCTGCTTTGACCTTCCGCCAACGATGGGAGACCTGGTCCGATGCAAACGCACGTCGCAAAAAAGACGGTCAAGGCCACATGCCGCGCGGCCGGCCTGGCCGCTCTCGTCTGTCTGGGGCTTTACTCAGGGCCCGGCGCGGCGCTCGTGGTCTACATTCCCACGCTCGCGACGTCTTATGATATGGCTAGCCTGCCGGCAGCCAGCTTCACGGCCAATCAGGCATTGATTCAGAGTCAGGTCTGGTGGGGCAGTCAAGCCTTGGCGGCTGAATTTGCGTCAGCCGTACAGTCCGGGCTCGGCACGCCGAACGGGGGGACTATGGGGCCATTTTTTGCCTTCAGCGTCTCGGCTCCCTTTGTGACTTCGATGGGCTGGGACGGGACAGTGCCGACCCTCCGTAATATGCACCAAGATAGTGCCGTCTTTAGCTATGCCGTCGCCGTTCCAGCCCCCCTGCCCATCCTCGGCGTGGTGGCGGCCTTCGGCTGGAGCCGTCAGCTGCGCCGGCGCATCAAGGCCGCCCGCGCCGCCTCTGCCTGAAAACGCCACTGCCTGAAAACGGATCGGACCATGGTACCAATCGAAGCCAGCAATCTCGGATCGACCGGCTTGCTCTCCTACCGGCTGCGTTATGCGGCCTTTGCGCTGGTGGGGGTCTTTACCCTTTCCGTGCTGGCCGGGCTGATGCCGCTCCACCTGGAGAGCCGTGACTGGTATCTGAAGCTGGCGCCTCCGCTGATCAACAACTGTCCGATCGTTATTGCCGGTTTCAGCATTGCCTGGATTGCCATGTATGTCGATCCGGACGCCGACGCTAGCCGGAAATTGTTCAGTCCCTTGCTGCGGGCCGGGCGGGTCTGTTTCTTATTCTATGTATTGGTGGTGCCGATCCAGTTGTGGGGTGGGATGGCGTCCGTTTATGGGCTGTATGCGCTGGACGCCAGTCAAGTGGAGCGGCTCGGGGAGCAGGTGGCGGAGGTGAAGTCCCGGATTCAGGCCGCCGCGACGCCGGATGAATTGGCCGCCATCATCGCCGCCATCGCCGGTGCCAAGGAGCAAGACCGCGCCCTCGCGCAGCAGTCGCTGGAGCAACGCAAGCAGAAGGTCGTCGAACTGCTGGACACGGGTGTCAGCGGGCTGGAGCTGAAGCAGTCGCAAGCGCGCCGCGAGCGGACCTTGGGCATGGGCATCGAGAGTCTGCGCATCATCCTGGTCGCACTGCTGGTCGCATTTGCCTTGCGGCGCATGATCTGGCCGAAGAAGCCGCCGCCGGTACCCACCGTCGGCTGAGGATCGGCCATGGGGCGCTTCGCTCTGGCCGGCTCGGCGCGCGGGCTGTGGCTGCTGACGGCGACCCTGGTGGCGCTCAACAGTGTCGCCACCGGCTATTATACTCAAGGCTTGCGCCTGGCCTTGCTCACGGGCCTGGTGTGGGGCGGGGCGGTCATCTGCATGGAGGATCAGCTGCCCGACCTGACCCCGCGGCCGAGCCGATCCGGTTTCGTGATCGGGGCGCTCTTGCTACTGGCCGCCGGTTATCTCAGTGCGCAGTCGGCGCTCCCGGACCTGATGGTCTATGGGCTCGCGCTGCTGCAGGGCCTGGGTCTCGCCTTGCTGTGCGAGACGCCCCGTCGGCTGGGGCGCTTGCGCGATCCGCTGAGCGTGCTCGCCTGCCTGCCGATCGCCTTGCTACTGCCGCGTCTGCTGCCTGACGAGACGCTTGCCCGGGTCACCGCCGGGCTTGCGCAATTGGTCCTGCTGCTCGGTGGTATCGATGCCCGGGCCGATGGGCGCGAGGTGCTGGTCGACGGCGGCCGCATCTATATCTCCGGGGCCTGCAGCGCGAGCGAGATCATCGGTCTGCTCAGCGTCGTGGCGGTGATCTTCGTGCTTGCCTTTCCCTTGCGCCAGCGCCTGCTGCGCCTGCTGGTGATCGCCTCAGCGCCGCTCTTCGCGATTGCGGGTAATGCACTGCGCATTGCCTTGCTGGCGGCGATCGACGGCAGCGATTTTTCCCGCAAGCAGCAATGGTTCCTGTTCTTTCACGAGGAAAACGGCTCGCTGATCTTTGCCGCACTGACGGTATCCGTCTTTGCCTGGCTCTATCTGCGGACCCTGGAGCGGCAGCTCGCGATCCCTGGATCAGGCGATGTCTAACCCCGCGCCCGCCCTGCGCATCGGCCTGGCGGTGATGGCCACGCTTGCCCTGTTGGCACTGTTGCACACGCTGGTCCTCAGTGACGCGCCCACGGCCAATGATTCGCCGCCGGGCGTGCCCGCGTTACCCGGATATCGGTTGGACGCCCTGCCGGGCGCCCCGGCCTGGGCGGGTCGAGACCATGCCTACAGTGCAGTCACCCGCTATGCCGGCGTGCCATTGGTCGGGGGTGACGAGACCTTCACGCTCACGCTCATGGCGGTGCGCGGCCGCCGACACGAGGCCCTTGAGCTCGGCGCGCTCGCCAGCCAATACCCATCCATCCGGCTCCAGGACCAGCAGACGCGCTCCATCCGCAACGCGCGGGCACCACCCGCCGAGCTGGCGATCGGTCTGATCGGGGATGCGCCGGCACTGCAGACCTGCATCGTGAAGGGCGGTCGGGCCGCGGTGACCCGGGAGCAACTCCTTCAGTTGATTGACCTGGAGCGCCAGCGTGACCCGCGGCATTGGATCAGGCAGGGCCTGGGGTTGAACCCTCAGCCGCGCTGGGAGTGTCTGCTGATCTCAATCAGCGTCGCACCTCATCCCGCCGCAGAGGCGCGGTTGTTGGCCCTGTGGGAGGCGGTTTACCAGGCGCTGGCAACCATGCGGCCCGCCCCCTGGCCCTTTGCGGCGGTGCCGGCCGGCGGGCGTTAGGCGGTTTGAGGCCGGACGCGACCAAGGGCGTCGGGGCGCAAATGCCGCTCGGAACGCAGGGCTTGTGCCTCATGAGCTCGGTGTTGTAGGATTTAGGTGTGGTAGCCTGAGGGTAAAGAGCCCCAAGACAAAGTGGTCACCAACTTTTGCGTCATTTATTATAGAGTATGTAAAATGACAGCACAGACAGTGGCGAGGCTCCAGCGCGGATTACTGACAGGCGTTGCGGCGCTGGCGATGGTATTGGCGCCGGTATCGGCCTCGGCATTGAATATTGTTACGAATGGTAACTTTGCCGGCTGTGTGGACCTCACTTGTGCCCCCTGGTCATTGGTCAACGGGACGAGCGGCGGCGGGTTTGGCAATTACTTCCCTGACTCGTATTACAATGGCGCCACTACACCCGATCCCGCGCAATACCCTGTTCTATCGCAAGTCCTTAATACGGCGCCTGGTACCAGTTATATAATCAGCTTTGATCTAAATGACGGTGGATCTCCCGGTCAGCCATTCGCGGCTTACTTTGGCGGCGACACGCTATTGGCCGGGGGCACGCCGGATACCGGCAATGTCTTTCAGACCTTCACTTATTCGCGTTTCGCGACCGCTGCTTCAACGACATTGTCTTTTACCGGTAGCAATCTACCTGGCTATTGGTATCTGACCAACGTGTCTGTCGCCACACCTGCACCGCTGCCAATCCTGGGAGTGGTCGCGGCCTTCGGCTGGAGCCGTAAGCTGCGTCGGCGCATCAAGGCGGCGCGGGCGGCCCAGGCGGCCACCGCCCGATTTTTCAGTTGGTCCGGTTGCCGCGGACGGTCAAGGGCGGGGCCGCCGGCGTTGAGGCGGCCCGCGTCCAGGGGGCATGCGCCGGGGAGGATCAGCCCGGCCGATGCGGCCGGGTCTTGGTCAGGGCGGCGTGCTTCTCCAGATGCTCGACCATCAGGCCGGCGATGTCCTTGCCGGTGGCGCCCTCGATTCCTTCCAGCCCCGGGGTGGAGTTGACCTCCAGCACCAGCGGCCCGCGCTGCGAGCGCAGGATGTCCACGCCGGCGACGCTGAGCCCCATGATGCGGGCGGCGCGCGTGGCGATGGAGCGCTCCTGTGGGGTGATGCGGATCAGGCTCGCGGTGCCGCCGCGATGCAGATTGGAACGAAACTCACCCGGTTTGCCCTGGCGCTTGATGGCGGCGACCACCCGCTCGCCGATCACAAAGCAGCGGATGTCCGCCCCCTGGGCCTCCTTGATATATTCCTGGACCAGAATGTTGGCGCGCACTCCCATGAAGGCCTCGATCAGTCCCTTGGCGGCGGCCTCGGTCTCGGCCAGCACCACCCCGATCCCCTGGGCGCCCTCCAGTAGCTTGATCACCAGCGGCGGACCGCCGACCATCTTGATCAGGTCCTCGATATCGTCCGGGGCATGGGCATAGCCGGTGACCGGCAGCCCGATGCCCTTGCGGGCGAGCAGTTGCAGTGAGCGCAGCTTGTCGCGGGCGCGCACGATGGCCACCGACTCATTGAGTGCGCACACCCCCATCATCTCGAACTGGCGCAGCACCGCCGTGCCGTAGAGTGTGACCGAGGCGCCGATGCGTGGGATCACCGCGTCAAAGCCGGTCAGTTCCTCGCCCTTGTAGTGGATGGACGGGGCGTGGGTGGTGACGTTCATATAGCAGCGCAGTACATCGATCACCTGGACCTCATGCCCGCGCAGCGCTGCGGCTTCCACCAGGCGGCAGGTGGAATTCAGCGTCGGGTCGCGCGACAGGATGGCGATCTTCATCGGCTCAGGCGTTGACATAGCGTTCTGCCTGCCTCTCACGCTCCTGGTCCGTGATCAGGTCCGCCCGGGCGAAGCGCACCATGAGGACCATCCGGCCAGCGCGCTCGCCGCGGTAGGCGCGCATGAATTCGATCTCAGTGGTGTCAGATGCCCCTTTCCGGTCTGGCCGTACGATGTTCAGACGGTCCAGACGCACCCGTTCCGGTCGGGCCGCGATCAGTGCCGTCGGGTGTTCGAGCAGGGCGGCGAGTCGCTCCAGATAGTCGTTGAGCGTGGTCAAGCCCTGGTGCGCCTCGGCGAGTTCTCGTTCCAGTTCGTGGACCTGCCGCCCGGTGATGAGATACTCGGTGGTATGGGCGCTGCCACCGTCGCGCAGGATCTCCAGGCCGTGGGTCGCGGGGCTCAGGACCTTTTGTTTGATCCGCATGATCCGCAGGCCGTCCTCCAGTTCGCTGATCCGCGCCTCCTGGCGCCCGATCTCCTGCGCGGCGAATCCCACCAGTGCATCCATGATGGCCTGGGCGGTCCTGGTCCGCACCGCCTCCGGACTCCCCGCGCACAGCACCACCTCGATGTTCTCGAAGCTCAGCGTGGTCTGCGCGATGTCCCGCTGAAGGGTCTCCCCGCTCAGATCCATGCCGAGTTGCTTGCGAAACGCCGGCTGAGCCAGCAGGATCGCATAACAGTCGCTCGTCTTCAGCGCAGTGCGCTCCATATAGTCGCGACAATCGCTGCTCGCCAGCTCCCAGCGGATGCGGCTCGGATCGCTGAACAGTGCACGCAGCAGCGGGTCGCTGGACCAGGTCTTGGGGCTGACGGTCACGGGTCCAGGGATGCGCCAGGCGAGTTCCTCGCAATAGTCGAGACAGCCGGCCACAGTGTCGTGCAGGCGGTTGCGGTAGCCGTTGAGCCCGCGAATGCGCGGATTGGCCTGATCGACGGCGCGCTCGATGGCGAGCCGGATCGTGTCCTCACGCAGTCGCCGCTGCGCCACCCTCAATCGCTGGCGCGACCAGTGTTCTTGGACGACGTGACCGAGGTCTTGCCAGAGGCTGCTCATCGGCTCAAGGGCGGGTGTCGTTCCCGACGGGGGGCCCGGATGGAGCCGATTCCGTGCGGTCTTCGGCCACAAACAGCGTGTGAATGATGAGCACGACCACGCCTGCGGTGATGGCGCTATCGGCAATGTTGAAGGCCGGCCAGGGATTGAATAGCGGATAGGGTATCCAGGGCAGCCAGACCTGGATGAAGTCTACGACATGGCCGAGCAACACCCGGTCGATCAGATTGCCGATGGCGCCGCCGATGATCAGTGCCAGGGCCGCCGCCATGAAGCGCTCCCGGGGGCGTAACCGCAGCAGCCAGGCCACCAGCACGCCGGTGACGATGAGCGCAAAGGCGGCGAACAGCCAGCGCTGCCAGCCCCCGGCGTCGGCCAGAAAGCTGAAGGCCGCACCGGTGTTGAAGGCCAGGGTCAGGTTCAGATTGGGGACCACCTCAACGACCGTGAAGGGTGCGATGGAGCCCAGTACCAGCCATTTGGTGGCCTGGTCCAGGACGATGACGAATAAGGAAAGCCAGAGCCAATGTTTCATTAAAGAATCCGTGTAGAGGGTTTGGGCGCAATACCGTTTAAGTTAAGCTGGGGAGCGCCGATATTCTGTCGGCGACGGCGCGAAGCGCCGTTGGGTCCTCGCAAGAGCAACGCCCTTTGCCATTAACCGCGAAGTCGCGAACCGCCTGCGGCGGTTGGCCGACAGAATGTCGGCGCTCCCAGGCAGAACGTCCGCGCCCCAGCCCAGTCTCTGGAGCGGTGTCATTTGCGGCTAAATTTCTTTACGCAAAGTGCCTGACCTCGCCCGCTCCGGCCACATTTTCCACGCAGCGCCCGCACAGCTCCGGGTGCTCGGCATGGGTGCCCACGTCGGGACGATGGTGCCAGCAGCGTACGCACTTGACGTTGGTGGAGCCAGTTACCGTGACGGCGAGGGTAGGGTCGTCGGTATTGATGGCGTCGCTCGGTCGATCGGCGAACGGGTGTAGGCGTACGTCAGAGACGATCAGCACGAAGCGCAACTCGTCCCCCAATTCTCTCAGCGTGTCCAAGAGGCCTGAGTCGCAATAGAGGTCCAGTTCTGCGTCCAGGGATGAGCCGATCCGGTTTTCCTTGCGCGCTGCTTCCAGGGCTGGACCCACGGCTTGCCGGGTTTCGATCACGTATTTCCAGAAGATGTCGTCGAGCTGGGTGACCTCGTCCAGGGGTACCAACCCCTCATACCAGGTCGCAGTGAACACCGACGCGGCGCGTTCGCCCGGCAGATAGCCCCAAATCTCCTCGGCAGTAAACGACAGGATCGGTGCCAGCCACCGGACCATCGCCTCGGCGATGTGATACATGGCCGTTTGACAGGAGCGGCGGGGCCGCCCGTCGGTCTGGGTGGTGTACTGCCGGTCTTTGATCACATCCAGATAAAAGGCCCCGAGGTCCACCGCGCAGAAGTTGTGGACCTTCTGATAGATCAGGTGGAACTGGTAGTCGCGGTAGGCCGCGATGATCTCCTCTTGCAGTTGCCGCGCCCGGTCCATGATCCAGCGGTCCAGGGCCATCATGTCGGCGGGTGCCACCTGATTCACGGCGGGGTCGAAGCCGGCGAGATTGGCGAGCAGGAAGCGGTTGGTGTTGCGGATGCGCCGGTAGGCATCCGCGGTGCGCTTCAAGATCTCGTCGGAGACATTCATCTCGGTGCGGTAGTCGGTGCCCGCCACCCACAGCCGGATGATGTCCGCCCCCAGGGTCTTCATCACGTCCTGGGGCCGGACCACGTTGCCCTTGGACTTGGACATCTTCTCGCCCTTGGCATCCACCGTGAAGCCATGGGTCAGCACGCCGCGGTAGGGCGCGCGTCCATGCATGGCGACCGAGGTCAGCAGGGACGATTGGAACCAGCCGCGGTGCTGGTCCGACCCCTCCAGATACAGGTCCGCCGGAGACCCCAGGTCCGCGCGGCGATCCAACACGCAGGCGTGCGTGACGCCCGAGTCGAACCAGACGTCCAGTGTGTCCTGCACCTTCTCGTACTCGGCGCCTTCCGCCTCGCCCAAGAGCGCCGAGGGGTGCAGCTCGAACCAGGCCTCAATGCCCTTGCCCTCTACCCGCCGCGCGACCTCCTCAATCAACTCGGCGGTGCGCGGGTGCAGCGCCCCCGTGACCTTGTGGACCAGCAGCGCGATGGGCACGCCCCAGGTGCGCTGGCGCGAGATGCACCAATCCGGGCGCCCCTCCACCATGCCCTCGATCCGGCCCTGGCCCCAGTCGGGCGTCCAGGCGACCTCGCCGATCGCCTCCAGCGCGGCCGCGCGCAGACCCTGCTTGTCCATACTGATGAACCACTGGGGCGTGGCGCGGAAGATAACGGGCGTCTTGTGCCGCCAGCAATGGGGATAGCTGTGGTTGAAGCGCTGTTCGCGCAGCAGTGCACCGTGGGCCTTCAACACCTCCACCACATGCTCATTGGCCTTGAAGACATTCTCGCCCGCGAAGAGCGGCGTACCGGGCAGGAAGCAGCCGTTGCCGCCCACCGGATTGTCCACGGCCAATCCGTAGCGGCTGCCGACGATATAGTCCTCCAGACCGTGACCGGGGGCGGTATGCACCGCGCCGGTGCCCGCCTCCAGGGTCACATGCTCGCCCAGGATCACCGGGACCTCGCGGTCGTAGAAGGGGTGGCGCAGGCGCACCCCCTCGAAGTCCGCCCCGCGCGCATAGCCCAGCACCCGATAGCGCTCGAAGCCCCAGCGGTCCATGGTGTCCTTGAGTAGCCCCTCGGCGACGATCAGGCGCTCCTGGTGGTGGTCGGTCTCCACCTGGACCAGGACATATTCCAGTTCCGCGTTCAATGCCACCGCCTGGTTGGCCGGCAGGGTCCAGGGCGTGGTGGTCCAGATCACGAGCGACGCCGGACCCTCACCGCAGCCGTTGGGTGAGCCGTGGCAGCGTGCCTCAAGCACCTCCGGTTCGACTAGCGGGAAGCGCACGTCCACCGCGATGGACTGCTTGTCCGCATATTCCACCTCCGCCTCGGCCAGGGCCGAGCCGCAGTCGATACACCAATGCACCGGCTTCTCACCCTTCACCACATGGCCGTTGGCGATGATCTTGCCGAGCGCGCGGATGATGTCCGCCTCGCACGCAAAATCCATCGTCAGATAGGGCCGCTCCCAATCTCCGAAGATGCCCAGGCGCTTGAAGTCGGTGCGCTGGCCGTCGACCTGCTTGGCTGCGTAGTCGCGGCAGGCCACGCGAAACTGCGCGGCGGTGAGCTTGTGTCCGGGCTTGCCCTGCTTCTTCTCCACCTGGAGTTCGATCGGCAGCCCGTGGCAATCCCACCCTGGGACATAGGGCGCATCTAGCTCATCCAGGGTGCGGGACTTGACGATGATGTCCTTGAGCACCTTGTTGACGGCGTGACCGATATGGATCTCGCCGTTGGCATAGGGCGGGCCGTCGTGCAGGATGAAGCGCTGCGCGCCCGCGCGGGCGGCCCGGACCTGTGAATAGATATCCAGCGCCTCCCAGTGCTTGAGAAGCTCCGGCTCGCGCTGGGCCAGATTGGCCTTCATCGGGAAGTCGGTGGTGGGTAGATTGAGGGTGTGTTTGTAATCAGTCACGCGTTTGCCTTTATCTTCTTTTTCCCACGCTCCCGCGTGGGAAAAAGAGTGTCCTTCTCGCTCCCACGCTCCAGCGTGGGAGCAAGTACCGACGCTCCAGCGTCGCGTGGGTGTTCGGGCCGCTGGAGCGGCCAAGAGTGTGTTCCCCTGGGCAGCGTGGGGAACAAGAGTGTACTACCGGACCGCCTAGCGACCGTTCGGCAACCAGCGGTCATCAAATGCGTGCTCCACCGTGTATGGGCAGACCGGCGGAAAGGTCTCTTCCGCAAGATCGGTCTCCCGTGCAGCCGCCAACGTTGCATCGCCATAGGCGTCTTCCATGGCCTGATCGAGCCTGGCCGTGAGGCTCGGGTTTTGATCGACATGGCGCCTGAGTTTTCGGCGCTGCTCCCGGATGGTCAGTTCCCAACTGCGGCCCCGGCGTTGCGGTTGAAACTGCCATTTCAGCAGATGCAGCAAGAGCACGGCGAGGCGATTTTCCAGCTCCCGCAATTCGCTCTTGCCCATGCTTTCGATTTCCTCCGCAATATGCTCGATATCCGTTTGAGCCAGACGTCCCGACCGCAATAGTGCCGCCTGACTGTTGGTCCAGGCAAAAAAATCCTGTTCATAGAGAGTCTTTGCGTCGCTGCCGTCGCCCGCGGCGACTCCCCCGCGGGATGCCGGTCGCGGTGTCGCGGTGGCCTCGCGGCCCTTGATGGTCTGCATGGCGGGCGCTCCCAGTAAAACGGTCGGCCAAGTCTAGCCCGGTCGGGCGGGTGGTGTCTCGCTCGATACCGGGCAAGTATTGCGCCGAGGCAATTGTCGTCGCCTGGGTGCAGCCGCAGCGTAAGCGAATGATCCGTCGCAAGCCGTTGATTTATAATCTATCGGCGAGATTGCGCAGTTTATCCCAAAAGGACCATGATGCCCCCCCTAGTCTTTGCCATCACCGGGATGATATCCAAATTCCGCCCACCCCGTAGGAGCGGCCCCCTGGCCGCGACGGGCCGGGCGAGGTCCGGAGTCTCAGTGGCCTATCAGGTTCTCCAGCCGGAAGACCTGGTCCTCCTCGCCGCGGCCCGCTTTCTCGAAGCCCGGTGGGGTCCGCTGTGCGGACCACCGGCCTTGCAATCCGTGCAGTGACCGGCACTATGCCCAAGTCCGTCTGCGCGTCTGGTGCTGTTGGTTGACAAGACGCCATCCGGCGTCGATCCTCATCCCCCATGAAGGCAACAAGAACTGTTGAACGAGCGCTCCAAGCAAGGCGAAAATGCCTTCGCCGAGCTGCGGGTCTGGCGGGTACCGGAACCGGTACGCTGGAGTGCCCACATCTTCAAGTATCGCTTGGCGTTCGTGGTCGATGGGGTATGCGTGGTGCGCTTCGACAACGAGGCAGGCAAAGGCGATCATCGGCATCTTGGACCGGTCGAAATGCCCTATTCCTTTACTACTCTGCCCGAATTATTGGCCGATTTTTGGCGCCAAGTCGATAACTGGAGGGGATAACATGAACGCTGTCACCATTGGTATCGCCAGCCGTGAGGAAACCAACGCGCGCTTCATGCGTGCCATGAGCGGCGAGCCGCAGGGGGCTTTTCGCACTATTGCCACGGTCGATGATCTATGGCGGACCCTGACGCCCAAGCGCTGGATGCTCTTGCGGGCGCTGACCGGTGCCGGCCCCGTCAGTTTACGCGAAGCAGCGCGGCGGGTGGGGCGTGATCTAAGGACAGTGGAGACCGACATTCATAGGCTGCTGAATGCGGGGTTGCTGGAGAAGACCGACACCAGGATGATCGAATTCCCCTTCGACGTAGTGCATGTAGATTTCATATTAAGGGCGATGTTTTGATCGAAAATCTGTTGAGCGATTTCTCGATCAGTCGCATGTTTTCTATGTCAAAAAGCCGTTTTCGCTATACCGACATCGGAATTCGATAACGCATGCCTCATCATCCAATATTCGATATTTCGCCAGACCAAATCGCCGAAATCGATCCCGAGGGTCTGCGGGAGCTGATCGCTGAACTGTGCAAGGCCGATTTGCACCACCGGGGCCTGCCAGTCTCCGGCGTCATCCATGGCGGGAGTCCGATTGCGCCGGACGGCGGGATTGATGTTCGAGTGGAACTGCCGGCCAATACAAATATCGGCGGGTTCATTCCGCGGCCTATGACCGGTTTTCAAGCGAAGGCCGATGACATGCCACGGAGCGAGATTATCAGGGAGATGCGCCCAAAGCCTAAGAGATCCAATAGCAAAGCACCGCCGCTGCGGGACAGCATTCGGACTCTAGCCGCGACTAGCGGCGCCTATATTATCGTCTGTTCCAAAGGTTCCACAAACCCGAAATATCTTGATGAGCGGCGTGCGGCGATGCGCGAGGCAGTTGCCGATTTACCCAAGCCGGATACACTGCATCTTGATTTCTACGACCGGACCCGGCTTGCCGATTGGGTTCGCGAATACCCCGGCGTGGCGCTCTGGGTCCGGGCAAGGATCGGCCAAACACTGACTGGCTGGCAGCCCCACGAAAACTGGTCGCACGCACCGGAAGGCGCGGAAATGGCTTACCTGAGCGACGACACCGCCCGCATCCGCGACCGGCGCAATCCGCAAGACGGAGCACTCACCATTGTCGAGGGTATCGCGCGGCTCCGTGCCACCCTGTCGCGTGCTGGTGGTGTTGTCCGCCTCACTGGGCTGTCCGGCACCGGTAAGACACGGTTACTCGAAGCCCTATTCGATGATCGCATCGGCGGAGCCGCACTGGATTCTGCCCATGCCGTCTATACTGACATGGGTCACGAACCACCGCTGCGACCACAGCAGCTTGCCAGTCAGCTCATTGCCCAAGGCAAGCGCACCGTGCTGGTCATCGACAACTGCAGGAGGGATACCCACGACGCTATTGCCCCGCTCTGCCGCGCCGCCGGGAGCCTAGTCAGCCTGATTACGGTCGAGCTGGACATCGGTGACGACCAACCAGAAGGCACGGATTGCTTTGTTCTCCAGCACGCATCTACGGCAGTGATCAAATGCCTGCTGGAGCTGCGCTTTCGGAATCTATCCCAAGCGACCTGCTGGTGTATCGCAAAATTCTCCGATGGCAATGCCCGTATCGCCATCCTGGTTGCCGAGAATGTGCGGCCGGACGCGAATCTGGCTGACCTGACCGATCAGAAACTTTTTGAATTGCTTTTTCATCAGAAGAAACAGCCTGATGCGACCTTGCTTCGCGCCGCCGAGGCCCTCTCTCTTGTCTACTCGTTCGATGGCGAGAAACTTGACGGCGATGGCGCAGAGTTGCCGTTTTTGGCGGGACTTGCGCGCCTTGACCCGGTGGAAGTCTACGAGCAGGTCGCAGAGTTGCGGCGCCGCGAGATCATCCAATCCCGTGGACCTTGGCGCGCCATCCTGCCGCAGCCCATCGCCAACCGGCTCGCCAAGCGGGCATTGCAAAACCGCCCGCCGCTCCAAGTCGCCGACCAGTTCTGGAATTGCGGAAACCCGCGGTTACTCCGTTCTTTTACTCATCGCCTGAGCTACCTGTACGATTCTCCGGAAGTGCAAGCCATCGCCTCGGCATGGCTCGGCCCCGAGGGTCCGTTGGCGAACTCAGGTTGGATGGAACAGGACCGCATTGATGTCGTAAAGAACCTAGCCCCGGTCGACCCAGCCGCAAGCCTAGCTTTGGTAGAGCAATTCGTTCAACGCGTCGAGTCGAACCAGGCCGGAAACCTCGCCCCTTGGCATCGGGGCACAGTGATGCAGTTGCTTCGAAAGATCGCGTATTTCGCAGAGCACTTCAATCGTGCGTGTCTTTTGCTCGGCCGTTTGGTATCCGTTGAACGCATCGCAATGGGGCGGCCATATAACGCAAGCTTTTTTACCGAACTGTTCCAGGCTTGCGGCGCCGGTAGTCTCGCCGGTGCCGCGCCACGCATTGAAGTGATAGAGAGCTTGCTGGCTAACACGGACGACGCGAACCGGGAGACTGGAATGATAGCACTCGGCAAAATGCTGAGCGCCCCCTGCCGCGCGGGGTCACACGACCTCAGCTTCGGCGCGCGAGTGATCGATGATGGCTGGGTGCCACGAACCTCGTCTGATTATCGGGACTGGTACGGCGGAGCCCTCGTTGTCGCCAAGCGTCTCGCGTTGTCCGGACTTACCCAGCGCACGGCGGCCCGTCACCTGATCGCTCAGCATTTCCACTACCTTTGGAGGCGCGGCGAAATTGTCGATGACCTGGAAAATGCGCTTCGGAACATCGCGGCCGACAAGTATTGGCCAGAAGGCTGGCTGGCTGTCCGCAAGACAGTCGGGATGTACGAGTCCTGCATGGAGCCAGACCAGATAGCGCGACTCCGTGCCCTCGCTGCGAGTTTGGCACCGGAGGACCTATCGGAACGGATTCGCTCATGCGTGCTTACACCCATATCGGAGATTGCGGCTGTCGAATACTGGGAAACGCAGAACAAAGAAACAGTTGTATCCGCCGAGGCAGTAAACGAGGCCCGGCGACTAGGGATCGAAGCGGGCGAAGCGCCGGGCACTATCGGTGCCCTGTGGTCGGACCTATGTGGCCCAGACGCACATCAGGCACTCTGGTTCGGTCAGGGATTCGCCGAGTCAGCGGAAAACTTGACCAGTGGCTGGTCCTTACTGGTACGCAACTACGGTGAGTCCAACCATCTGTCACGCAATCCATCGATCCTTGCAGGATTTCTCAGGGCCGCGTCGGGGATGGACAAACCGCTTGTCGATAGGATGCTGAGCGATGCTGTTCATGATCCTTTGCTGGGGGTTGATTACCCACGTATTCAGATATTTGTCGGTGTGGATCAGGCCGGCGTTGCCCGATTGCTTGATTCGATCAAGGCGCGTCTCGCACCGGCCAGTGCGTTCAGGATGTTATGGATGGATTGGACCACTGAATCAATCACGTCTTGTGACCTGAGCCGTATCTTGTCGGGTATCGCAAATCTCCCGGATGGCCTCCAGGTTGCAGCAGATGTTTTGGCGAAGCGCTTCGACAGAGCACCTGTGGCACAGCGAGACTGGGACCCCTGCCTTCTCGAACTCGGCCGGCAATTCTTGCGCGATTACTCGCTTGATGGTGGCGAGTACGCCACAGACTATCGATTGCGTAAAATTGCAAGGGTATGCCTGGCAGGGGCTGAGGCCAGTGGGGACGCGGTAATACTCTTGAACCGAGTCATCCAATCAAACGAGGACTCATCTATTGATGTCGGCCTTAGCAGTTTGATCGATATATTGTTTGAACTTCATCCGCTCAAGGCGCTCGATTGCTGGCTGGAACAACCCGCAGGGTCATTGTCGCTTCGGTCGCTAAACAACATCGGAGTGATAGACGGAAATCCGCTTAGCAACGTTCCGACGCGGACTTTAATCGAATGGGCGTCTCTGCATCCAGCGGCGCGCTTTCCGTTATTGGCGCAATTGATTCGGCCGTTTGTGATGGAAAATGGGAGCCTGGTGTGGTCTGAGGTTGCCGCCGCCTTAATGGCTGAAGCGCCTGACCGGGCGAGTGTTTTTGCCGGGCTCGCAAGTCAGATCCGGCCAGGATCCGGCTTCGTCTCGTCGGCAGATAGTCTCCAAGAACAGCGGGCGCCGGTCCAGGGCCTTCTGAATGATCAGGATTTCCAGATAAGAGAAATGGCAATGGAAATTGATCGGAGCATCGCTGAAGCGATTGCAACTGCGCGCCGGCATGAGATCAATCGCGACGAGCGTTTTGAACATTAGGGTGCGCCGTGCCTTGCCTATCCGCGTCGCACCTTTCCGCCAGTGAGGAGTATCGCAGAACCCGATGCCAGCAGTTTTATCGACTCCACCGGGACGACGATCGGTGCCGCGCGAGCGGCCTCGCGAGAAGCAGCGGCCCGAGGCATGGTTAGGTTTCCAGCCCCTCGATTGCGGCGAGGAACTCCTTGACCTGCACATGCAGCAGGCACGCGGCACACCGAAACGTTACTGGGCCATGTTGTTGAGCCATGGCCCGCGGCTGGGCCTCGGTGACGAAGAGATCACCAATACGCGGGCCGGTCTCACCGTTTATTTCTGGATGTCGGAATCCTTGTGCCCGGTCGCCCACCAGTTTGCGGTGGATACCACCGCGGTCCGCAAGCACCTCGCCTATGGCGAGGGCCCCGACCCCGTCGTGGTACCGACGCTGCCGGTCTTCGAGTCACCGCCCCCGGCCGCACTGCCCGGCTTGTTCAATCGGATCTTTAACCAGGTCCAGCGCATGAAGCTCCATCCCAACTATACCGAGAGCCTGGGCCGCGAGCTGGGCATTCTGCCGATTGTTGATACGACTGAGCACCCGGTCCCCGAGTTCACCGTTACCACTGAACAAGGTCCCAACGGGATGCGGCCACGCATCGATTACACCAAGTTTCGGCACCATGGTATCGCCGGGGAGTACCGCGTCAACGGTGGCCCCTGGTTGCCGCTGGGTCATTTCAACCAAAAGACGGTCTATGACGATCGCCCACTGGCCGTGCCGGGCACCCCGGAGAGCCGCGATTATCGCCTGCGCTGGTTGGACAAGGATGAGGCCCATGGCGACTGGAGCGCGATCCAGACGGTGCTGGTGGGGGCTTGAGTCCTGCGGGTTGGCTGGCGCCTGGAGCGCATAAAACTGCGACCCAACCAAGGTTGGGTCATCCACCCGGCGATGGCTTGGCGGATAGCCAGGTGAGGATCACGCGGTACAAGACCTCTGGTTCGACCGGCTTGGTCAGAAAATCGTCCATCCCGGCGGCCAGGCACGCCGCTTGGTCCTCCGCGAAGGCGTTGGCGGTCATGGCCACCACCGGGATGCGCGCCATCCCGCTGGTCGTTGCGCGGCGGATGCGTCGCGTGGCCTCCAGACCGTCCAGCACCGGCATCTGCATGTCTATCAGGATCAAGGCGTACGCCTGGTCACCGGCGAGACGGACCGCCTGCGCGCCGTCCGCCGCGCAATCCGCGATCAGCCCGACATCCTCCACCAACTGCCGGGCGATCTCCCGGTTCACCGGCTCATCCTCGACGATCAGCAGACGCGTCCCCGCGTGGTCGCGTCGCAGGCACGCCTCTGCCTCCCCAATGGGGATGTCCTCCACCCCCGTCACGGTTGGCTGCCCCTTCTTGAGCCGGGCCGTGAACCAGAAGGTGCTGCCGACCCCCAGCGTGCTGTGCCCCCCCGCCTCGCCACCCATGAGCTGGGCCAACTTGCGGGTGATGGCGAGCCCCAGGCCGGTGCCGCCATAGCGGCGGGTGGTCGAGTTATCGGCCTGTTCGAAGGCGCTGAACAGCCGGGGCAGCACCTCGGGGGCGATGCCGATGCCGGTGTCTGCCACCTCGAAGCGCAGCAACACCGTCGCGGCGTCTTCCTCCGCCCGCGTGACCTGCAGGGCGATCTGGCCGCGTTCGGTGAACTTGACGGCGTTGCCGGCATAGTTGAGCAGGGCCTGCTGCAGACGTGTGGCATCCCCCTGAATATAGGGCGGGATCTCCCCGATCTGCGTGACGATCCGCAGTGGCTTGGCCTGGACCTGGGTTTGGAGCTGGGAGACCACATCGGCGAGCAGGCGCTCGATCCGCACCGGCCCCTCGTTTAGGCTGAACTTGCCCGCCTCGATCTTGGAGAGCTCCAGGATGGCATTGATGATCTCGAGCAGATGGTTCGCCGATCGTTGGAGCGTTTGCATCTGCTCGCCCTGGTGCGGCGTCAGCCCGTCGCGCTGGATCAGATGGGCCATCCCGGTGATCCCATTCAGCGGGGTGCGGATCTCGTGGCTCATGTTGGCCAGGAAGGCGCTCTTGGCGATGTTGGCGGTCTCCGCCGCCTCCTTGGCCGCCGAGAGTTGCGCCGTGCGCTCCGCGACCATCGCTTCGAGGTGTTGGCGGTAGGCATTGAGTTCCGCTTCGTTCTGCTTGCGCTCCGTGATGTCCCGACCATAGGCGAAGAGGTACTCCTGCCCGGCGTAGGCGACATGATTGACGGTGACCTCGGCTGGATAATCGGTGCCGTCCTTGCGACGGTGCACGACCTCCAGCGTGAGCGACTTGCGCCGGCGGACCTCGGCCCAGTGCTCGGCATAGGCCTCCCAAGTGAAGCCGGGGCTGAAATCCAGCGCCGTCAGGCGCAGCAGCTCGTCGCGCGGATAGCCGAGTGTGCGGCACGTCGCGTCGTTGGCGTAGCGGACCCGGCCGTCCGGCGTAAACCAGGCGACCATTTCGGCCGCGGCGTCGATCGAGGCCTGGGTCAGCCGCAACGCCTCCTCGGCTTGCCGCTGCTCGGTGAGATCGTGGACCGAGAGGAAGATCAGGCGCTCACCGCCCTGAGTGTCGACCATGGCCCCCGAGTAGGACACGATGCGCTCCCAGCCCTGGTCGGGACGGCGCAAGCGTAGCTCCAAATCACTCACCCGCTCGCCACGCTTGATGCGCCGCATGGGCCACTCGTCCAGTTCGAGCAAGCGGCCGCCATCGGGCGTCCACAGCTGGAACGTGATTGGGGTCCTCTCCAGGGGCTCGATGCCCTCGTCGGGGCGGGTGAAGCCATGCATGGCGCGGGCGGTGGGATTCCAGTAGAAGACCTGCTCGTCCTGCGTGGCAAGGATGACGCCTTCGGCAAAGTGCTCAAGCGCGGCATTCCAGCGGGCCTCGCTGCGGCGTAGGGCGTCCTGCGCCGCCTTGCGCTCTCTGATGTCCCGCCAGGTGACAATGGCGCCGACCACCGCGCCGCCAACATCGCGGATGGGAGCCGCGCTGCACAGCAGTGGCAATTGGTGCCCGTCGGCGCTGCGCTGCACCAGCTCGAAATCTCGCACGGTCACGCCATGAAGTGCCTGCATGAGGGGCAATTCTTGCGTCGGCATGAGGGTCTGGCCGTCGGGGCGATAGACGGTCCAGTCCCTGGCCACGTCCTCGATGCGCTTGCCGGCATGCGGGCCGCCCAGGAGATCCTGACCGTACTGGCTGATCAGACGCAGCGTGCCGTCGGCATCGCAGACGGTGATACCCTCGGGCACGTGCTGCATCAGGGCCGCGAGCATCCGTTCGCCGGCCTCGGCTTTGGCCAGGGCAGCCCGCAGCGCCTCCTCTGCGTTCTTGACCTCGGAGATGTCGATGAAAGTGACCACGACCCCCGCGATCAGGTTCTCGAGCGTGCGGTAGGGCAGCACCCGCAGGATGAACCAGGAGCCCTCGCTGGTACGGATCGGCCGCTCGAGCGGCGTCAGGGTCCTTAAGACCTCCCCCGCGTCGGCAATGAGGTCCTGGCCGTGGAAGCGCGGGGCGAGGTCGCCGATCGGCCTGCCGACGTCGGTGTCGATGAGCCGAAAGCGTGCCGTGGCGGCGGGGGTGAACCTCACCACGCGCAGGTCACGATCAAGGAAGATGGTCGCGACCTCAGTGCTCACGAACAGGTTCTGCAGGTCGCTGTTGGCGGCACCGAGCTCGTCCACGTTCTGGCGCAGCTCGGTGTTGACCGTCTCCAGCTCTTCGTTGAGCGAGTGAAGCTCCTCCTGCGAGGTCTGCAACTCCTCGTTGGCCGACTGCAGCTCCTCGTTCGTCGCGATGAGTTCCTCGTTCGAAGACTTGAGCTCCTCATTGGCCGAATCGAGGTCCTCGACGGTCGTTTTGAGCTCTGCGCGGGTGGTGCGCAGCTCGAGCTCGAGCAGGTCGAGCGCCGGTGGCTCAGCCAGCCCAGCGGTGTCCGCACTCTCCCCGCTCTGCGCGGGCCGCTCCAGCGGCGCGTAGTCCTGTACCACCACCAGCAGGAGGCCCGCATCCACCTCCATGCCGGGCACGGGGCGGACCGTGAGTTGGACGCGATGAGTACCGTCGTCGAGTGCGAGCACGATGTTGTCACGTACCACCCGCTGCCGGGTGGCCGCCGCGGCTTGCAGCGCCCGCCGCAGCTCGACGCGCAGGATGGGCGGGACGAGGTCGACAAGGTTCGTGGTGACGGCACCGGATGCTAGCCGGAAGTAACGGTCCAGCCTTCCAGCCACGAGCACCAGCTCTCCCCGATCGTTCACGACCGCGCAGGGGGTCGCGTACTCGTCGAGCACGGTGCGTTCGAAGGCCGCGCTGACGCGCTGCTGAAGCGTCGGTGAGGGTCGCTCCCGGCCGGGCGCCGGCGGCGTGACGCCAACCGGTCGGGCCGTGCGGCGGGCGGCGGGCGGGAAGTCCAGGAGCGGACGAATGACGGTCTGCCTGCGACGAAAGATCCGGCTCGACTTATCGATGGTCTCGAACAGCGCATGGCTGCCGCTGAGACCCTCGGCCGGGCCGAGGAAGAGGAAACCCCCGGGGCGAAGCGCGAAGTGGAACAGGGGCACGAGCTTGCTCTGCAGCTCGGCGGAGAAGTAGATGAGTACATTGCGACAGGAGATGAGGTCGAGCTGCGAGAACGGCGGGTCGCGGATCAGGCTGTGCGGCGAGAAGATGCACATCTCCCGCAGCGCCTTGACCGCCTGGTAGCGCTGCCCCTCACGGACGAAGAAGCGCGCGAGGCGCTCGGGGCTCACGTGCTCGGCGATGGTGAGCGGGTAGCGCCCCACGCGCGCTGCAGCCAGCATCTGCGCGTCGAGGTCGGTCGCGAAGATCTGGACCGCGCGCCTGGATTCGATCCGCTCCAGGTGCTCGCGCGCGAGGATGGCCAGCGAGTACACCTCTTCGCCCGAGGCGCAACCGGCCACCCAGATGCGCACGGGCGCATCCGCTGGCCGCCCCTGGATCAGGCGCGGGACGACCTGCTGCGCGAGCGCCTGGAACGCATCCGGATCGCGGAAGAACTGCGTCACCCCGATGAGCAGGTCCTTGACGAGCGACTCGGCCTCGGTCATGTCCCGCTCCAGCCCCGCGAGATAGGCATCGACCGTCGGAACGTGCAGGATCTGCATGCGCCGCCGGATTCGCCGCAGCAGCGTCCCTTCTTTGTAGTTCGCGAAGTCGTGGCCGGTATGCTGCCGGATGAGCGCGCAGATCCTCCCAAGGCGGCTCGCGAGCTCGGGTTCGAGCGCCGCCGTGCTTGAGTGCCCCGCGGTGGTGACATAACCGGCATGCTCAAGCAGTTTGGCGGCGAGCGCCTCGGGCGGCAGGACGTGATCCACCAGGCCTGCCTCGATCGCGCTCTGCGGCATGGCGTCGTGCTTGGCCGTTTCCGGAGACTGCGCCAGTGTCAGCCCCCCGCGCTCCTTGATCGCGCGCAGCCCGACGGTGCCGTCCTGACCGGCGCCGGAGAAGAGCACGGCGACGGCGTGCTCTCGCTCCTCGGCGGCGAGGGAGCAAAAGAAGGCATCGATGCGGCCGGGAGCGGTCGGCCCGGTCGCCGCGCTGACCTTGAAGGCGCCGCCCGCGAGCAACAGGCGCGTGCCGGGCGCGATGACGTAGGCGTGATCGGGCTTTGGTCGTACGCCGTCGGCCGCCTCGATCACCGGCATCGCGGCATGTCGCGCCAGCAGACCCGCAAGCAGGCTCGGCCGATGGGGATCGAGATGCTGCACCACGACAAAGCTGAGGCCGGTGTTGGCAGGCAGATGAGCGAAGAACTGCTCAAGCGGTTCGAGGCCCCCGGCGGAGGCGCCCAGTCCCACGATCAGTGCCGCCCCGTGCCGATCCTCGGAGGTGCTCTTGCCAGGTCTGTGCTTGCGATTCATGGCGACTCATGTGGTCAAGCGGCAACGGGCATGCGATTGGCCAGCACTGACCTGGGTCGTGTCATGCGGGGATCGACATCGCCGATTTACGAATAATGGCACTACCTATTGTAGCGCAGCCCAAAGAGGGCGCAGCGGTCAGCGGGAGCGGGAGCCGGAGGCGGAGATAGCCGACGAAGCCGCGGTGCAGATTGGCGAGGCGTGCACGAAAGCCCCATCAGCGGCGCAGGTGGAGCGGCACGAGTGGCGGTTGGTTGGGTCGGGGCTGGTGACCTTGATCGTCGTGCAGACACTGCGGTTGGGGTTGTGGCGGCACTCGCCGTGGCCCTACCTCACCGCCGCCACCACCGATCGGCGCGCAGGGCGCCCCTTGTCAGCCCTGGCGCAGCCGGGGGTCTGAATGATTAGGGGCAGCGACTGAATCAACTCATCTTGAGTCGCGCCTGGTGCCGGTTAACCAGCAACGCTACCAAGACCGGAAGCGGCAGCGCACGCTTCCGAATGAAATCCGTTGGTGTGATCCCTGCCTAGACGGCAAGCTCATTGGAAAACAAATGATCCATCGGTCGTCTATAGATATTTGCCTTAAGCGTGGCCGACTCCGGATAGGTATGGTTGGCTTGCCGTAATGGCCTCTTGAAATCGATGTCTTAACAATAACTTAATAGTATTGAGCGGGGGGGCCGGCATCCTTGGTGGTACCTCACCCTATATCAATAAATTTACCGCCAGTATGCCCAAAAAAGCGCTTGCATCTGTCGAAATTCTGAGATTACAATCCGGCGCGCAGGATACGGGTTGTATAAATGCTTCCGTGAACGTAAAAGGAGGGCATCGTGTGAGAGAGCCAATAATGAAGTACTCGGATGTGCCGGACATCTACTGGATCAAGCAAAGATCCGGCAGGGATTATTACTATTTTGAACAACATAAACCGGACGATCCTGCGGCGGTTCCCGCCCGGATCTACACCGATCCGAGAGGGCGCAGTGAGGTTGATGTCCGTATTGAGGAGATTGGCAGCGTATCGCCGGTGGGGGAATCAGCGACCTCACTCGCAGCGGCTGATCCAGTCGGGGCGAAACTCTTTAGATCGCTTCAACTAAGAGGCATACTCCCGTACTACCTTGACGAGGCAGCTGTTAAAGCCCTATTCGAGAAGAAGTTTACGAAGACCGCCAATGGATACATGATAAGTCCCGCGTCAAGCGCTCGGGACGACGTCACTAAGTGCAGCGCAGACGAGGCGGCCGAAAGGGGCATTGCTTCCGGAAGGTCCTTTAGTGAAACCGATCATTATTTGACTGAGAACATTCGATTCGTCGAGAAAACGACCGTGGGGAAAGTATTCGAGCTGATTAAGCATATGCTCGAACATGATGAGATTGTTCTTGATCTTGAATTCGGAGCGCTGACGTCTCAGGAGTTGCGTAACTTTCAACATGCAATCAAGTGGCTGAGGTCATTGGGTATCGATCTGGATAACGTCCAGGTTAGTGGCGCTATGCGCCGACTGGACGAGGTTTTGGCGAAGCAGATCGTCGATAAGTCACGAGCGTCGGTAGACAAATTTGTTCTAATTTGTGAAAGGTTCGAAATACACCGTTGTAATCCCGAGACTGTGCTCTCCGACGGCTATGATCTTATGCATGTGCACGTCGATAGCGGTCGCCTGGGTCGATCCATAAGGTTTATTACGCGATTAGCGAAGAACCGAATGCACAGTGTTGCGAGACAGCTATGTGAATCGCACGTGAACCGAGTGTCGGATCGCGGACTGATGCTGAATGTATTTGGAACGGTGCTTGACGCAAGTGAGAAAGATAGCGCGCTCGATTTGTCGGTGAATCCTATCGTTATCTTTAGGTAGCGGCGCGCCTGACACAGGCGTGACACCGCGCGACGGTGTCACGAGACAATAGGCGCTGAGTGCCAGACATAGGTATGGCACCCCGCAGCGGCGCCACGAGAATAACCGAGGGGGTTGGTTCGGGGGCGCTGTGGGGTCCTTCCCGGAGGCAGGGCTTTGGCGTGCGGGTCAAGCGCGGTGGTATTTCGCGTCGAGTGCCTGTCAGATGGATCAGACTTGGTGCTTGCCACCATGGAGGAGGAGGGCTATGATTGCCCCAATCACATCGATTGAGGTAATTGATATGGTCCGTGAGGCCCCGGCGATGACGGTTCGGCAGAATCTTGGAGAGTTGCTCAACGAGATTCAGTACCGGGGGGATTCGGTGGTGATCACGAAGAGCGGGAAGCGGGTTGCGGCACTGATCGATATTGCGCTTTTCGAGCGGCTGCGTGCCCTGGGCGAGGATGATGCACGCCCGCACGGGGAGCCGGCGCAAGCGATCTCCGCAGCCCCGGCGGATGATGGCATGGCCTTGAGCGGTGAGGCACCAATGGTCACTGACGCGTTCGAGCGCATGGCGGCACTGCTGATGCAGATTGACCGCATCCCGGATCGAGTGGACGCCGGGGATCCGCTGGCATGGGATGAGCATGGCCTGCCTCAATGATCGTCGTTGATACCTCTGCGGTTGTGGCCATCGTCTTCGCGGAGCCCGAGCGCGAGATGTTTCTACGTGCTCTCCAGGGAACCGACAGGGCATTGATCAGCACCGTCTCGGTGGTCGAGGCGCGCATGGTGGTGCATGGCAGACGGGGGCAGCGCGCGGTCGTGCTGTTGGACGATATCCTGCGACTGCCGATGTTTGATGTGGTCGCCCCCGGACTGGCGGAGATGGACGCGGCCTATGCCGCCTTCGTGGCGTTTGGTAAGGGCAGCGGCCACCCCGCGGGGCTGAACTTCGGCGATGTGTTCAGCTATGCGCTGGCCAAGGTCCGCGCACTGCCGCTATTGTTCAAAGGTGAAGATTTCTCTCAGACCGATATCGCGAGTGCCTGCGTCGCACCCAGCTGAACCGGCGCCGCCGGTTCGCGCGATCTGCTGCCAGAAAAAAGACTGCCGCGTCCCGGCCGGAATGATGGAGCGCTTGCCCGCGGCGCTGAGCGCCAGACACAGGCGTGACACCGCGCAGCGGTGTCAAGCGAGGTTAGAGGGGCGCCCGCAGGGCGCCCCTCCTTTTTTCGGCGGAGCCGAAAAAAGGGCTAGTTGATCTTGGGGTCCAGCTCGCCCTTGGCGTAGCGGGTGGTCATGGCCTCCAGTGACAGCGGGGTGATCTTGCTGGCCCAGCCGGCGGTGCCGAAGGCCTCATAGCGTGACTTGCAGATGCCGTACATCGCCTTGGTGGCGGCGGCCAGATACTTGCGGGGGTCGAATTCCTTCGGGTGCTCGGCAAAGTACTGACGGATGGCGCCGGTGGAGGCCATGCGCAGGTCGGTATCGATGTTGACCTTACGCACGCCGTGCTTGATGCCCTCGACGATTTCCGCCACCGGCACGCCATAGGTCTCGCCCATGTCGCCGCCGAACTTGTTGATGATCGCCAGCCACTCCTGGGGCACGGAAGAAGAACCGTGCATGACCAGGTGGGTGTTGGGGATGCGGGCGTTGATCTCCTTGATGCGCTTGATCGCCAGGATGTCGCCGGTGGGCGGACGGGTGAACTTGTAGGCGCCGTGGGAGGTGCCGATGGCGATGGCCAGCGCGTCGACCTTGGTCTTGGCGACGAAGTCAGCGGCCTCTTCGGGGTCGGTGAGCAGCTGGCTGTGATCCAGGGTGCCCTCGGCGCCCACGCCGTCCTCTTCGCCGGCCTGGCCGGTCTCCAGTGAGCCCAGGCAGCCCAGTTCGCCCTCAACCGAGACGCCGCAGGCGTGGGACATGGCGACCACGTTCTTGGTCACGTCTACGTTGTAGTCGTAGGTCGAGGGGGTCTTGCCGTCTTCCAGCAGGGAGCCGTCCATCATGACGGATGAAAAGCCGAGCTGGATGGAGCGCTGGCAGATGGCGGGGGAGGTGCCGTGGTCCTGGTGCATGCACACCGGGATATGTGGCCACTCTTCGATGGCGGCCAGGATCAGGTGGCGCAGGAAGGGGGCGCCGGCATATTTGCGGGCACCGGCGGAGGCCTGCACGATGACCGGGGAATCGGTCTCGTGGGCGGCCTGCATCATGGCGCGCATCTGCTCCAAATTATTGACGTTGAAGGCCGGCACGCCGTAACCGTGCTCGGCGGCGTGGTCCAGCAGTTGACGCATTGAAATCAGGGCCATGGAGTCTTCCTCGTGTGGTTATGCAAGAATTCGTGAGTGGGATGGATGGATGGGTGCTTGCGGTATGGTGCAGCTGACAGTCGACCAGGGGCCTAATTCGGCCCGGCCACCTGGTGCTCCCCGACCCGCATGATCTTCATGATGTTGGTCTGGCCTTCGACGCCGCAGCGGTCGCCCTTGGTGATGATGACCAGGTCGCCATCGTGCACGGCACCGCGCTGCTTGAGCTCTTCGAGTAACGCCAGGTTGACCTCGTTGACCTCCTGGCACTGCATGTCGAAGCTTAGCGGATAGACGCCGCGGAAAATCCGCGCCTTGCGCCGGGTCTCCGCGCTGGGGGACATGGCGTAGATGGGGATGCCGGAGCTGATGCGGGACATCCATTTCACCGTGGAGCCGGTCTCGGTCAGCGCCGCGATGGCCTTTACGCCCAAGTGATTGGCGGTGTACATGGTGGCCATGGCGATGGCCTCGTCGACCCGGCCGAACACCGAGTCGATCCGGTGCCCGGAGCGGGTGACTTGGCGTTCGGCCTCGATGCAGACGCGGTCGAGTGCCTCCACCACCTGGACCGGGAACCGGCCGACCGAGGACTCGGCGGAGAGCATGACGGCATCGGTGCCGTCGAGCACCGCGTTGGCCACGTCGAACACCTCGGCCCGGGTCGGGATGGCATGGTCGATCATGGACTGCATCATCTGGGTGGCGGTGATGACCACCCGGTTGAGGTCGCGGCTGCGCTTGATCAGCTGCTTCTGCACCGCCGGGAGTTTGGCGTCGCCGATCTCCACACCCAGGTCGCCGCGGGCGACCATGATCACATCGGAGGCCTTGATGATCTCGTCGAGGCAGTTCAGTGCCTCCGCCCGCTCGATCTTGGCGACGATGCCGCCCTGGCCGCCGGCCGCGCGCAGTAGCTCCCGCGCCAGATTGACATCCTCGGCACTGCGCACAAAGGACACCGCGAGATAGTCCGCCCCGATCTCGGCGGCGAAGCGGATGTCCGCCTTGTCCTTGTCGGTCAGGGCCGGGGCGGAGAGCCCGCCGCCCTTCTTGTTGATGCCCTTGGCGTTGGAGAGGGTGCCGCCGATGACCACGGTGCAGCCGATGCGCCCGCCGTTGACGGTGTCGACCAGCAGCTCGATGGCCCCGTCGTCCAGCAGCAGGACGTCGCCGGGGCGCACGTCGTCGGCCAGTTCCGGGTAGGTGGTGCCGACCTGGGTCTGGTCGCCGTCCGCCAGGAGGCAGGCAGCGTCGATGGCGAAGGCGTCCCCGTTGGCCAGCTCGACCGCGCCCTCATGGAAGCGGCCGATGCGGATCTTGGGTCCCTGCAGGTCCAGGAGGATGGCCAGTTCCTGGCCGGTGGCCAGTGCCCGCTCACGCACCAGGCGCACGCGCTCGCGGTGGCGCTCGTGGGTGTCGTGTGAGAGGTTGAGCCTCACCACATCGACGCCCGCGGCGATGATGGCATCCATCACCGCCGGGGAGTCCGTGGCGGGGCCCAGGGTCGCAACGATCTTGGTACGTCTGCTCATTGGTTGGCTCTTAGCTGTCAGCGATCAACGCTCAGCGGCGAGTCTGCCTCGCCCTCTTGTTGATGGCTGAGCACTGACCGCTGACCGCTTGTCCTTGTTAGTCGTTCGCGCGGGATTCGAGCATGGCGACGGCCGGCAGGGTCTTGCCCTCCAGATACTCCAGGAAGGCGCCGCCCGCGGTGGAGATGTACGAGATCTTGTCGTAGATGCCATATTTCTGGATGGCCGCGATGGTGTCGCCGCCGCCCGCCAGGCTGAAGCCGGCGGCGTTGGCAATCGCCATGGCGACGGTCTTGGTGCCCGCGCCGAACTGGTCGAACTCGAAGACGCCAACCGGGCCGTTCCACACGATGGTGCCGGCCTTGCTGATGATGTCGGCCAGTTGCTGGGCGGACTTGGGGCCGATGTCGAAGATCATGTCGTCGTCGGCGATCGTATTGGCATCCTTGACCACGGCCGGCTCGGTCTCGGCGAAATTCTTGCCGGTCACTACGTCCACCGCGATCGGGATGGTGGCGCCGCGGGCGGTCATCTTTGCCATCAGGGCCTGGGCGGTGGGGATCAGGTCGTGCTCGCACAGCGACTTGCCGATCTTGTGCCCGCTGGCGGCCAGGAAGGTATTGGCGATGCCGCCGCCGACCACCAGTTGGTCCACCTTCTCCGACAGGGCCTCGAGCACCGTCAGCTTGGTGGAGACCTTGGAACCGCCGACGATGGCGACCATGGGCCGCGCCGGGTCGGCCAGGGCCTTCTTCAGTGCGTCCAGTTCCGCGGCCAGCAGCAGACCGGCGCAGGCGGTGGGGGCAAACTTGCCGACACCATGGGTGGAGGCCTGGGCGCGGTGGGCGGTGCCGAAGGCGTCCATCACAAAGACGTCGCACAGGGCGGCGTATTTTTTGGCGAGTTCCTCGTTGTCCTTGCCCTCGCCCTTGTTGAAGCGGACGTTGTCGAGCAGGACCAGTTCGCCGTCGGCGATGACCGGGGTGTGCTCGAAATAGTCGCGGATCAGGCGCACCGGCCGCCCCAGCTTGACGGCCAGGTCGTCGGCGACCGGCTTGAGCGAATCTGCCTCGGAGAACACGCCCTCTTCCGGCCGCCCCAAGTGGGACATCACCATGACCTTGGCACCGGCCTTGATGCAATGCTCGAAGGTGGCCATGGAGGCGGTGATGCGGGCGTCGGAGGTGACCTTGCCGTTCTTGACCGGTACGTTCAGATCCGAGCGGATCAGCACCCGCTTGCCGGCAAGGTCGAGATCGGTGAGCTTGATGAAGGACATGGGGGCAATCCTCTCGTACAGGGTGAATGGAGCTATCTGGAAAGCCGCGGGGCTTGCCGGATGACTCTGCTGAGTCTATGGGGTTGGTGGGCGGCGTCCTTGCAGCTGGTGGGTTACGGCGCGCGGGTTGGGCTGGGAGCAAGTCCGCAGCCTGGTGCCCGCGCGCCTAACCTACCCTACGGGTTATTTCGCGACGTGCTCGACCAGGCGCAGCATGTTGCATGTATAGCCGTACTCGTTGTCATACCAGGAGACGACCTTGACGAAGGTCGAATCCAGCGCGATGCCGGCCTCGGCATCGAAGACCGACGGGGTCTTGCAGCCGCGGAAATCGGTGGAGACCACCTTCTCCGCGGTGTAGCCCAGCACGCCCTTGAGATCGCCGGACTCGGAGGCGGCCTTCATGGTGGCGCAGATGGTCTTGTAGTCGGCCGGCTTGTTCAGCTCGACCGTCAGGTCGACGACGGAGACGTCGGAGGTGGGCACGCGGAAGGCCATGCCGGTCAGCTTGCCGTTGAGCTCCGGCAGGACCACGCCGACGGCCTTGGCCGCACCGGTGGACGACGGGATGATGTTCTCCAGGATGCCGCGACCACCGCGCCAGTCCTTGCTGGACGGGCCGTCGACGGTCTTCTGGGTGGCGGTGGCGGCGTGGACCGTGGTCATCAGGCCACGCTTGATCCCCCAGTTGTCATGCAGCACCTTGGCGACCGGCGCCAGGCAGTTGGTGGTGCAGGAGGCGGCGGAGATGATGGCTTGGCCGGCGTAGGTCTTGTGGTTGACGCCGAACACGAACATCGGGGTGGCGTCCTTGGACGGGGCGGACTGGACCACCTTCTTGGCACCGGCAGCGATGTGCTTCTGGCAGGACTCTTCGGTCAGGAAGAAGCCCGTGCTCTCGATGACCAGGTCCGCGCCAACCTCGCTCCACTTCAGGTTGGCCGGGTCCTTCTCAGCCGTCAGGCGGATGGACTTGCCGTTGACAATCAGGGTGTTGCCCTCGACGGCGATGGTGCCCGGGAAGTTGCCGTGGACCGAGTCGTACTTGAGCATATAGGCCAGGTATTCGGCGTCCAGCAGGTCGTTGATGGCGACCACTTCGATGTTCGGGAAATCCTTGGAAATTGCCCGGAAGGTCATGCGACCGATGCGGCCGAAACCGTTGATACCAACTTTGATCGTCATGCAGAGTCTCCAGTTGAGCGCGCAGGGCGCAAGTGTTGAGTGACGGCGGGACCAGGGTGGCCCCGCGCGCTTTGCTTAAGTCTTAGAGGACGGACTTGACCGCGGCCACCACGTGCTCGACGGTCAGGCCGAACTCCTTGAAGAGCGCCGGGGCTGGCGCGGACTCGCCGAAGCGGTCGACACCGATCACGGCCCCGTGGCTGCCGACATACTTCCACCAGCCGTCGGTCACCGCGGCCTCCACCGAGACGCGGGCGGTCACCGCCTTGGGCAGGACCGACTCGCGGTAGGCGGCATCCTGGGCATCGAAGGCGTTCGTGGAGGGCATGGAGACCACCCGCACCGCCTTGTCGGCCAAGGCCTCGGCCGCCTTGATGGCCAGTTCCACCTCGGAGCCGGTGGCGATGATGATCGCATCCGGGGTGCCGGCGCAATCGCGCAGTACATAGCCGCCGCGCTCAATGGCGGCGAGCTGGTCCGCAGTACGGGGCATGTGGGCCAGGTTCTGACGCGAGAAGATCAGGCAGGAGGGGCCGTGCACACGCTCGATGGCGAGCTTCCAGGCGACGGCCGACTCGACCGCGTCGCAGGGGCGCCAGACGCTCATGTTGGGGATCATGCGCAGCGTGGGGATCTGCTCCACCGGCTGGTGGGTGGGACCGTCCTCGCCCAGGCCGATCGAGTCATGGGTGTAGACGAAGATCGAGCGGATCTTCATCAGTGCCGCCATGCGCAGCGCGTTGCGGGCGTACTCGGAGAACATCAGGAAGGTGGCGCCGTAGGGGATGAAGCCCCCGTGCAGCGCGATGCCGTTCATGATGGCGGACATGCCGAACTCACGCACGCCGTAATAGATGTAGTTCCCGGAGGCATCCACCTTGCCCACGCCCTTGCAGCCCTTCCAGAGTGTCAGGTTGGAGCCGGCCAGGTCCGCGGAACCGCCCAGAAACTCGGGCAACAGCGGGCCAAAGCCGCCCAAGGCATTCTGGGAGGCCTTGCGCGAGGCGATGGTCTCGGCCTTGGCGACCACGGCGGCGACGAAGGCCTCGGCCTGGGTGGCCCACTCGGGGGGCAGCTCACCGGCCATGCGGCGCTTGAACTCGGCGGCCGCCACCGGGTAGGCGGCGACGTAGGCGGCGAAGCGCTCATCCCACGCGGTCTCGGCGCTGGCACCGCGGTCCTTGGCGGACCAGCCGGCATAGATATCGGCCGGGATTTCGAAGGGGCCATAGGTCCAGCCCAAGGCCTCGCGGGTCAGTGCAATCTCCTCCACGCCCAGGGCCGCCCCATGGCATTCCTCCTTGCCCTGCTTGTTGGGTGAGCCGAAGCCGATGATGGTCTGGCAGCAGATCAGCGTCGGGCGGTCCTCGACCCCGCGTGCCTCCTCAACGGCGGCCTTGATCGCCTCGGCGTTATGGCCATCGACCTTGGGGATGACGTGCCAGCCATAGGCCTCGAAACGCTTGGGGGTGTTGTCCAGGAACCAGCCCGGGGTGGTGCCGTGCCCACGCACCTCGCCGTCGATGGAGATGTTGTTGTCGTCGTAGAAGGCGATCAGCTTGCCCAGGCCCAGCGCGCCGGCCAGCGAGCACGCCTCATGCGAGATGCCTTCCATCATGCAGCCGTCGCCCAGGAACACATAGGTGTGGTGGTCGACGATCTCATGACCCGGCTGGTTGAACTGGGCGGCCAGGATCTTTTCGGACAGGGCCATGCCCACCGCGTTGGTGATGCCCTGACCCAGGGGGCCGGTGGTGGTTTCCACGCCTGGGGCATAGCCGTACTCCGGGTGACCCGGAGTGCGTGAATGTAGCTGGCGGAACTGCTTCAGGTCCTCGATCCCCAGGTCGTACCCGGTCAGGTGCAGCAGGGAGTAGATCAGCATGGAGCCGTGCCCGTTGGAGAGCACGAAACGGTCCCGGTCCGCCCAGTGCGGGTTGCCGGGATTGTGCTTCATGAAGTCGTTCCAGAGGACTTCGGCGATGTCGGCCATGCCCATGGGCGCGCCGGGGTGGCCCGAGTTGGCCTTTTGTACCGCATCCATGCTGAGCGCGCGGATGGCATTAGCAAGTTCTCTGCGTGAGGACATGGCCCCTCCTAATATCGTTGTTGGATCAGTTTATTTTACTTTGTGCGATCCGTCGCCCGCGGCCCGCTCAGCGCGGGGGTGACGGTTGGCATGCGGGTGGCGCGGTGCCGGAATCTGTGGTGCAGGCCGAGCGGCCGGCGCCGCGGTCTGCCGACGCCAACGGCGATGCGCAGGCGTGGTTGCGCCTGACGGCGGCAGCCCCGGAAAGTACACATAAGGGCCGCCAAATCCCCCAGGACATCAAGCACAACTCAAGCCGGAAATCGCCATTTTATCAGATATGAATTTGAAGTATTGACGGACTTAAGCCCCAGTGGTGGGCGGGACCCGACGGTGCCGGCGCTCCTGGCCTCAGTGTGTCCATTTGATGGAACAGCCCATGCTCGGGACCTGCTCGGCGGGGCCGCGTCCGGTCTGGGCGACCTCGCGCATCGCCTCGAACAGGTCGCGGCGCACGCCGGCCGGTGCCGTCTCCTTGCGGCTCTCGTCCAGCCGGCCCCGGTACTGGAGTTGCAGCGCCGCGTTGTAGCCGAAAAAGTCCGGGGTGCAGACGGCGCCATAGGCGCGGGCGACCGCCTGGGTGGCGTCGAGCAGATAGGGGAAGGGGAAGGCGTACTGTGAGGCTACCTGCTGCATGGACTCGAATGAGTCGTCCGGGTAGTCGCTCGGATCGTTGGACATCACGGCGACGCAACCGATCCCCAGTGCCTGGAGCTCCCGGGTGTCCAGCACCAGACGCTCACGCACCGCCTTCACATAGGGGCAGTGGTTACAGATGAACATCACCAGCAGACCCCGCTCGCCCCGGCACTCATCGCGTGTCCAGACCCGTCCATCCACGCCGGGCAGCGCGAAATCGGGGGCCGGCGTGTCGAACGCACAGACAGGGGTTTGCAGCGATGCCATCGGGGGCCTCCGGGGACAGGATAAGGGCGATCAGGGTTATGCAAGGCGATAACCCGGCAAGTTCAATTATCCCACGGAACCGGAAAAACCCGCTAATCAGATAAAGTTATCTCGTCCCTCGTGCTGGCCTTATGGCGCCGGCCCGACGGCTGCGCGCGACGACTTCCCAAGTGCCGGTCGCCGCGCTACCGTGTGACCCTCGCATGCCCGTGCCAATGTGCCGATCGGAAAGGGGGGCGTCTCACACCATGCTGCGGCCCGTTCGTTCAGGCACCTGGCCGGGGTTGCTCCTGGCGGCCAGCCTTTGCCTTGGCATCGGTCAGGCGCGCGCCGCATCCGGGCTGGTTTGGCCTGAAGCGCTCTACAACCCCCAGCCCCGGGCGGACGACCTGATCCTGCCGTTGCCCTGCGGTGGCGCCATGGCCTTTCGGGCCGTGGCAACGCCCGGGCGGGAGGCGGGCTATGCGGTGACCGGCCCATTCGAGGGGGCGAACGGCACCCCTTACCTGTTGCTGGGCAAGTACGAGGTCACCGGCCTGCAAGCCCAGGCCTTGGCGAGCGCGGTCGCGGGCGCCGCCTGCCCCACGCCCGAGGCGAGCCTGCAAACCCCGCAGATCGGCGACTGGTGGGACGCGCTGCAAGTCGCTGACCGCTATTCGCTGTGGCTGGCCGCCAATGCCGAGTCCATTGCGGCCTGCGACGCGGGCGCCGCCCCCTGTCTGCCGCGGGTCGATGGGGCGCCGGCCTATCTGCGCCTGCCGACCGAGGCCGAATGGGAATATGCCGTGCGTGGGGGCCTGCGTGTCGCGGCGGGCACCTTCGCCGGCCCCCTGTATCCCATGCCGGACGGACTGACCGCGCACGCCTGGTACGCGCCCAACGCCCGCGGGGCGCTCCAGCCAATCGGTGGGCGGGCCGCCAGCCCGCAGGGGCTGCACGACCTCTATGGCAACGCCGCCGAGTGGGTGCTCGGCCCCAGCGGCCCGGGGGCCCTGGCGGTGGGCGGTCACGCGGGCAGCCCCGCGCAGGACCTGGGCGCCGAGTGGCGCTGGGCCACCCCGCCGTTCGCCGCCGACCCGGGTGCGCCGACCGGGCTGCGTCTCCTGGCCGGCGTGCCCCTGTTCACCACCCCGGAGAAGGTACGCGATGCGCAGCGGCGGCGGTTGGCGCCGCCCGCCCCGGTGGCCCAGATCCCACCGCCGCCGCCGCCCGTGCGGTTCCTCGGCTACCTGCGGGTAACGACCGACGTGACCACCGAGGTGCTGGTGGATGGTCAGGTCATCGGTCAGGCCAAGCCGGGCCAGCCGTTCGAGACCCAGGCCATTGCGGTCGGGGAGCGGCCGGTGGCGTTCAGGAGCGCGGGCTACCAGACGGCGCCGCAAGTGCAGCGGTTCCGTACGGGGCAGTGGGTCGAGGCCACGGTTCGGCTGAGCGACATGGTGCCCCCCAAGCCGGGCGTGGCCAGCAGCCCGTGGCCAACGCGCGACCGGGCGGCGCAACCCCGATGACCGGGTGGCAGCAGCCGCAACGCCGCTTTACGGCCGTGCGGCTGGGCCTCCTGCTGTGGCTCCTGTTCGCCCCCCTGCGGATACTGGCCACCGAGCCGATCGCCTGGCCGCCGGACCTTTACGATCCCAACCCGCAACCCGACGACGTCCTGCTGCCGCTGCCCTGTGGCGGGGCCATGACCTTCCGCTGGGTGCAGGCCGAGGGGACGGCGCCCGCGGGCGTCGCGCCGGGATTGGCCCCGCTGTTCCGGCTGGTCGGTCCCTTTGCACACGCCGGCCGCCATGACCTGCTGGTGGGCAAGTATGAGGTCTCGCGTCTGCAATATGAGAC
>CAILVI010000029.1 GCA_903837595.1 uncultured Thiodictyon sp.
CATATCATGTATAATTTGCGGCGGATCGGCCGGAGAAAAGAGATGTAGCGTGTGCGGCGGCAAGGGATGGCTGGAAATACTCGGAGCCGGCATGGTTAATCCCAAGGTATTTCAAAAGGTCGGCTATGACCCCAAAATTCTCACCGGCTTTGCGTTCGGCATGGGGGTCGAGAGAATAGCGATGTTAAAATACGGCATAAACGATATAAGGATGTTCTACGAGAACGACGAAAGGTTCTTAAGGCAATTTTAATATGCGCATAAGCTATAACTGGTTGAAAGAGTACGTCGATCTGAAAGAATCAATCGAAAGCTTGAGCGACATGGGTGGGATGGGTGGAATGGGCGGCATGATGTAAGTCGCCTGGCGTCACCGGTTTGGTGACAGAAAGCCCCGCCTCGGCGGGGCTTTTTTTATGGGCCGAAGGCCCTGAATCTGGTTTGACGTCCGTCGCCCCGCCTATGCTAATGTGACTCCATCGCTGATCCAGGAGACGACCATGTCCGCCAACGTCCATTTCACCGGGTCAGTCGATCGCGTCTCCGGCGTCGACAGCAGTTGCCATCGGTGGACTTTGCTGCCGAAATAAGGGGGTTGCCAGGATTCCGGCAAACCGCGACAACCTCAGCGGGACATGAGCCATCCACCTTGATTCGAGCCAACCAAGCCATGTTCAAATTGACCGGCCTCTCCGCTACCGGCTATCGCTCCTTCGCCGAACCCCTTAAGTTGGAACTCAAGCCGTTGACCCTGCTGTACGGCCGTAACAACGCCGGCAAGAGTGCAGTGCTGCGATTACTGCCGATTCTTGCGGATTCCGTGGCCGACGACGCCGCATCGCCGTTCGAGATTGCGCGAGTGGCGGGTCCGGGAGCGAGTTTTCTCGATGTGGTGAACCGAGGCAGTGGGCTCAAGCGCTTGAGCCTGACTTTGCATTGGAGCGATCCCGCCGGTCACCACTATCGCGATGTATTCCATCTCCGGTACATCGACGAGGCCGATGCCGTTGCTATTAGCGCGTTCGAGCTCATTGGGCCGGATGATCAGACCCAGCTAAGAGCCGAGGCGGAGCCATATCCAGATCAGGGCCGATACACGGTTACGCGGCCAGCCGATGATGCGGTGTCGATTGTGCCCGGTTTTGTCGGTCTCGTGCCGGCAGCGAATTGTGAGGTACTCGTCCTCAGGGGCCTGCGCGAACGCCTGCTTGGTCTGCGGCGCAACATCCAATGGCTGCAATCGGTGCGCACGCGCTGGGGGCGCCTGGTGACCAAGACCGGCAGTCGACACCGCATGCTCGGCCCCGACGGTGCGCAGGCGGCTGAGATACTGTTGACGGACGAGCGCGTGTTCGAGGAGGTCGCCCGCTGGTACGCTGGGCATGATATCGGTCGGCGGTTGGACCAGGCCGCCGCCGCGGTCGGGCAGCCCATCCACCGGCTCTTGCTCAATCCCCAAGCAGGACCGATCCGAGACATTGACCTGCTGGATACCGGCGAGGGGATGATCCAGGTCTTGCCGGTCCTGGTCGCCTGCGCTCTTGCCCGCGAGCGGGGCGACGGCGCGATTCTCGCGATCGAGGAGCCGGAGAGTCACCTGCATGGTAATGCCCAGCAGGCCCTCGCCAACCACCTGTGCGAGATTGCGGCAGGGAATAAGCCACCCACCATCGTCGTCGAGACCCATTCGCGGATACTGCTGCTCGCTATTCAACTCGCGATTGCCGAAGACCGCCTGCCGCCCGAGTGCTGCCGCGCCTATTGGATCGACCAGGAGGCGAGCGGGGAGAGCATCGCAACCAAGGTCGATTTCGATAGCCACGGCAGCCCCAAGGGCGGTTGGCCACCGGCGGCCTTTGTCGAGGATCAGGCGTTGGCCCGTCGACTATTGGATCAACAGTTGCAGGGCGGCGCGTTCAACTCACCATGCGGGTACTGATCGAGCAGGAATTGTTCGGGCGACCGGAGGGCCTTTCGCTCCCATTCTTGGAGATCTTCGCGCTCGCCCGGGACGGCCGCCATACGTTACTGACCAAGCCAATTTTTCGGGATGGCGAGGATGGTCCGATTGCCGGCTGGCTGAACGTGTTGCCGGAGCCAGTTGTAAAGCGAGTCCGCCTAGTCTTTGAACAGGCACTTCAGAGTGCTGCCAGTCTACCCAGCGATACCGCGACTATCACGATTGCTGCGACCACCGATTGGCGCCGCGGGCGACTGACGCTGGCGCAAGCGATCCGGTTGTTGCGGATGCCCCTTGGATTGTTACTCGAACACCGCCGCACCGACCTGCGGTTCCTCCTCGCACTGGCGCCGCCGACCCAACGCCGACAGTTACAGGATGCATTGGACGCGGGTTGGATCGAGGTATTGAATGGCGGCGGGCTTGGGGACATGACCGCGCTGATCGAAGAACTGAGTGATCCTTCTTCTGAGACGCTCGTTCAGCGCGCCCGTCTCATGCGTCTATGGGTGATGTTCGACCGCGATAGCGATCTCACTGATCGCGCACGCCCTTCACCGAATTCCGAGCGGTTGAAGGCTATCTGTGAAAAAGCTTCGAACGCCGTCGGTTCGCCCTGGCCCTTAAATCATTACCAACTCGGCCGTCGCACCATCGAAAATTACCTGCCCGAGCGATTGTTGCGACTTTGGCAGCAGGATGTCTCTGGTAGTAACAGAACCAAACGCCGCAAGACCATCGATGCCCTGAGCGATCTGAGAAAGACGTGGCCGGAAGCAGGGCACCAATACAACATGAAGCACGGCTTGGTCGGCGATCTGGGGGATGAACTGAGGACGCAGGTTCGGAAGCAAAACCGCGATGTCCGCGACCACGAACTCGATCCGTTATTCCAGCGCCTATCCGAGCAGGATCGCAAGGCGCTGCGAGACGGCTTCAGGTCTAAGATCGCAGACCTCTTCGACTGGGACCCTGGCGGCTACGAAGACGCCTTTCGCGCAGAATTCGAGCGCGGCCGTCGGCCAGACGAACCCACCCGTGAGGCAATTCTGAATTCCCTGTTCGCGAGGTTATAGCCCATGGCCGGACTCTTTGAAACGCCACAGGTGCCACGGCTGCCAAGCCTGCTGGCCGAGGTCCGCAGCGGGGCTATCCTGATCCCGGATTTTCAACGCCCATTGGAATGGGATGATGATCGGCGCCTGACGCTACTGGACAGCGTAGATAAGCAGATGCCGATCGGCGCCTTTTTGGTCTGGCGCACCCGAACCCACGCATTGCGCTGTCTCGATAGCCTCGGCGCATTCAAGTTGCCGACGACGCCTGGCGAGCAAATCCCACATGCCTATCTGCTCGACGGCCATCAGCGTCTCGCAACGCTATTTGCGGCCCTGACCTGGACGGATGACCCCAAGCCGCTGCGTGACCAGGGTATGCGTTGGCCGATCTACTACGACCTTGAGCCCGATCCCAAGGATCGAGCGTTCCGCTTCTTCAGTCGCAAAGGTGAGCCGCCGGTGACTTGGCTACCGCTCTATGCGTTACTCGATCCCAAACGACTCTTTGAGCATCAGAAGCGATTGCTGGGCGCGAACAAGGACGCGGCCGCCCAAGTCGCCGAGGCTTTAGCCGAACGTTTCAAAGATTATCAAATCCCTGTCGTGCCGCTGGTCAGCGAAGACCTTTCGCTCGTCACGGAGAGCTTCGTGCGGGTCAACAGCGGCGGTAAGGCGATGAGCGAAACCTATATGGTGCGCGCCTTGGCCTATGCGGGCGGCTGTGATATTGCGGGAAAGATACAGTCCTTGCGTGATGAGTTGGCCGCGGACGGATGGGGCGGCATTGAGGATCAGGTCTTGCTGAACGTCCTGAAGGCGCGTTGGGGATTGCATATTTATGATACAGAGCCACGGACACTAAATGATCGGGTCAAGAAAGACGGCTGCGATCAAACGTTTAAGGAGCTCGGCCACTCAGTCCGTTGGGCGATTGAGTGCCTCGCGGAATTTAGCGTGCGAGGCCCTCGTGCCTTGCCCTATGCGACGCAGTTGGTAGGCATTGCGGAACTCGGTCGTCGGCTTGGGCAAATTCCTTTGGACCTGGAGCAGCGTGAACGGCTGCGCCGCTGGTTTTGGGCGACGACCTACGGTGAATATTTTACCGGCATGCCCGGAAACCGCATTGCCGATGCGATCGACTATCTATACACCGTGATTGCCGACGGCGGTGACCCAATCCCGCCGGATCTGGCGCGCCAGGTGGCGCCGATTGGGGTATTCAACTATCGGGCGACGCGAAGCAGAGCGCTGATGCTGCTGACAACACTCTCGATCGACGATGACCGCATTCGCGTGCAGACCCAGCGCGCTTTGGGCGAGTTGGGCAACGAGACGGTGCAGCGGCTTTTTACTTCCGCGGAGGCGACTCGCCCGGAGAACCGTGTTGCCGCGTTGCCTGAAGAATTCAGCGCATTACGCCATGAGCTTAATCCTTCTGCTTCTTCGTGTCGGCCTGTCTTGTTTGATGTAGAAGCTGCATCAAATGATGACTTGCAGAAGAGACACCAAAGGGTTCTTTCCCGCTATCTCCTCCCGGACCACGCGCCGACTACACTCAGAATATTCGGCAAGGATGAAGTGTTCGCAGTTAACAACGTTCTGGGCGGGCGTCGAGCTATAATGGACTCGCGGGAGCGGGAATTCCTGGCAACAATCGGTCTGGAGCTGCGTGATAGCGACGAGACAACCGAAGCTGGAAGTTAGCATTTTTCGTAACCGCTGCGTGCCCCCAAGTCGGATAAAGTGGTCCGAAAATAGGTCGTTGGGGGATGTCCAGTGCGGAGTATGTGTAATTTATGGGATAAGGAGCCAGCGCATAGATCGGGTTACGCGCGGGCATAAGGGACCAGGGTCGGATACTTTTCCTGGTTCCGGCTTGCAACGTGCGAGCAAGCGGGGAGCATGCGGTCCATGCCCAAAGCGCATCAATTTTGAACGATGCCGGTGATAGTAAGAGTGGGCGGAAAGCGCGTCGAGTGCCTAAAGTAAACGCTGTTTAACCAAGATTGGGAAATCCCCCGACGAGGAAGGTACCGCAGTACGGCGAATCGATGAAGCCTCAGGACACCAACTCACGCAAAACCTCCGGGTGACGCTCGGCCACCTTGAGCAGCGTCTTGGCTGCGCCGGAGGGCTCGCGGCGACCTTGTTCCCACTCCTGCAGGGTGCGCTTGGACACCCCTAGGAGCGTGGCGAACTGAACCTGGGACAATTGTGAAATCACCCGTGCCCTGGCCACCGCCGATTCGATCACCCGACCGTCGCGCGTCACCACTGACACCCGTCCGACGTTGCCCGCCTGCAACTGGCGGATCGATTCCAGTAATTCGCCGTCGAGATCGCGATCGGCATCGCGCGCCAGCAATTGGGCTTCAGTCAATTTCGGCATGATCGGCCATCTCCCGCAACAGGTTCAGGGCCGCTGCAGATCCGCCAGATCTGAGTCGTTAAAATAATCGGCGGCAAAGCGGGTAAAGCCAGGCAGTTCGATGAACGTGTACATAGGCGGAATTGTACGTCCTCCGCGGCGGTTCGCACAGGCCTAAGGCACCTCCCTGCACAACGAGCTGGACGTGGTGGAGGGCATGCAGTTCGATCGCGGCTACCGCTGCCCCTACTTCATCAACAACCAGCAGGGCCAGAGCGCCGATCTCGAGACGCCCTACGTCCTACTGCACGACAAGAAAATCTCCAAATCGACGGCGCCGGCTCCGAGTCCGACATCAAGGCGCGCTGCGAGCAGATCCGCAGCCAGGTCGAAGAGACCAGCTCCGACTATGGCAAGGAGAAGCTCCAGGAGCGTCTGGCCAAGCTGGCCGGCGGCGTGGCCGTCATCCAGGTTGGCGCTGCCACCGAGATGGATATGAAGGAGAAGAAGGGGCGCGTCGAAGACGCCCTGCCACCCGTGCCGCGGCTGAGGAAGGCATCGTCCCCGGCGGCGGTGTCGCCCTGGTGCGTGCGCTCAAGGCCATCAAGGATCTGAAGGGCGCCAACCATGACCAGGGCGTCGGCATCGCTATCGCCTGCCGTTCCATGGAAGTGCCGCTGCGTCAGATCGTTGCCAACGCTGGCGACGAGCCGTCCGTGGTCCTGCAGAAGTTGGTGTCTGCCGGCCTGTCTCTGCGTGGCTGACGGTTCACCGACCTGCACGACTAACCTGCTTGCCCGGCGGCCGCAGCGCGCCTAAGATCGGCACGCTATCCGGTCCGGCTGGTTGAATTTCCGATCATTACAATGCTGACGAAAGACACTATTTTCGCTGTGCTGCGCGCGTAGAAATCCCGTCTTGCGCAGGAATACAATGCGAAGTTCCGAGTTCGCGAAGATGCCGAACAGGCCGACCGAGGTTCGCGAGAAAGACCACTCTGTGAGAGGACGATGATGGGCACCAACACCGCACGGGTTTTCGACGACGCACTGGCACTGCCGGTAGACCAGCGGCTTGAACTCGTCGATGTACTGCTCGGCAGTCTGAACTCACCGATTGATCCGGTGATCGAGCGTCTCTGGGCTGAAGAGGCGGAACGTCGCGTCGCTCAGATTGACTCGGGGGAAGCGGGCTTGATCGATGGAGAAGAGGCGTTCAGCAGGCTGCGCGCGAAATACCGGGGATGAAGTTCTTTCTGCATGAGGCCGCGGAGAGTGAACTCGATCATGCCGCAGCGTATTACGAGTCCTGCCGCGTGGGGCTGGGAATCGAGTTTGCCGAAGAGGTTTACCGAGCGGTGTCGCTGGCAGCGGCCTTCCCCGATGCCGGTAGCCCGTGTTCAGAGAATACGCGCCGACTGCTGGTGCGGCGGTTTCCGTTCGGGGTGATCTATCGAGTCAAAGGCCAGATGGTGGAGGTCCTCGCCGTCGCTGACCTGAGACGGCATCCCGGCTATTGGCGGGATCGGATGATTTGAGGCCAAGTCCCACATGAACCCCGCCATCCAACTCACCCTCAGCCAAGCCTTTGAGTTCCTGCTGAACGTCGCCGTGGTGCGCCCGGTGTTCCTGTGGGGCGCGCCGGGCATCGGCAAGACCGCCCTGGTCAACCGCTTCGCCCAGGAACTGGGGCTTGAATGTGTGTCCTTGTTGGGGAGCCAACTCGCCCCTGAGGACCTGCTGGGGGTGCCCCAGATCGACGGCGATTGCTCGCGCTTTTTCCCGCCGGCCAACATCGTGCGCCGGGAGCCGTTCGTGCTGTTCCTGGATGAACTCAATGCTGCCAGCCATGAGATCCAGAAGGCCTTTTATTCGCTGATCCTGGATCAACGGGTGGGCGAGTATCGCTTGCCGAAGGGCACCCTTGTCATCGGCGCCGGTAACCGCGCCAAGGACGCGGCCATCGTCAAACCCATGCCCTCCGCGTTGATCAATCGTCTGGCGCATATCCATTTGCGCGCCGATCATCGGCAATGGCTGGATTGGGCGGTCAATCAGGGCGGTATCCACCCCTGGGTGATCGAGTACATCCAATTGCGCCCGGACCATCTCTGGAGCGAGCCGCCCAAGCATGAGGAGCCGTTTTCCACGCCGCGCTCCTGGCACATGCTCTCCGACGCGCTGCATTCGTTCAGCGGCACCATTGACAACACCTTGCTGGAGGCCCTGGCCTTCGGTTTGCTCAGCCCGCCGCACGCCGGCCAGTTCAAGGGGTTCCTGAAGCAAGTCCAACAGAAGCATACCCTCGCCGCCATCCTCAAGGGCGATGCGCATTGGCCGGATGCGCCCGGTGATCGCGACATCCTCTATTTTCTGGCGCAGTCGCTGCGCGGATTACTGCGTAAGGAGTTGCCGCAGGACGACGCCGACCGGCGCGGCGAACACCAGCAATTGGCCATCCGCGCCAAGGACCGGCTCAAGGAGCTGGCCCGCATCAGCGTGGAAATCGCCCAGTCGGTGTTGGCGGAAGACGATGAGGGGCGCCGCCTGCCGACCTGGTTCCTGGTGGAGGTGGCCCGCGACCTGCCGCGGCTGGCCGGACACGACAAGGCCTGAGCCATGGCCCGCCCACGCCATCCTGACCCGGCGCAGGAGGCCCGCGATGCCGGGCTCGCCCTGCTGCGGGAGAAGGCGGTGCTGGTGCCCCTGCTCAACGTCATCCACTTCTACCCCGAGAAGCCCCCCAGGTTTGTCGATGACAACGCGTGGCTGGCCGTCACGCCCAACGGTTCGATCTATCTGCACCCGACCCGCCGCGCCTCTCCTGATGAATGGGCGCGGGTGATCGGCATCGCTTCGGTCTGTCTGGGCTTCGGCATGGTGCGCGGGCGTGCGCCGCAGGACCTCTGGGAGACCGCCTGCCTGCTCAGTGCCGAGCGGTTCTGCGAGGAGTTGAAGCTGGGGCAATCGCCGGAGGTCTTGTGGCATGGGCCGGTCGCGGTGCCTGCCGGGGGTGAGGACGCCTTGTTCCGGCGGTGGTGCGCCGACGGCGTGGACCCGTCCCTGGCGCAGTGGCATCGGTTGTGGTGCGGGGGCCGGCCGCTGTTTGTGGGGATCGACGGCAAGGACTCGGACCGTTGGCGCAGGCCCCCGGACTGGCCCGCCTTGCTCGCGGAGGGCATCGCCCAAGGCGTGGGCCGTGCCTTGCGGGTAGTGGGCGGCCGGGAGACCGCCGCCGGCCAAGGCAGCCCGGCCGACAGCCCGGCACAGCGGGCCAAGCGCCGGCTGATGGACGGCTATCCCTTGCTGGGTGCCCTGGCCGCCGGCTTCGACCTGGAGGAGGGCCTGGCGCAGTGCCGGCAATATGACATCCAGGTGGCCGCCATTGATGTCGGGGCGAGGCGGATTTGGATGAACCCGGCGGCGCGGCTGAGCCAGGCGGAGGCGCTCTTTGTGTTCGCCCATGAGTTGCTCCATGCCGGGTTGAACCACGCCTCCCGGCGGCGCGGGCGCGATCCCTTGTTGTGGAATGTCGCCTGCGATTTCCTCATCAACGCCTGGCTGATCGACATGGGCGTCGGTACGCCGCCCGCGTTGGGCCTGTTGCACGATGCCGCCCTGGCCGTGCACAGTGCGGAGGAGGTCTACGATCTGCTGGCCCGTGACCTGCGCCGGGCGCGCAAGCTCGCCACGCTGCGCGGCCCCGGCCAGCCGGATATGTTGGGCGAGGCGCGGGACGGCCCCTTTGTGGATGCGGAGGAATACTGCCGTCGTGCCCTGGGGCAAGCATTGGACCGCTGGCTATTCGGCAGTGGGCGCGGCACCATCCCGGCGGGGCTGATCGAGGAGATCCGCAGCCTCAGCCAGCCGCCGATCCCCTGGGATGTGCGGCTGGCGGAATGGTTCGACGAGCGTTTCCCGCCGCCGGAACTTCGTCGCAGCTATGCCCGGCCCTCGCGCCGCCAGTCCGCCACCCCCGGCATCCCACGCCCGTCGCCGGTGAAGCCGCCGGAGGAGGAGCGGAAGAGCCGGGTCTTTGGTGTGGTGCTGGACACGTCAGGGTCGATGCCGCCGCAACTGCTGGGCAAGGCGCTGGGCGCGATCGCCAGCTACAGCCTCGCCCGTGACGTGTATGCGGTGCGTTTGGTGTGTTGCGATGCCGCCGCGTATGACAGCGGTTGGGTGGAGCCGGAACGCCTGCTGGAGCGCTTTACGCTGAAAGGCCGGGGTGGCACTGTGCTGCAACCGGGAGTGGACTGCCTGAGCCGCCTCGCCCAGCGTGGGGAGTTCCCCCGGCAGGGTCCGCTGTTGTTGATCACGGATGGCGAGTGCGAAGACGCGGTGGAGATTGCCTTCGACCATGCCTACTTGCTGCCGGAAGGCCGGCGTCTGCCGTTCGTGCCGCGGGGCGAGGTGTTTGCGGTGAAATGAAACGGTATGGATTGCTGCTCAGCCATCAACCCGCTTGCCCAGCGGCCTGCGCGCGCCTAAGATCGGCACCCTGTCCAGATGGGCTGTTTGCTGAGGAAGGCCAGTTTTCCGTGATCGCGCGCACGCAACTGCTGGGGACCTTCGCATCATACGAGGATGCGCTGAAGGTAGGTGACCAGCAGTGCGGCCTGGCGCCGTTGATGGTGAAACAGATCGGTGCCAAAGAGGCAGTCTCGTTCGCTTGCCTTCCTCATGACACATCATGCCCAGCGTAAACCTGCGTATCTCCCAACAGGGCCCGCTGCTGGACGCCAAAATCGGCGTGTCCGCCACGCGGCGCGAGGCGATGCAGCAGGCCGGGGAGGACGTCCCCGAGTGGGTTTGCGTCCGGCTCTTGATCGATACCGGGACTCACTTCACCTGTCTCGACCCATGGATTATCGAGCGACTGCAGTTGCGCCCGAGCGGGTTGGTCGATATCCACACGCCCTCGACCAACGCGCACAACGCGCATAGCTGCCAGCAGTACGATATCAGCTTGATGATCCCTCACCCCAACATCAATCGGATCTTTGGCGCGGTCTGCGCTATCGAGTCAAACCTGCGGCATCAAGGAATCGACGGTCTGCTGGGCCGGGACCTACTCAGTCAATGCCTGTTCATCTATAACGGCGAGCTCAATACCTATACCCTGTCATTTTGACCCGGCTGGCCCTTATCCCAGGGTGAGCACCGTCACCTGACTGGGCACGGTGCAGATGCCCGGCGCATTGGGGAGTACGGCCACGGCGTTCTGGCCGGTCACGCTGGTGAGTCGCTGCTGCGGCATGCCGTCGGTAATGATGGTGATACAGCCCACGATATATTCCGCTTCACCCGACTCCAGGTGCGATACCACCCCCAGCAGCACACCGGGTTCATCGCCCACTGACACCAGCCCGGCTGAGCTTTGGTTGAGCGCCGGCGTACAATCCATGAGTATCGTGTAGGCGGCCGGGGCACTGGTGGCGGACATCTGCATGTTGGGATAAGGGATAGGGACTGGAATCGGACCGACCGGCGTGATGCACACATCCGGAAATCCCAGATTCATCCCGGCGCCCATGGTGAGTGCGAACATGGTCGTTGCTCCATAGCCAAGGTGGTTAAGGCAGTGTGGTCAGGGCGGGCGGTCAGCCCAGATGGACGAGTTCGCCGTCGATCTTCACGTTCTCCTCGGCGACGATGAGCGTATTCTTGGCCTGCATCGAGAGATCCGCCGCAACCAGGGTGCGCGATGAATTCGCGTGGATCTCCTCATGCTCACTGGTAGCGCGGAAATACGCCCCGATGCGCTGCGTCAGGTCACGATACACTTGGTCCGCCGTGGCGAATACGCTCTTGATGCGCTCGGCCTGGACCGAGACCACGGTGCCAATAAAGCTGGTACGGACGATGGAGAGTGCGGCCTCGTCGGCCCCCACCGTCAGGCGCGTGGCCGAACAGGTCAGTGCGCGCATGGCGGCCAGATGTAGATCGCCGCTCGCCTGAATGGTTGCATCGCCCGGCAGATCGAGCCGGGAGGCGGCCGGGTCCGCCTGTTCCAGCACCGCCAGCACATAGACCGGGGCGGTCTCGGCAATGGACAGCAATACCGTGTCCCCGGGCCACGGGGTCAGCAGACAGCTGGCGGCCTTGACCGCGCGAAACCGTCCCGTATCGGTCAGGACACTGAATTGACCGTCGGCGGATGCTTCGAGCGTGCCGTAACTCAGGCAGGGACGGGGATCGAGCTTGGTAGCGAGTCGCGTCATGGGTGTTCTCTCTGTGGGCGCGGCGATTGATTGAACCTCGACCGTGGGCGCGGCGCCCGGCCCTCGCGGGCGGCCGCTCCCAGCGGAGCATCTGTTGTTAGTCCGGCGGCGGCTCCCAATCCTCTGCCCGGCGAAAGTCATCGTTGGTGCGTTGCAGCATCACCATGAGCGCGCCGGTGAAGCGCGTATCCTGCTCGATAGTCTGGTGCAGCTTGGCCCGATACAGCTGGGTCCGCGAGAAATCGGCCATGGTCAGATCGGCCTTAGAGAAATCCGCGTGGCTCAGATCGGCCCCGCAGAATTTTGTTCCCCGGCAGATGCCCTCCTTGAAGATCGCATGGACCATCTGCGCCCCGCTGAAATCGGCCAGCGCGGCATTGCAGCCGCTGAAGATGGACTGGACGAGATTGGCCTTGGCGAAGCGGGTTTCATGGAGGATGGCCCCCATGAACATGCAATTCTCGGCGGTGATCCCGGTGCAATCGGCCTGGGTCAGGTCGGCACCGGAGAAATTGGACATGCTGAGGTGAGAACCCGCGAAATTGGCCCGTTGCAGGATGGCCCCATCGAACTGGACGATCGCCAAAGTCACCCCGGAAAAGTCCTGCTCGATCAGGTTGGCCTCGCGCAGAACACACTTGAACATGTGGGCACGTTTGAATGAAACACCCTGTAAGTTAGCCTTCATAAAGGTCGCACGGGTCAGTCGCGCATCCTCGAGATTCGCACTGGCAAAACAGGCCTCGTTCATAATGGCCTTCTCGAAGATCGCCCCGCGCAGGTCCGCACCGGTGAAATTGGTATGCTGACCCATGCACCAACTGATGGTGCCCTGGCGGAAGTCGGCACCCGAGAAGTCCGAATGCTGGAGCATGCAGCGATGTAGTCGCGCGCCCGAGAAGTTCGCCCCCACAAAGGTGAGATGACGAAACATCCCCTCCTCGAGAGTTGACCCGGCGAAGGAGGCCCGAGAGAAATCGCATTTGTCCAAAAACGACTTCGCAAATCCGGCACCGGAGAGGTTGGCGCCGACGAATGAGCACTGACGGAAGCGCCCGCCGCCGAGATCGGTCCCACCCAAGTCCACCCCGGACAGGTCGGCCTGCTCGATCTGCCGACCCTCGGCCAGGGCCGCCAGTAGCTGTTCGCGGTCAAGCTTTACCATCGATCAGTCCCTCCCGTCCCTCAAGCAGGGTCCCCGTCAGCACGGTCCCCTCCAGTCGCGTCTCACCCATGACCACCTTGAACATATCTGCGCAATACAGATGGGCGCCCCGCAGGTCGGCCTTTACCAGCCGGGTCTTACCCACGGAACCAGTAAACAGATTGATGAAACGCAGGTCCGCACCCTCGAGGTTGGTATTGCGCAGCCGCGTTCCCTTGGCGCTGGCCTTGTAGAGTTTGGCCTGTGGCATGAAACAGTTGTCGATGACCGCGGTATCGAGCCGGGAGCGGGTGAAATTGGCGCCGGTCAAATTAGACTGGCGCAGCCCAGCACCACGCAGGTCAGCACGCGAGAAATCCGCGCCGGGCAATTCAGAGTCCTTGGCGATGCGGAACTGGCGCAGGTCCGCATCGCTAAACTGGACCCCTTGCCCCTTGGTCTCCTGGAACAGGGTCCTAAACAGGGTCGCATTGGTGAACCTGGCTCCATCAAGGTTCATCTTGGCGGCCAGGACCTGTTTCATCCGCACCCCGTTGAAATCGGTCTGTGAGGCCTCGCCGCCTAGCATCGTCAGTTCCAGGCTGGCGCCGCGCAAATCAGCACCGTTCATCTTGATCTCCTTGAACATGGCCATATGGACCTTGGTATTACGCAGATCCGCCTGGCTGAAATCGGCCTTGTTGGCCATGGTCATGTTGAAGCTTGCCCCCTGCAGCTTCGCCTTGGTGAACTTGGCTCCCTGGAACATCGCATTGTCCAGCACGGCACCGACCATTGAAGCCTCGCTGAAGTCGGCCCCCGCGCCCATCACCTTGGTGAAGATGGCACCGTCCAGGTTGGCCTTGCGCAACGCCGTGCGCGTGAGCTTGCAGCCGGTGAAGTTGAGCCCATGCAGGTCGAGTTCAGACAGGTCTATTCCGGTCAGGTCGGCGCCGTCCGGCGATTGCCCCTGGTCGCGCAGCGCGATGACCTGCTCGCGGGTGAGTGGGCGGATCTTGTCGAGATCAATGCCCGCCTCTGCGAACTTGGCCTTCATCGCCGCCGGGACCTCGTGGTTTCTGACCTTGGCGATGCCATCCTCCAGCTCTGCCTTCTTTTCGGCCAACAGCTTCATGCCGGTATCCCATTTCACCTGCGACTCGGCGCTGAAGCGCTCCGCCCAGTCGGCGGCATCGGTCATTTTGGTCTCGTCCGCGGCGCTCAAGTGCCCGGCCTGTTTCAGCTTCGCCATCTGTTGGCGGATCTGCTCTGCCATGTCTTTGCCCTTACCCGCGAAGTCCACCGGCCCTTCTGACGGCTTCCGGTCGAGGATGGCCGGGTCCTGACCGTACTTGATCAACTGCTCCCGTGCCTGTGCCATGACCTCGTCGCGTTTCGCCGTCACGTCGTCGAACTTGGCCAAGTGGAACGCGCGCAGCTGTGCGATGACACCCGGGATGATCGCCTTGAGGTTCGGGAACTCCAGCTTGAACCCCTTCATGAAATCCGGGCTCAGGTGCTTGCCCGGCTCGGGCAGGGTGATTCCGGTGTCATGGACCGCCGCCATCTCTTTGGGCAGGTGACGCACGATCCAGTCCCGCACCGGCTCTTGGGTCCGGCTTTCAAAGAGGGTAGCGCCAGTGACCATTTCCAGCGGCGCGGCCTGCGGGAAGGCCGCCTGCCAGGCCAACAGGCCCTTGGTCAGTGACGCGGAGCCGGCGTATTTCTCCGGCAGGGCCACCAGGATCAGCGGCGCCGCCTTCAGTGCCTTGTCGGCGTCTTCGCAGCGTTTGACCGCCGCCGACTCGGCCGCGAGCACCGAGCAGAAATCACCGGCCTCCTGTTCGGCATAGAGTGCCTCCAACTCGGTGGCGACCACCACCACCGGGGCGCCGGCCGCCGCCGGCAGCCCCGGCAGGTCGATCAACGAGGCGCTCTCGATGAAGAGCGCGGACGCGTCCGACCCCTCGGCCAATTTCTCTCGGAGCGGCAGCGAATAGGTCCCGTCCGGCCCCTTGGGCCGGACCAGGATCCGGTTGAGCCGCGGCCCCTCGAACCGGGGCAGCACCAGGCCGACGGGCAGATCGACGGTCTGACCCGCCGCCAGCCCGAACTCCGGGCCCGGCCAAGACCGCGCCTGGGCGGCGATCCCCAGCCAATGTCGGCGCTGCGTCTGGGACTGGATACCGAGCCGCTCCAACTCCGCCTGGGTGCCCTCGTCCAACTCCAGGTCCTTGCGGCAGCGCACCACAAAGGCATGACCGGTTTCGTGCCAGGGGCCAAACCCACTCGTGAATGGATAGATGGGCTTGAAGGGTTGGTTGAGGTCCAGCCCGCTTTTGGCCTGGATCTCAGGGGACAGGGTCTTGAAGTGGTCGGTCGCCTGCTTGAGCCCCTGGTCGTGGGCCGCGATGATCTCGTCCTTGGCCGCCGCGAGCTTGGTCGTGGTGCTGTCAAGGGTGGTCTTGAGCTCGGCGATCTTCTGGCGGAAATGGGTAAAGATGGCCTTGTCGATGGGGGCCTTGACGCCGACCTTCTGTTCGATCGCGAGCTTTTCGGCCTCCATGCGGTCCACCAGGGCCAGGCTCTTGTCCAGCATCCGATGGTACTTGACCGCCTCCTCTGCCGGGTCGGGCAGCGGCATGGTGGGCTTCTGCCCCATGCTCGACTTGCGGATGTCGTCGATCTGCTTCGGGATATTGCCGATCCGCCGTTTGGCGTCCTTGATCATCTCCTGCGCGCGCTGAAGGGGCGCCGGGTCGATGTTCACGCCCCGGTCGAGTTCCCGTATCTGCAGCTCGCGGTAAAACTCGATGGTCTGGGGTGTGCTGTCCAGCGGTTCGGGACGAACCAGGATTCGCAACACGTCCGCCATCTCGTCGTCCTTGATGTCAGTGACCCCCCGAAACAAGACCAATCCGCGCTGGATGGTCGGGAAGAACCAGACCGTCTCCAGGCGGGTGCTGACCTCCCTGAATTCGTCGGTCGGGCGCAACTGGTTGGACGGCAGCGGGCCGGTGGGAAAGCAATGTGGCCGGTATTCCCCGTTCAACGTCACAAAGACCCGCATGCGGATGCGTGGCAGCGTGGTCTCGATCACCGGCAGGTCCGGATGCATCCCGGTGACTACACAACGCTCACCGCCCTGGAAGAATCCCTGGGCATACTGATCCTCAGCGGCCAGATTGAAAAACTCCCAATTCATATCGTCCGGAAACCAGGGCCAGCGTTCCCGCTTCCAGCGCTTGTCATAGGTCCCGTTTTTCTTGAAGCGCTGCGGCCACATCAGGTCGAGTGGGCCGAGGCCGGCCGGTTCCGGCCGATCCGTCGGTGAGCCGATAGTCCGGCCGGGCAGTTCCAGGTTCGGCAGCGGGTGGAACTCGTGCCCGCCCGGACCGGGCACCGGTTTGACGCCCTTGCCAAGCGGGTTCGGGGCAAAGTCGGGGCCACCGAAGGCACGATCCCAGGTGAGCGGCATCTCCTTGAACGGCAGCGGGTCGGTGATCCGCCCGGCCTCCCAAAAGCGGTCGCCGAAGACATCGAGCGACTTTTTGATGGGGCCAACCTCGATCGACACCCGCGACGCCGTGCGCGTCGTCCCGCGCGGTGCGAAGCCCGAGCCGAAGACCAGGACCTCTCCCCTGGGCTTGGGCAGCCCTTGGTCGAGCGAACCCTGCTTGCCGAGTTCACCCGGGACCGCCTTCCACAGGTCCTGCTCGGAGAGCGGATGGTCCGGGTCGTTCAGGTCGAAAAAGACCAGGACCCCGATCGCCATCCGGTCACGGCCCTGCAGGGCGAATGGACGGGGGATGATGGACTGCTGTTTCTGTTTGAAGATCTTCACCGATGTGTCCACCCCATTTGGGTCCAAAGACCGAAAGACCAGTACCTATTCTCATCACATACGGGGCCAGCAACGAGTCCCAGACAACCGCCAACACGTCGGTTACAATGCCAGTCGTACCAAAGCGTTCGCCGACGGCGGCCGACCAGCGGCTGACCTCCCCCCCGGTTTATTAAGCACTCCGTCATCTGCTCCACCTCACCCTGGGCCACGCTCAATAACAGGCACCACCTGCTGACCCACTTTGAAACCCGCGCGAGCCCCATAGAGGCGTTCGCGCAGACCAACAGCGCCAGCACCGGCCCAGGGTCCACAGCCCCTCCAGACCAGTGCGGCGGACCACCTGAAAGGTGTCAGCGTTCGCGCTGACCCAGACGACAGTTACCCCTGGGGATCGCGCCCGAGTTATTTCCAGTATACCTGCTTACGCACTCACCAGAGTATCACTGGTCGGCCGTCGAAACGAGCATTAACTAAGTGAGTGTCTGGATGGCAAACAGATTGCTGCACTCGGTACCAATAGCAGTTGAGTTGGTGGCAATCAGGTTTGAATTTGCGGCAATCGTGTTAACTGCGTTACTCACTTGAGTCAGGCTATTTCCGATAGCCGTGGTGTTGCCGGCCACTTGGTTCGCCTGGTCGGCAACTGTATTCGTCGCACTCGCGACCACGTTCGTGTATGCCGCGAGAGCGTTGGACTGCTGTACCGCCGTCTGCACATTGGCCACAAGAGTCGTATGCGAGTTCGCGATATTCGCGACCTCGTCAGCGAGCAGCTTGATTTGGGCGACCAACCTTACGCTATCACCAATCACTGCATTATGCGAACCGGTTAACGCGGTGATCTTTACCGCCACTTTATCTACAGAAGAATTTATCGCCTTCAATGGCCCGACCTGCATATTTAATCTGGGACCTGTGGTCATGTCCGTTCGGGCGCCCATCACTATCTTATTGTCATCCAAGAAGGTCCATGCCGTGTTTGCGCCTGCAAAAACGCCACTGTTTGCGCCCACCACCATCAGCCCGTTTTCGCCCAGGATGACCGAATTCTGGTTGCCTGCTTTGATACTCAGGCGCTTATCTGTCCGAAACACGATGCCCGCTTCATCGTAAAACCCAGCCTGATTGACTCCACACTGCCACTGGTACTGAGGGTCAAGGGGCTGGTTGGCGGAACCCTTTGTGCCGGCCGCCACGCAATCGCTAACCGGCCTGCCACGCTTTCTCCGGCGGGCGCGCGGCGTAGGGGCGGACCCGGCGGGCACCGGGATCAATCGCCCGGCATCCTTGCCGGTATCCTTCGCGACATAATTGGCCTGGTACATGGTATTTTGCGGCTCATAGGTTGCAGCATTGGCGCCACGGCCTGGCGATTGATTTGGCGTGCCCGGGGACGGGGCACCGCTACCGCCGCCATCCGCGGCACCGTCGCTGAACCCCAGGCGTATATAGGTGTTGCCGTGCGGTGTGGCGAGATGGACGTACTCCTTCCCCGCTTGGTCTTCGAATTGGAGTTGATTCTGCCCGGCAGTGATGATGCGGCACTGGGTCGAGGACTGTTCATTGACCACGTTCGGGGTCTGCGGATTGGGCAGGGCAAGCAGGATATAGGGACGGTTGGGATCGCCGTCGTGGAATGAGAGTGCGACCTCGGCACCCTTGTGCAGCGGGAAGTGAATGCCATGGTCAGCGCCGGCATAGAGCCCGGCCTTGCGCAGCCAGGTCGAGGCCTTGCCCTGGCCCTTCCCGGACAGATCGAAGGGCATGATAACCTTATAGCGGCCCTGTGCATCCAGTTCGGCATACTGCCCGGAACCGGCCGCGTCGACCTTGCCGGAGATGGTGCCATGAATGCGCGATGGCTCGGTCTGCCGCGGGGGCCGGAACTGCACCGTGGCCGGAATACAGGTGAATCGGTTGCGATAACCTGGCGCTGCGGCGGCGTCCTGCAGTTTGATCCCCAATCGGCTGATCAGATAGCCTTCCTGACCACCCTCATGGCTGACGCCGGTGATCAGATAGCTGCAATTGAAATCCGGCCGATAGTGCCCGCGCAGGGTGAACTGATAGCCGGGGCTGATGGGCGCCACCTCGCTGCCGGCAGTGAACAGCCGGTGTTGACAAAGTTGTTCCTGCGCGCGGATGCGCGCCAGCAACTGCCCCTCGACGCGTGTCGAGAAATTTTCGCCATAGGTATAGAGCTCACCCACCCCGGTCGGGGAGATGAGTTCCTCGACCTGCAGGTCGAGATCAGGCTGTTCATAATGGTAGTTCTTGAGCTTGATGTTGTGCTGCAGCGGATTCAGCTTCAGTTTGAAGTCCCGCACGAGGTGTTGCCGGGCCGTGCCATCCAGACCGCTGGTCGAGGCGAAGTCCAGGATGGGGCAGTCCGCGAGCGGTTCGTGCGACATGAAGGTATCGGTGAAGATCAACTTTTCCGCGGCACCACTCTGATCGAAATAATAGTAATAACCGTAGCGCTCGGCCCAGTGAGAAAAGAAGTGGAAGTGCGATTCGTTGTATAGACAGGCATAGGGCCAGGGCGTCCCCTGGCTCTGGATTCGGGCCTCATAGTCGGTGGTCAAGAGACCGCCGTCGCGCAGACAGGACTCGATGATCTGCCGCGGTGTCTGGTCCTGAAAGATCAGGTTGTGCCGGGTCCGGGTCAGGAGCCACAGTCGGGGGACCAGCACGGCATGGTAAGAGACGTAGTCGCCGACCTTGTGCAACTGTTCAAGGTTTTCAAGGATGCCATGGTAGGTGGACGCCGGCCCGCCCGGCTGCGCCCGGATGGTGAGGGTCGCCGGACTGGCCAGCACCGCTTCCAGGTCCAGTGAGTCGTCCGCGCAGACCAGTAGGATCTCGAACCGGTACAGGGTCGACAACCCCTCAACCCCATTGAATCGCACCACCTTGAAGGCATCGGCCGGCAAGTCGGCGCAGACGAATGTGAACAGTGGGCTTAGCTCTTGTGCCATTTCTAGTGGACCCGGTGGTGAAAGAACGCAAGGGTGCGAGGTAGCGAGACTCGCCGACCGTCAGCATGGCGGCGGCCTCGCGGTGCGGCCACCCCATCACCTGAGCATAATCGCTCTGGCAATGACTTAATTCGCGCTGGCCAGGGTGGAGACAAGATGTTCACTAAATTATTCCAGTTAGCGGTGGCAAGGTTTACCGTTCGCCCCGTCCGGCGCCGACCGCCGCCTCACATCATTTCAATCACAGCGGAGATGACGCTAACATTGGTAGCCACTTCGGCGACCTCTGTGGCGACCCTGCTGCATTCGGTGTTGATGTCTGCGACGGTTGCCTGCAGCCGCGTCACATCGCCACTGACCTGACTAACCTCCGCCTGGACCTGTGTCACGCTTGCGTCGATCTCCTGTTTGCTGGTTGTCAGTTGCACTTTCGTCGCGTAGGTCTGGTTAACGTCCACTGCCAGATTGTTGATTTCAGAACGGATCTTAGTGGCGGTCGCGCTGACCTCGCTTTGGGTCTCAGTGATCCTCTGTTGCGCCGTTGTGACACAGGTTTCTATCTCGTTGATCCTGTTCACCTCACCCTCTACGTCTGTTAACTGTGCAGTCAATCGATCGATTGTTCCATTTAACTTCTTGGTGCTCGCGGCGGCCCTTGTCTGGTCCGTTGTCAGTGACAACTTGGAAAAGCTCAGGTTCTTTACTGCGCCCACCTGTATGTTAAGTCTAGGGCCGATCGTGCTGTCCGTGCGGAGGCCTGCCACAAACTTATTGTCATTCCCACCGACAAATGCGCCGTTTTCGCCGAGAATCGTTGAATTCTGTATGCCTGCTTTGACACTAAAGCGTTTGTCGGTATTCAGTACGATCCCGTCCTGAGAAAAAAAGGACGACTGATTGACCCCATACGGCGACTGGGACATGAGGGCACCGGCGGGGGCCGTCGAAGCGATTGCGCCGATCACCTGGAGCTGCGCGGCGGGCCGGCCACGAGTCCCGTGGCACCCGCCAGATGCAGGCGTCGTCCGGGGTGGCGCCGCCATGAATCGACCGGCCGCCTTGCCGGTATCCCTCACCACGTAGTTCGCCTGATACATCGTATTGTGCGGCTCATAGCTCGCACCATTCGCTCCGCTGCCAGCCGCATTACCTGTATTACCCGGGCTACCGTCGCCGGACCCATCCCCGCCGCTGCCACCGCCCCCTGCCTCGCCGCCGAAACCAAGCCGCAGGAAGCTATTGCCGGTCGGGGTTGAGAGATGGATAGACTGCTGCCCCTCGAGATCCTCGAAGTGCAGCTGATTCTGCCCGGCGGTGGTGATCCGGCACTGGGTCTGGGATTGCGCGTTGACAACGTTCGGCGTGCTGGGATTGGGGATGGCGGCGAGGATATAGGGGCGGTTGGGGTCGCCATCGTGGAATGCCAATGCCACCTCGGTCCCCTTGTGCAGCGGGAAATGGATGCCATGATCGGCGCCGGCATAGAGCCCGGCCTTGCGCAGCCAGGCGGAGGCCTTGCCCTGTCCCTTGCCGGACAGGTCGAATGGCAGAATGACCTTGTAGCGCCCCTCTGCATCCAGTTCGGCATATTTCCCGGAACCGGCCGCGTCGACCTTGGCCGAGAGGGTGCCGTGGATCCGCTGTCGTTCAGTTTCGCGGGGTGCACGATACTGTACCTCGGCCGCAATACAGGTGAAACGATTGCGATAGGCGGGGCGTTCGCCGGCGCCCGCGAGGCGAGTCCCCAGCCCGCTGGTCAGATAGCCTTCCTGTCCCCCCTCATGGCTGACGCCGATGATCAGATAGTCGCCGTTGAAATCGGGTCGATAGTGCTCGCGCAGGCTGAAGCGATAGCCTGGCGTGATAAAGGGGACCTGACTGCCGGCATCGAACAGTTGGTGCCGGCAGAGGTGTTCCTGCGCCCGGATAGCCGCGAGCCGTTGCCCCTCGTCCCGGGTCGGAAAACTTTCGCCATAGGTATAGATGTCACCCACCCCGGTGGCGGAGATAATCGCCTCAGCCTCCAGGTCGAGATCGGGCCGTTCGTAATAGTAGTTCTTGAGTTTGATCTTGTGCGCCAGCGGATTGAGTGTGAGATTAAAGTCCCTGACCACCTGCTGCCTGGTCATGGCATCCAGACCGCTGGTCGGGGCAAACCCCAGGGTCGGGCACTGCGCGAGCCGTTCGTGGGACATGAGCGTATCGGTAAAGATCAGCTTCTCCGCGGTGCCGCTTTGGTCGAAGTAATAGTAATAGCCGTAGCGTTCGGCCCAGTGCGAAAAGAACTGGAAGTGCGATTCATTGTACTGGCAGGCATAGTTCCAGCGTCGCCCCGGCGTCTGGATCCGGACCTCATAGTCGGTTGGGGACAAGCCGCCGTCCTGCAGACAGGCCTCGATGATTTCCTGAGGCGTCTGGTCCAGAAAGATCTGGTTGTGGCGGGTCTGGGTCAAGCGCCACAGTTTGGGAACGAGCACCGCCCGGTAGACGACCTGGTCATCGACCTTCTGCAACTGTTGGAACTGTTCGATGATACCGTGATAGGGGGCCGCTTGCCTGCTGTCATCCGTCTGGATGCTGAAGGTGGCCGGACTGGCCAGCACCAACTCCAGGTCCAGTGAGTCTTGCGGGGACACCAGCAGGACCTCGAACCGATACAGGGTCGATAATCCCTCCACGCCGGTAAAGCGAACGACCTGGAAGGTGTCCGGGTCCAGTGCGGTGGAGACGAATTTGAACAGTGGGCCTGAGTCTGCTGCCATTTTCGATAAACCTCGGTGCAAGCTGTGCCGACGGGTTGCGCCGCTGCGCGTTCGCCAGCGGCGACTACCCTCAGGGGTTACCCGCTCATCACATCACAAAACGCGATGCCTATCAATTCTGGCACCGGCCCCCCGTCCGCGCATGCGTTCAGTAGCGACCGCCGCCTCACATCATTTCAATCACGGCGGAGATGACGCTTACATTGGTGGCCACTTCGGCGACCTCCGTGGCGACCCTGCTGCATGCCGCGTCGATTTGCGATACGTCCGCCCGCAGTTTCGTCACGTCGCCACTGACCTGACTCACCGCGCCCCGAACCTCAGTCAGGTCCGCGCTGACCCTGTCCTCAGTCGCCGCCAGTTGCGTTTTCGTCGCGTAGGTCTGGCTAATGCTGACTGTCAGGTCATTGACCTCAGTCTGGATCTTAGTCACCGTCGCGGTGATCGCATCTTTGTTATCAGTGATGGCCTGTTCCGCGGTGGTGACCCTGGTTTCGATGCCTGTGATCTTGGCGACCTCGGTTTCTGCCGTCGTGACCCTTCCGGTCAACTTGGTGACGTCCGCGGCCACCGCGGTGACCTGCGTCTTTAATTTGGTTTCGACCTCACTTATTTCATGTTTTAACGGAGACCACTCCCACTTGGAGGGGAAGTTATATTCGACCAAGCCCCCCGCTACCAGGTCGGTCTTCAAGCCCATCACCGTCGCATTATCGAATCCGAGGATGACCTCTTCCGAACCGCCTAGGATGCTGGTGAATTCGTCGCCCATGATCGTCTCGGCCTTGGCGCCGCACTCCAGCGAATACTTGCCGTCAGCCTTCCAGGAAATGTCTATATTGGAGTCATCCTCACCCTCACCCTCACTGGCATTGTTGACCGCCAACGGTGAGCGGGATGGCCGATTCATTACCGCCGCAGTCGCGTCAGGCTGGCAGCCGCGGCCCAGGGCGGTCGTCCCGGTCGGTACCTGGGCATAGTGACCAGCACCGTGACCAGTCTGAGTCACTACAAAATTTGCCTGATACATCGTGGTGTGCGGTTCATAGGTCGCGCCACTTGCACCACTCGCCGCATTCGTGGTCGGGGTTGCCGGACTCGCACCACTGCCCCCGTGATAGCCGATCTTCAGGGCGGCTTGGCCGCTCGGCGTCGTGAGATGAATGTACTGCCTGCCTGGTTCGTCTGAGAAATGCAGCGTGTTGCGGCCGTTGGTGGTGATCCGGCACTGGGTCTGAGATTGCTCGTTGACGACACTCGGGGTGCTGGGGTTGACCATGGCGGCGAGGATGAACGGGCGGTCCGGATCGCCATCACAGAAGGACAGTGCAACCTCGGTATCCTTGGTCAGCGGGAAATGCATTCCATGGTTGCTGCCGGCATAGGGCGTGGCCATACGCAGCCAAGCCGAGGCCTTGCCGTCGCCGCGCCCGGACAGGTCGAAGGGCAGGATGACCTTGTAGCGTCCGTACTGATCCAGTTCGGGGTAGTCACCGAGTCCGGCGGCATCGATACGGGCGGGAATGGTCCCGTGAATACGGGGCCAGGCGGTCAGCCGCTGCGGTCTGAACTGGGTGGTGGCGGGTATGCACTGGAAGGTATTACGGTAAAACAGCGAGTTGCGGTCATCGCCTGGCAGGCCCAGGCCGCTTTGCAGATAGCGCGCCTGACTGCCTTCGTGGCTCACCCACGTGGTCAGGTAGTCCTGGTTGAAGTCGTCACGAAAATGTCCGGTCAGACTGAAGGTGTAGCCAGGACGCAGGGTGGGGACCTGGGACTCTCCCTGGAAGAGGCGTTGCCGGCACCGTAACTCCTCCGCGCGGACTGTGGCCAAACGATTGGCTTGCGCCTGCTCCAGGAAGTGCTCGGCATAGAGATAGACCTCGCCCCGACCGCGCGCCTGTACCACCGCCTGGCCCTGTAGATCAAGGTGGGGTTTCATGTAGTTGTAGTCCTTGAGCCGGACCTGGCGTGGGACTGGACGCACATGCATGCGCAATGCCTGCACCACCTGACCCGCCACGGCGTCCAGGCCGGAGATGGGCGAATAGCGCAGCCCGTTGGCTCCTGGCATAGTGGTGTGGGCCATCCGGGTGTCGGTAACGATCATCTTCTCGGCTTGCTCGCTCTGCTCGAACCAGTAATAGGCGCCGCCCCACTCCATCCAGCGGGAGAGGAAATCGAACGCGGATTCGCCATATTGACACACATAGTCACAGACGGGGTAGGCGTTGGTACGGCGGAACTCAAAGTCCAGCCCCGGTGCCAGGCCGCCGTCACGCAAGATCTGGCTGAGGAACTGCGCGGGGGCCTGATTGAGGAAAACCTGATTGTGGCGGGTCAGGGTCAGCCACCAGAGCCGCGGTCGCAACTCGGCGCGATAAAAGTAATGGCGGTCGGCCTCATGCCATTGCTCGAGATTGGAGAGTATCCCGTGATAGGGCAATGCCGGTTGGCCGGCCGCCTTGATGGTGAAGGTGGCGGGCTGCTCGATCACGGCATCGAGGTCGATGTCCCTGCGCCCGCAGATCAGCAGGATCTCGAAGCAGTAGAGGGTGGAGAGCGCCTCCAGGCCGGTGAAGCGCACGACCTGGAAGGTATCCGCGGCCAGTCCGGCAGAGACGAAGGTGAACAGTGGACCAGTCTGTTGAGACATTGCCAATGAACCTCATGGTGAAAGAATAGTCGGGATGGCCGTGGCACGGTTTGCCGATCGCCTCGCCATCACGAAGCCCCGGGGTCATCGCTCGGTGCCTCTCACCGGCTCACATCATTTCAATCACGGTGGAGATGACGCTGACATTGGTCGCCACTTCGGAGACCTCAGTGGCGACCCTGTTGCATGCCGTGTCGATTTCAGATACTTCCCCCTGCAGTCGCGTCACTTCTTCACTGACCTTATTCACCGAGCTGCTAACCTCAGACAGTTTCCCGCGGACTTTTTCCTCAGTCGCCGTCAGTGCCACTTTCGTCGCGTAGGTCTCGCTAATGGTCTCTGTCAACTCAGTCACTTCTGTTCTGAAATGCTCGGCCATCTCCGTGACCTCGGTTCTGGTCCCGGCGATCGTCTGTTCCGCGGTCATGAGTCTGGTGTTTATTCCACTGATCTTGTTCGCCTCACCCTCTACGTTGCTTACCGCAGTCGCAACGACCGCTATCTCGCCATGTAATTTGTTTTCGAGGCTGCTGAATGAGTTCTTGGTGCCGGAGCACTCGAGTTTATCGGGCGCATTGAAGGCCACCACGCCGCCTAGTGTATATTGGGTGTTCGCACCAAGGGTCAAAGTGGCATTCACTCCGCCCACCACGGTGCTATACAAGCCGCCGACCCAGGTATTCGTTGAGCCCACCACGGTGGTGGTCTGGTCGCCAAATATCGATTCGGCGAATCCTCCGCACTCCAACACGTAGCTCCCGGTGCCCTGCCATGAAATCTGTACAGGCGGCGGCGGAACATAAGTCGAAGTCGAATTGTTCGCCCCAAACGGCGATGGCGGGGTCGCCGATGGCGGGGTCGCCGATGGCGGCCTGGGTATCACGCCACCCGCAAAAGGCGCACGATGGCGTCCGCCATACCCTTCATGGGTGAGTGCGAGAGACGCTGTGTCGAGGGGCGTCGGGGCCGCAAATGGGACCCGCTGGCCCCTCACATTTCCACCCAACGGCGACTGATACATCGCATTTTTCGACTGGTAACTGGAACCCGTTGCCGCACCGGCCGTCGCACCCGCCTGATTGGCGCCACCCGCACCGTCGCTACCGTGATAACCGATTTTCAGCGCAACATTGCCGTTGGGCGTGGTGAGTTGGATATACTCCTTGCCCTGCTCGTCCGAAAAATGGAGCCTGTTCTGGCCGGCGGTGGTGATCCGGCATTGGGTCTGGGATTGGTCGTTGACCACGCTCGGGGTGCTGGGATTGACCATGGCGGCGAGGATGTAGGGGCGATCCGGATCGCCGTCGAAGAAGGACAGTGCGACCTCGGTATCCTTGTTGAGCGGGAAATTCATGCCATGATTGCTGCCGGCATAGGGGGTGGCCATGCGCAGCCAAGCCGAGGCCTGGCCGCCGCCGCGGCCCGACAGATCGAAGGGCAGGATGACCTTGTAGCGTCCGTATTGATCCAGTTGCGGGTATTGACCGGAGCTCGCGGCATCGATCCGGGCCGGGATGGTGCCGTGGATACGCGGGCGCGGCGTTACCCGGCCCGGCCGGAATTGGGTGGCGGCGGGGATGCATTGGAAGGTATTGCGGTAGAAGAGTCGATCACCCTCTGCCGGGTCTTGGACACCCAAGCCGCCATGCAGATAACCGGGCTGGCGGCCCTCGTGGCGTACGCTGGTGGTTAGGTAGGTCTGGTTGAAGTCGTCGCGAAAATGTCCCGCCAGGGTAAAGAGGTAACCGGGGCTCAGGGTGGGGACCTGGGAGGTCCCTTCGCCGACTCGCTCCCGGCACCGCAACTCATCCGCGCGCACCGTCGCGAGGCGCGCCCCGACCGCCGCGTCGAGGAAGTGCTCGGCATATAGATAGACCTCGCCCCGCCCCTGTTGCTGGACCTCGGCCTGCGCCTGCAGGTCAAGGTGCGGCTTCATATAGTTGTAATCCTTGAGCAGTACGTTGTGCGGCACCGGGCGTTGCTGCAGGCTGAACGCCGCCACGATCTGACCCGCGCCGGCCGCATCCAGACCGGAGATGGGCGAATAGCGCACGGTCGCCTTGCCGGGCATCGGTGTATGGGCCATCAAGTTGTCGGTGACGATCAACTTTTCGGCCTGGGCGCCTTGCTCGAACCAATAATAGGCGCCGGCCCACTCCAGCCAGCGGGAAAAGAAAGCGAGATGTGATTCGCCATACTGGCAGACGTAGTCCCAGGCCGGATATTTGGTCATGCGACGCAATTCGACGTCCAACCCCAGTTCCAGCCCGCCGTCATGCAGCACCTGGGCCATGACCTGGGCGATGGTCTGATCGAGAAAGACCTGATTGTGGCGGGTTAGGGTGAGCCCCCAGAGTCGCGGTCGTAACTCGGCCCGGTAAAAATAGTACTGGCCGGCCTGATGCAGTTGCTCGAAGTTCGCCAGGATGCCGTGATAGGGGAGGTCGGCGCCGCCGGTCAATGGACCTTTGATGGTGAAGGTGGCCGGTTGCTGGAGGACGGCGGCCAGGTCGAGGTCCGCCCGCTGCGCGGCCAACAGGAGGTCGAAACGGTACAGGGTCGAGAGGGCCTCTTCGCCGGTGAAGCGCACGACCGCAAAGGTCTCAGGGGCGAGGCCCATACTCTCGAAGGTGAAGGTGTTCTCCGTCAGTGGGGGCATGGCGCGACCTGCGTGATGTGCACGGGGTGAGACCGCAGTGGCGGGCGGCTGCTGCCGATATGAGGCCACGCGGCGCGCCGGCAAGTCCACGGGCACGGACGCTGATGAAGCGTCCATCAGGAGTCATCGGGGGTGCGGCCAGGCCCCCGCGGAGCCATCGCCCGGGACCAGACGCGGGCCTCGCCGGCGCTCGGGGCTCGCCGCTGTTGCCGCCCGACGCCCTTGCATCCCGCAAACCAGCACCTATTAAGGCGATCTGGGACGCACGTTGCCATAGTACAGCCAAAGATTCCTGTGGTTTAATGCCGTCCATACCCGTGGCGCTGATCCCCTACACCCAGGCAGATAGGTCGACGATTGGATATTTCGCACCTTGGGAAAACCCCCGTCCCTGGCCCTGCACCGGCCGGGGAAGACGCCCGTTACGACACGGATTACGCCGATCTGCTGACCGAGATCGGCAAGCTCAGTTCCGTCACCCAGACCGAGCCGGTGGTTTGGCCGCGCGTCGTTGAACTGGCGGCGCGGATCCTGGCCACCCGGTCCAAGGACCTGCAGGCGGCGACCTATCTGGCGGTCGGCCAGACCCATCTGGAGGGGCTGGCGGGGCTAGCGGCGGGGTTGCAGGTCTTGCGCGACCTCTTGGAGACCTATTGGGCGGATGCCTTCCCGCCACTGAAGCGCTTGCGCGGACGTGTCAACGCGCTGAACTGGTGGCGGGACGAGACCACAGGTTGGCTCCAGGGCAATCCCCCCGCGGCACCCTTGCCCCCGGCACTTCACCAGTCACTGACCGAGGGTATCAGTGCACTGGACCAGACCATGGCGGCGTTGCTACCCGATTGTGGGTCACTGCGGGAGTTGATCGGCAAGCTGCAAGGCCTCCCAGTCGAGCCGCCGCCGGCCGTGCCCCCGCCGGCGCCCCCGCCAGACCAACCCCACGCGACAGCACCGCCCGCCCCGGTCCCAACCGGGACAGCGCCGGGCGCGACCAGCCCGTCCGGGCCAACGGCACCGCGGGGCGAGACGCTCGAGACGGCCCGCGCGGCATTGGCCGCCGCCGCCCTGAACTTCGCCCAATTGAGCCGGGCCGAGGCACTCGCCGACCCCTGGACTTGGAAGGCAAACCGGCTCGGCGCCTGGCTCAGGGTGGCGAAGGTACCGCCTAGCCAGGGCGGTCAGACCCTGATCCCGGCCCCGGATGAGGCCATCAAGTCCGCGCTGCTGGCCCAATTGAACGCGGGGCGTTTCATGGAGGCGGCGACGATGATCGAGGAGCAATTCACCGGGGCCATTTTCTGGTTCGATCTACATCGACTGCTCGACACGGCGCTGGAGGGTCTGGGGGCGGACTACACCGCAGCCCGCGCCGCGATCCGTGCCGAGTTGAGCAGTCTGCTGGTCCGGCTGCCCGGGGTGGACCGGCTGGCCTTCGCCGACGGGACCCCCTTCGCCGACCCCCAGACGCAGTCTTGGATCGGCGACCTGCAGTCTGCACATGGGACCCAGGGGGCGGCCGACCCAGTCGCCACGGCGATCGGACGGGCGCAGGAGCGCTTCGCGGCCGCTGACCAGGGCGGCGCCTTGGACGACCTCACCGCGGCCATCCACGCGGCCGCGGACGGGGCCTCGCGACTGCGGCTGCGCCATGCCCAAATGGGTCTGTTGGGCCGTGCCCAACGGTTCGATCTCGCCGCCGCCCTGGCCGAGCACCTGCTGGCTGAGATTGCGTCGCGGGGGCTGACGACCTGGCAGCCGGACCTGGCGTTGGAACTGCTGCTGGGTTGTCACCACGCCTTGGCCGGTCGGGGCGCGGACGAGGACCTGGCCAAGGCCCGCCGCCTCGCCGTGGACATTGGCCTCATGCAACCCTCGGCAGCCATGAATCTGCCGCCATGAACCAGGACGGTCGCCCGATCTGACCCCACACCCACTCGGCACAGAGGAGTCATTTGACGATGAAAGAAGGCTCAGTCGCTCCCAAGGAGCGCGTCAATATTGTCTATCGGCCGGCCACCGGCGACGCCAAGGAAGAGGTCGAGCTGCCGCTCAAACTGCTCATTCTCGGCGACTTCACGCAACGCACCGATGATCGCATGCTGGAGGATCGTGACCCGGTTGCCATCGACAAGGATACCTTCAATGACGTACTCAAGGGTCAGGGCCTGAATCTGACCCTGAGTGTACCCAACAAGCTCTCCGGCAAGGACGATGACCAGATGGCAGTGAATCTGGACATCCGCAGCATGAAGGACTTCGAGCCGGACGCCCTGGCGCAGAAGATTCCGGAACTGGCCAAGCTGCTGGAACTGCGCGAGGCGCTCAAGGCGCTCAAGGGGCCACTCGCCAATGTCCCGGATTTCCGCAAGAAGGTCCAGGACTTGGTCAAGGACGAGGGAGTTCGCGCCAAGCTGCTCCACGAACTCGGTATTGAAGGTTGACGACCACCCAGCGCCGCCGGTGTGAAAGCAGCGGTGCGGCGCGTTGGCGCCAGACCTGACGCCGGTCGCCCCGGAACTTAAAGTTAAATTTTGCAAGGTAACCACCGCCATGGCCGAGGAACAAACCCAAGCCCAACCGGCTGACACCGCAGCGGCGGTCGCCACCAGCGACCTGCTTGACGAAATCGTCGAGGCCTCCAAGCTCAAGCCCTCGGACGAGGGTTACGCCATGACCAAGGCCGGTCTGCAGGCCTTTCTGAAGGAATTGGTGTCCGGCCGCCCGGACGTCAAGATCTCGGGGGCACTGGTCGATGACATGATCGGTGAGATCGACCAGAAGCTGTCCGCCCAGGTCAATGCGGTGATTCATGAGCAGGAGTTTCAGAAACTCGAAAGCACCTGGCGCTCACTCAAGTTCCTGGTCGACCGCACTGACTTCCGCCAGAATGTCAAGCTCCAGTTCATCAACGTCACCAAGCAGGAACTGCTGTCGGACTTCGAAGACGCCCCCGAGATCGTCAAATCCGGCCTCTATCGTCAGGTCTATACGGCGGAATATGGACAGTTCGGCGGTCAACCGATCGGTGCCATGGTGGCGAATTACGATTTCGGGCCCGGCCCCCAGGACGTCCAGCTCCTGAAAGACGTGGCCGCCGTCTCCGCCATGTCGCATGCCCCCTTCATTGCGGCGGCCGGCAAGGAGTTCTTTGGCATCGAGACGTGGGAGCAACTCCCCAATCTCAAAGACCTTCATTCCATCTTCGAGATGCCGCAATACACGAAATGGCGTTCATTCCGCGAGACCGAGGATGCCCGCTATGTCGGCCTGACCCTGCCGAAGTTCCTGCTGCGTCTTCCCTATTCGCCCGCTACCTTGCCGACCAAGGCCTTCACCTTTGTCGAGGAGGTGCAGGACAACGACGATTTCTGCTGGGGTAATACCGCCTTCGCCTTTGCCTCGCGCCTGACGGACAGTTTCGCGAAGTATCGCTGGTGCGCCAACATCATCGGTCCACAGGGCGGCGGCGAGGTGGGCGACCTGCCGCTGTATCAGTTCGAGGCCATGGGTCAAACCCAAACCAAGATTCCGACCCAGGTGCTCATCTCGGAGCGTCGCGAATATGAGCTGGCGGAAGAGGGATTTATCGCCTTGACCATGCGTAAGGGCTCGGACAACGCGGCCTTTTTCTCCGCCAACTCGGCGCAGAAGGCCAAGGTCTTTCCGGATACGCCGGAGGGCAAGGCCGCGGAGTTGAATTTCAAGCTGTCCACGCAATTGCCCTATATGATGGTGATGAACCGTCTCGCCCACTATATCAAGGTGATCCAGCGTGAGAACATCGGTACCTGGAAGGAGCGTGGGGACCTGGAGCGCGAACTCAATACCTGGATCAGCCAGTATGTGACGGAGATGGACAATCCGGACCCGGAGACCCGCAGCAAGCGTCCGCTGCGCATGGCCCAGATCGAGGTCAATGATGTCGCCGGCGACCCTGGTTGGTATTCGGTCACACTCAAGGCCAGGCCGCATTTCAAGTACATGGGCGCCAGCTTCACCCTGTCGCTGGTCGGCAAGCTGGACAAGGAATAGGCGCCGCGGATCGGCCGGATCACGCGCGCTCGGGCGGCCGGCATCGGGCAGCAGGACGGTGTGCAGAAGCCACGGGCGTCGCCAGTAGCGGTTCGCGGCGGCTGCTAAAGTGGGCAGCCGGCACCGCGATCTGACATCAATCATCACGCGCAAGAGGCAACTATCATGGCATTGACGGCATATGCAAAGGTCACCGGCAAGAGTCAGGGTGACATCAAAGGCGATTGCCCCCAGGGCGGCGACAAGAAAGACAAGATCCTGATTTACGCCGGCGATCATACGGTCGAGATCCCAAAGGATACGCACACCGGTCTGCCGACCGGACAGCGTATCCACCACCCACTGACCTTCACCAAGCACAAGGACCAATCCTCGCCCAAGTTGTTCAAGACCTGTTGCACCGGTGAGCAATGTACGGTGGAGATCGATTACTACCGCATCAAGAGCGATGGCACCGAGGAGAAATATTTCACCATCAAGCTGGAGGAGGCCATCATCGTCACCATGCGGGAATACACACCGATGACCTTCCTGCCTGAAGACAAGCCTTATCACGACATGGAAGAGGTGTCCTGGACCTATTCCAAGATCACCTGGACCTATACCGACGGGAACATCGAGTATACAGATAACTGGAAGGCCTGAGGGCGCGACGGGTCCGACCGGGCGCCTCCCCACCGAGGCGCCCGCGGGGCGTGATCGCACCGGCCGCGTCATCACCGGCGGGAGTCAAGATGCAGGAAAAGCGACTGCTCGAGCGGCTGCGCGCCATCGAACTGGACCCCTCCTGGCGGGGCGAATCCGAGCCTCAGGCGGCGATTGCCTCGGTGCTGCGCCATCTCATGGAGATCCTGAACACGCGCCAGGGCAGCGTACCGATCGCCCCGGACTTTGGCATCCCCGACTTCACCAGCATTGGCAGCACCTTTGACAGCGATACCCTGCCGGAGATCGAGGAGACCCTCGGTAAGGTCATCGCCAAATACGAACCACGCCTGGTCGAGGTCACGGTGACCCATCAGGCCAAGGCCGACAGCCCCTTTGTCATCGCCTTCAAGTTGGCTGCCAGTATCAAGGTCAATGACAAGAAGGTCCCGGTCGTGTTCGAGGCCGTGCTCAACGCCGACGGACGCATTGAGGTCCTGGAGTAACCCGCGGTGATCGACAAATACTATCAGCAGGAACTCTCCCATCTGCGCCAATTGGCAGCGGAATTCGCCGCCGTCCACCCCGGCCTCGCCCCACTGCTCGCCGGTCAGTCGGCCGATCCCGATGTGGAGCGCATCCTGGAAGGCACCGCGTTCCTCGCCGGCCTGCTGAATGAAAAGCTGGACAGCGATTTCCCCGAAATCCTGCACGGTCTCATCCAACTGATTTTTCCGCACTACCTGAGCCACATACCAGCGGCGACCCTGATCCAGTTCACCCCGAAGCCGAGTCTGCGCCAGTACAGCATCGTCAAGCAGGGCACCGCCATCGACTCACTGGAAACGCAGGGGACGCGCTGCACCTTCACGACCTGCCAGGAGGTCGAACTCTCACCCATCACCATTACCAATGTCGTCTTTACCGCGCCGGGTGCCGGTCATGGCCTGCTGCGGATCGACCTGTCATTGGGTGGACTGGACCTGCGGGCCAGCCCACTGAAGACACTGCGCCTGCATCTGGCCGGGGTCTATACCGAGGCGTCCCAACGCAATTGGTTGATCCTGACCCATGTACGGGATCTGCGGCTCATCGCCCCGGATGGTACCGTCATCCCGCTGGGGACGGCGGCCCTTACCCCCGTCGGCTTTAAGGAAACGGAGGCGCTCCTGCCGTATCCGACCCGTTCGTTCCCCGGCTATCGCATCCTTCAGGAGTATTTCGCGCTGCCGGAAAAATTTCTGTTTTTTGATGTGACCGGGCTCGCGGCGCTGTCACAGCATGGGGTCGGCACCGGCTTCAGCCTGGAATTCGAATTCGCCAATCTCCCGGCCGCGGCACCGCCGATGCGCCGCGAGCACTTCCAGCTCTTCGTCACCCCGGCGCTGAACCTCTTTCCCCATCATACGGACCCCCTGCTGCTCGACCACCGGCGGCCGGACTATCTGCTGCGCCCGAGCGGCGCCAATCCCCGGCATTATCAGATTCACTCGGTCACCAAGGTGACCGGTTTCATCCAGGGTGGGGTGAGTCAGCGGGACTATCTGCCCTTTGAACATTTTAATCCGCAGGCAGAAGCCAAACCCGTTTACGCACTCCACCACCGGTTGGCACCCATCGGTGGCCAGGCCGAACTGTATTTGTCCGTCGCCGATCCCGGGGCGCAGGGCGTACCTAAACCTGAAACACTCTCAATCGAGGCGCTGTGCAGCAATGCCGCGTTACCTGAAACACTGCGGGCCGGTGACATCCGGATGCCGACCGAGTCCTCGCCGATCCTCGCGGACTTCGCCAACCTGAGCTCACCGACCGCCCAGGTTCAGCCGCCACTGGGCAAGAATGTACTCTGGCGTCTGCTCTCGCACGTCTTTTTGAACTATCAGTCGCTCGCCGCGGCCGAGAATCTGCGCGCGATGCTCAAGCTCTATATCTTTCAGGAGACCCGTAATCGGGAGGCGGTGCTCGCCAACACCAAGCGGATCGAGGCCATCGACAGCCTGGATCTACGTGCTGCCGATCGCTTCTTGCAGGGCTACCTGTTGCGTGGTCAGGAGATCAACATTCAACTGCGCCTGGCGGGTTTCATCGGCGAGGGTGATCTGTTCCTGTTCGGTTCCATCCTGGACGTCTTTTTGGGAAACTATGCCGCCATCAACAGCTTCACGAAGATGACCGTCGAGGACACCAATCGTAAGCTGAGATTCACCTGGCCGGCGCGCCTGGGCGATCGGGTCCTGCTATGAATCCGCCGGTGATGACGGAGCGTCGCGAGTCCCCCTCGATCCTAAATCGGTTACTGGCGGCCCCGCGTACCTTCTCGTTTATCCAGGCGGTGAAACTGCTCAGGCGGGCACATGGCCAGCCGGGCAAGGAGGGGGAGCGGGCATTTCTTCGCGATCAACTGCGCATCCGTCCCCATCTCTCACTGGGATTCCCCGCCACGGACCTTGATGCCATCAGCGAGCTTCCGGCCGACGCGGCGACGGCCCGCCGGTTCCAGCTGACCGCCAATTTCCTCGGGCTTTACGGCCCCTCCTCACCGCTGCCGACCTTCTATACGGAGGAACTGCTCGACGAACAGCGTGAGGACCAGAGCGTCAGCCGCGATTTTCTGGACGTCGTGAATCATGGCTTCTTTGTTCTTTACGTCCTGGCCGACCACCACTACAAGCTGATCCATCAGGTGTGCGAGGAGCAGGACCAAGATGTCCTCACCCGCCTGTACGCCCTCGCCGGATTGGGTCACCCGGAGCTGCTCCAACGGCCCTTCCGCCACCCCGGTGCATTGCTGCGCGCGATTGGCTTGCTCACGCAGTTTCCGCGCTCCGCGGCTGGCCTGAAATGCCTGCTGGCCGACCAGCTCGATGCCGGCGTGGCCATTACGCAATGCCAGCCGCGGACCGCGGAGATTCCCCTCGACCAACAGTGGCAGCTCGGCGAAGGTAACGGGGTATTGGGTGAAACGACCTGGATCGGCAGTCAGGTCGGTGACGCCATGGGTAAGATCCACATCCGCATCGGCCCATTGCGCGCCACGACCTTTCGGCGCTACCGACTGGGGGGGCCGGATTATGATGAGTTGGTGATGCTGATCCGCTTCTGGTGCACCCAGCCACTTGAATTCGACCTGGAATTGATTCTGAGTCCGGACGAGGCTCGGCCCGCCCGCCTGGGTGATCCCGATTGGTGCTCCCTGGGACAAGACGCCTGGATGACGCCGGCGCCCGGGGAGAGCGTTTACGCACTCTACCCCGACTGCCGCCGGATGTCGGAACACACGCTGCGCAAGGTATCCATCCATGATCACTGTTGACATCAAGGCCCTGCTCGACAAATGCAACAGCACCTGCACGGCCTGCCTGCATGCCGCCGCGGGACTCACGGTGAACCGCACCAACTATGAAGTGACAGTGGAGCACCTGCTGCTGTCCTGTCTTCAAGACCAACAGACGGACCTGCCACTGGCCCTCGCACGCTTCGGGGTGGATAGCGGCCGGTTCAAGTCCGCGCTGAACGACAGCCTGGATGATTTCCGCTCCGGCAACTCATCGCGGCCGGTCTTCTCCCCCTTGCTCATGGAGTTGCTCGAATCCGCCTGGCTGGTGGCATCGCTGGACCTGGGGCTCGCGCGGATACGCACCGGCGCCCTGCTGCTCGCCTTTCTGCGCAAGCCGGCCCTCTATGCCCAGGGCGGCTATACCGATCTGCTGGCGCCGATCAACCGCGAGGCGCTGCAAAAGGACTTCTGGGAATTGGCCAAGGTGTCCACCGAGGACGCGGGTGAACGGCCCGCCCAGGGTGCCGCCACCGCAGCCGCGGCCCGGGGCAGCGCGGCCGGGGAGAGTTTCATCGCCAAATTCTGCGAGGACTTCACGGCCAAGGCCAAGGCCGGAAAGATCGATGCCGTGTTCGGCCGGGATGTGGAGATCCGTCAGATCGTCGACATCCTCGCCCGTCGCCGCAAGAACAACCCCATCCTGGTCGGCGAACCCGGCGTGGGCAAGACGGCCGTCATCGAGGGCCTGGCCCTGCGCATCACCCAGGGCGACGTGCCCGAGGCGCTGGATGGCGTCTCACTGCTGTCGCTGGATATGGGCCTGCTGGAGGCCGGGGCCGGTATGAAGGGTGAATTCGAACGGCGCCTCAAGGGGGTGCTGGACGAGATCAAGTCGAGCGCCACCCCCATCGTGCTATTCATTGATGAGGCCCACACCCTGATTGGCGCGGGCGGTACCGCGGGCGGCTCAGATGCGGCCAATCTGCTGAAGCCGGCGTTGGCGCGCGGCGAGATCAGGACCTGCGCCGCGACCACCTGGACCGAATACAAAAAATATTTCGAGAAGGACCCGGCCCTGGCCCGGCGCTTTCAGCTGGTGAAGCTGGACGAGCCCAGTGTCGAGACCACGACCCTGATCCTGCGCGGGCTGCGCGATTCCTATGAAAAGGCCCATTCGGTCATTATCCGCGACGATGCCCTGGTGAGCGCGGCGGAGTTTTCCAACCGTTTCATCCAGGGCCGTTTCCTGCCGGACAAGGCGATCGACCTGATCGATACGGCCTGCGCCCGCGTCAAGGTCAGTCTGTCCTCCCAGCCGGCCGAGCTGGAGGATATCGAACGTGGCATCCAGGCCGCCGAGCGCGAGCGGCGCACCCTGATGCGTGACCAGGCCGATGGGGCCGCGGTCGACGCCCCTCGCATCCGCGTCCTGGAGGAGCAGATCGCCGGCGCCACCAGCCAGGCCGAGACCCTGCGCGCGGCCTGGCAACAGGAACGCAACGCGGCGCATGGGCTGATCGCCGCACGCGCGGCGATGAACGCGGCCCTGGGGGAGCCCGCGGCGGCCGATCTGGAGGCGCTGCGCACCGCCTGCGAGTCCGCCAAGTCGACCTATCAGGCGGCCCGGGTCGGTGACGGCCTGGTCGCCATTGAGGTGACACCGGATGTCGTCGCCCGGGTGGTCAGCGACTGGACGGGTATTCCGGCCGGTAAGATGGCGCGTGAGCAGGCCGCCTTGGTAATCGATCTGGAACGCCGCCTGGGGGAGCGGATCAAGGGTCAGGACGCCGCCATTGCTGGGGTCGCGGAGGTCATCAAGTCCGCCCGGGCTGGTCTGCGTGCCCCCGAGCAACCCCATGGGGTCTTCCTCTTGGTCGGCCCTTCCGGCGTCGGCAAGACCGAAACCGGCCTGGCGTTGGCGGACATCCTGTTCGGCGACGAGCAGAGCGTCGTCTCCATCAATATGAGCGAATTCCAGGAGCGGAACACGGTCTCGCGCCTGATCGGTTCACCGCCGGGTTATGTGGGCTACGGGGAGGGCGGCATGCTCACCGAGGCGGTCCGGCAAAGGCCGTATTCGGTGGTGCTCCTTGACGAGGTCGAAAAGGCCCACCTGGATGTGCTGAACCTCTTCTATCAGGCCTTCGACAAGGGGTCCATGACCGACGGCGAGGGCAAGGAGATCAGCTTTCGCAACACGGTGATCATGCTCACCTCCAATCTGGCCTCGGACGTGATCCAGGAAATGACCAAGGATGGCGCCGACCTGGACCAAGGAACCCTGATCGAGACGATCCGCCCGCTGCTGTCGGAGCATTTCAAGCCGGCCCTGCTGGCCCGGATGACGATCGTGCCCTATCGGAGTCTGTCGGGTGATGCCATGCAGCGGGTCTCCAGGCTCAAGCTGGACGCCCTGGCCGCGCGCCTCCTGGCCAACAACAAGATGCAGCTGACCTATACCGACCAGACCGTCGAGCAGCTTGCGGCCCGCTGCACGGAGGTGGAAACCGGTGCCCGTAACATCCAATACATCGTCGATGGTACCATTCTGCCGCGTCTGTCCCAGGCCATTCTGAGTCATATGACGGATGGTGCCATGCCCGCCGCCGTCCATCTGGATGTCGGCGAGGCGGGGGACTTCACCCTGGATTTTGACTGAGGCGCCCGGCACCGGCCGCCATTTGCACCCGTCATCGCTATCGCCCACCGGGGAGTCGATCGTGAAGAAATCGGTATGGATCAGTATTCTGGAGAAAAACGAGGGTCTCGGGCGGCTGATTTTCGAGGAACTGGCTCACTACGGGCTGGCGCCGGGCGGTCACTTCTGGGAAGACGATCTCGCCAACTTTGCCTGGGCCGGTGCCATTAGCGAGCTGACCAGGGACCACTGCGCGGCCTGGATCATCGTTGGCCAGACCGCCCGCTTCGCCGAACCGGCGACCCGCCAAGGCTTGGCGCTGCTCGCACTGGCGGCCCAGTCCGCCCATGGGAGCGACTTCCCCATCCTCATCTCCCCCAGCGGCGGTACGCTGGACCCGGGCTCACTGCCGACCCCCTTGGGTGCGGCCGAGGTGGTGCTGTCGGGACTCGGGACCAAGGCCTTGGTGCGGGCCAATGCCAAGCGCCAGGAACTGCGCCAAGACTATCGCCTGGCCGTGCATCCGCTGCCGGGACTCGGGCTCTGGTTCGAGGTAGGGCCGGGACAGGACCCTTGGCAGGGGGCCTTTTTTGGCTGTACCGGCAGCGCCGGCGCAGCGCCGGACGCCCATGGCGTCGGTCTGGCGGGGGTCATCCCGAACAAGTCCACCTTGCATTACCCGGTGCAGGACATGAAGATCACCCTCGGCGAGCGGGAGTTTTCCGCCTGGGGTGCAAAAAATCAGCTATCGCCCGCGCAATCCTATTTTGTACGTGTCACCCAGACCCCGGATGCACTGATCTTTGGTCCCTTCCCGGATGTCGACGATCCCGAAGTCTTTTCCATGACCCTGGTCTAGCCGCTAGCGACTGACACATGAACGTTCCTCGATTAGTGGGTTTTACCAGAGAGAAACGCGATCTGAACGCCGGGGCCAGGGCCCTTTGGTCACCCATGCCGGACGGGCTGGAGGCGATCGCCAGCCACCGGCTGTTCGCCATCGTTCTGGCAGTCGGTCTCGCTGCCGCTCAACTCGCCTGCGCGAGCAAACCGCCACCGCCACCCAAGCCCTGGGAGATCGCGCAAAACGCCCCCAGCGCCAGCCAGCTCGTCTGGACCTACATGCCCAAGGCGCTGACCATCAAGCTGACGGCAGCAGCGGATCTCAACCCCTTCGAGGGCGACAACCATACCATCCTGTTGTGCGTCTACCAACTCAAGACGCCCACGTTATTCCAGGAGCTAGCGAGAACGGTCGGGGGTCTCACTAAGCTCCTCCAGTGCGAGAACTTCGATCCCAGTGTCGCCGACGTGCAGCGCCTGTTCATCACGCCGGGAGAGGAATCCACGCAGGTCTTCGACCGCGCGGAAGGGGCAGTCAACGTGGCGCTGGTGGCCGGTTACTATCAGCTGCAACCGGGCAACAGTGCGTTGCTCGACAGTTACCCGATCCTCAAGAGCCGGCTGCATGTCTGGTCGATCTCATCGGTCTACAACCCCGGCCCCTTGACCATGAATGTGCTGCTATCCGCCAACTCAATACAACGCATGGGGCTCAACTGATGGCGAACGGTCCGGTTTACTGGCATCAGGGACTGTTTCTGCAGCCCCAACACTTCCAGATCCTGAGCCAGCAGGCCTCGGAGGTCTTAGCACCCCTGCTCACACACCTGCGCCCCTATTTCTGGGGGCTGGCCGCGGGTGGCCTTAACGAAACGGCCCTGGCCTCCGGACGACTGGAAATCAACGCCATCAGCCTGCTGCTGCCCAACCAGGCCACCCTGATCAGCGTCCCCGACAATGCCGTGTGTGCGAGCCGGATCATCGGACCGGACACCATCCCGGCCGATCGCAGCAGCGTCGTCTGCATCGGCGTGCGCAGCGCCAAGCCCGCCGGGCACAACGTCACGGTGTCCGACAACGCCGCCAACATGGCGGCGGCCCCCACCCGACTGGTCGCGCCGGCGCAGCCGAGCCAGGTCCCTGACCTCTACGGTGACGGCCCCCCGGCGGCGCTCCGGCGACTGTCCTATGTGCTTAATCTGGTGTTCGACCATGAACTGGAGCAGGCCGGGGAACTCGAACTCATCCCGCTGGCCAGGTTGAAGCGCGACGGTGATCAGGTGATCCTCGATCCCACCTACGTCGGGCCTTGCCTGAGCCTCGGCGCCTCTCCCACCCTGTCCACCATCATCCGGGAACTACGCGATCACCTCCTGGGCAAGGCCGGCAGCATCGAGGGTTACAAGAATCTCTCCGGTCGCGATAGCCTCTCCGCCGATTTCACCTTGCTCTTGATGGCTTTGCGAACGATCGCCCGGTATGCCGCGCGGCTTGACCTGGTCACCGCGGCGCCCGGTCAGTCGCCGTGGCACACCTATGGCACGCTGCGTGAGCTGGTGGGGGAGCTTTCCATCTTCTCCTCGGAGCTCGATGCCCTGGGTAAGAACTGGCAGAATGAGGCGGTCGTTCCACCCTACGATCATGACGACCTGGGCCACTGCTTCCAGGCCACCAGCGATTGCATCCACGGCCTGCTGGGCAAGATCTCGGCCGCACCCCGTTCCGTGGTCCGGTTCAATTACGCTGAGCCCTTATGGACCGCCGTGGTCCCGGATCAGGTGCTCGCGCAAACCCAAGCTACCGGTGGGGAGGTCTGGCTGGTACTGCATGCCGATTCCCTGGAGCCTGCCACCCTGCGCACCAAGGCACGGCATGCGCTCAAGCTGTCCGCCAGCAGCACGCTGGATTCGCTCCTGGTCCGCGCCTTGCCCGGCCTGTCGCTGACGCCCTCCGAACTGCCGCCGGCCGGTCTGCCGCGGCGCCCGAGCACCTGTTATTTCCGTGTCGCGATGGCCGGTGCCCAGTGGGACGAGGTGATCAAGGCGCAGAGTCTGTCCATGTTCTGGGGCGATGCACCGACGGACCTCGATGCCCAATTGGCCGTGTTGGCGAGGTGATCCGTGGCACTGATTGACGACTTTTTGCCGGCCCTGACCTTCGCGGCCCTGCTGGGGAGCGATGCCACCCTGGCCACCACGCCCTATCAGACGGCGCGAGAGGATATGGACCGGCTACTCGACCAAGCCATGGCCAAGGCGCAACACGCAGGCAACCGGTATGCCGAGGAGGCCCTGTTTGCGGTCTGCGCCTTCGCCGACGAAGCCATCCTCAACTCCAACTGGAGCGAACGGGCCCACTGGCTGCGTCCTAGCCTGCAACAGGCCCGTTTCGACCAACCCAATGCCGGCGTTGAGTTCTTCGCCCATCTCGAGCGGCTAAACGCCAGGCTGGGACCGTTGACACCGCCGCCAGCCGCGGTGGAGCCGTCTGACTGGGAGACGCTGGAGCGATCGATGGTATCCGCCGCTTCGACGGGGCTGGCGCCGACCTCCCCGAGCGTCGAGGTGCCGCCGGACGATGACCCCCGCGAGGCGCGTGAGGTGCACGAGGTCTATGCCACCTGCCTGGTCCTCGGCTTCAAGGGCGCGTATTTCCGTGAGTCGGACCGCCAGCGGCTGGCGCAGCTGACCAGTGAGACGATCGCCCGGCTGGGCCTGGACGCCATTGCCGCACTGGACCGCCTCGTGCCCGACGTCTATGGACAGAAAAGGCTGAGCGCGTCACCACGCAAGCAGCACCGCGTCATGCGGTCACTGCTGCTCGCGGGTGTTCCCGTCCTGTTGGCCGTCATGGTCTATTACGCGTATGCCACCCGATTGAACCTGTTCGTCAATAGTTGGCTTAAGTCATTGACATGACCTCCGCCTGCCGCACCCATTTGCCACGACGCCTGACATGACCAAACTCCTGATGTCGATCCTTAAGGCCCTGCTGTTGCTGGTCGTGCTGGCGGCAATTGGGTTCGGCGGCCTGCTCCTGGCCCAGTATCGTGGCTGGCCCAACTGGGTCGCCCTGCTCGCCATCGCCGCCGCCCTGTTCATCTTCGTGCTGGTCTTTTTCTTGCGGCGCTATTTCTTGCGGCGCCGCGAACGGGCGTTCGTCAAGCGTGTCGTCGCCCAAGACCTGAGCGTCAGCGCGGAATCAGCGCAACGCAAACCCCAGCGTCTGCTTGACCTGGAGGAGCGCTGGAGCGCTGCCATCGCCACCTTGCGCGCCGCCCCCCGGCAGCATAATCGCGACCCGCTGTATGCCCGACCCTGGTTCATGATGCTGGGTGACACGGGCTCGGGAAAGACGGCCGCGCTCACCAGTTCCCGCCTGCCGAGCATTCTCACTGATGCCGACCCGGCCGTGCGCACCGGCGCCACCCGCAACTGCGACTGGTGGTTCTTTGCCGATGCCGTCATGCTCGACACCGCGGGGCGCTATGCCGTCCCACGGGATAAGGAAGACCAACTGGAGTGGGAGGATTTCCTGACCCTTTTGGCCAAATACCGCCGCAAGGAACCACTCAACGGCCTGATTGTGACACTCCCGGCGGACCGACTGCTGGCCGGCGACGAGGACGCCCTGAGCGAGTACGGGCGCGTGCTGCGTCGGCGTATCGATCAGCTGATGCGGGTACTCGGCACCCGCTTCCCCGTTTATCTGCTGCTCACCAAAATGGACCTGGTCTTCGGCATGAGCGCCCTGAGCCAGCTCCTGCCTGCCGGTGCGCGGGGTCAGGTGGTCGGTCTGCTCAATGAATCAACCAACCGCCGACCGGCGGATTTTCTGACCGACGCCATACACCAGGTGACGCAGCGGCTCAAGGAGGCACGCCTGCGTCTATCCTATGGCGCCGCCGGGAATGCCGGCCGGGCGATGCTCTTCCCGGACGAATTCGAGCGTTTGGGCCCGGCTATCGCGGCCTTCGTCACCGGCGCCTTCCACGAGACCCCCTATCTGGAGACCCCGTTATTGCGCGGGATCTTCATCTCCAGCGCCCGCCAGAGCGGCCCGCTCAAGACGGGTGTGCTCGGCGGGCTCGCCAGCACGCGGGAGACCTCTTGGGGATCGGAGAACACCAGTCAGGGGCTGTTTCTTCCCGACATCTTCACGACCATTCTCCCTCAGGACCGCCAGTCGTTTCGGCGCATCCGCGAATACCTCAAGTGGCGGTCCACCACCGCAGGACTCGCCCTGGGCGCCTGGTATCTGCTGCTGATCACCGTGGTCGGACTTGCGAGCCTCTCCTATATCACCGAACGCGACGCTATGACCCCGGCTCGCCAAGCCTTCCCCAGCAAACCGCAACTGGGGGTCGACCGCGCGGCGGACCTCGTCACCCTGGGCACCTTACGTGACAATATCCTTACCATGGAACAGGGGCTGCAAGGGCGGCTGCCGCCCGCGCTGGCCTTTTTTTCCCAGGGAGACACCGCCGTCACCGCGCTGAAGCAACGTTATGTGGAATGGTTTCGGACCTATGTGCTCCAACCGATGGAACGGGCCATGGGTGAGCGTTTGGCCGTCCTGCAATACACCAACCAGTCAAGCTCCATCGAGCCCTTTCTCGAATATCTCGTCTGGCGCGTGGCGACCGTCAAGAACCGCAATAGCAAGAACCAGGCGCAGGACGACGGGCTCGCTGACCCGCTGGAATCCATTGCGCTCAGCTTCGGTCGGCGTGAGCCTTACGTGATCGCACTGTTCCCGGACCTGTACCGCACCTTTGTCAACTGGGAGACGAACCAGGCGGTACTGGAAAGCGAACTCAAACAAAGCCAAACCATGGCCCTGCAACTGATCCAGCGGGAATCGACCAATCTGCACTGGTTGACCGACTGGGCCGACAGCAAACCTGGTCTGTCCGCCGTGACCCTCGGGAACTTCTGGCCCGGCATGGGGACGCCAGACCCCTCGCTCATAGTCGCGGCGGCCTTCACCCGCGCCGGTAAGGATGAGATCGAACGCTTTCTCACCCGTCTGGCACTCGTGATTCCGAGCTCGGATGCGCTTGCGCCGCGTACCGCCGCCTTCTGGTCCTGGTATGCCGCCCAGTTCTACAGCCGGTGGGGCAGCTTTGCCAGCCAGTTCGACACGGGGCGCAACCTGCTGTTGACGCGACTCGACTGGATGAACGCCGGCGCTACCATGCCAACCATGGAGAATCCCTACTTCCACCTGATCAACCGGATGAACGATGAGTTCACGGCCATCGCGTCACTCGCGGCACCAGCCCCCATCGCCCAGTTTTCAAAAGCCTTCTATGAGATGAGTCGGGTCTATCAGGGAAAAACGAAAGCGGCCACATGGAAACAGAAAGTGATTGGCCGGGTGGCCGAAGTGGACTCCGACCTGGCGCAGCGCACCGATGTGTCCGCCATCGCCGCCAAGGACCTCGCCGATTACCTCACTGCGCTGGGCACCCTGCTCCCGGCCACGACCAGCACCGACGCGGCCTTCCGTTTGATCGCGGAGAGTTATAGTCAGGCACCGAACCCCAAGACCTCCGGTGCGGTCGATCTGGCGACCGCGGCTGCCCACCGTTTGCGGCAATCACTGGGTAAGGGCAATGCCGATCAGGGCAGCTTGCAGGCCCTGATCGATGGGCCGCTGGACTTCCTGGTGGCGATGCTGCTCAGCGAATCGGCATGCGGTTTCAATGAGGTATGGCAGACGGATGTCGTCGCACCGGCGTTCAATCTTCCCCAGGGCGAACTCTGGCAACAACTCTTCGACAAACAAGGGCTCGTCCCAAAATTCTTGGGCGGTCCAGCCAAGCCCTTCCTGCGGCAAACGCCAAGAGGCTGGACCGCGGATACCTGGATGGGGATCAAGTTCCCGCTCCAGGACCCGTTCCTGTCATTTCTGAACCAGGGTTCGATCAACCGTCCGCCGCTCCAGCCCTCTTACACCGTCACCGTCAGCGCGCAGCCGACCAATATCAACAAGACGGCCAAATCGATACCGCGCCAAACGCAATTGGCCTTGACCTGCAAAGGCGAGCAACAGGTATTGGACAACTTCAATTTCCCGAGCTCGCGCAACTTCACCTGGGAGCCGGAGACGTGCGGCGAGGTCGACCTCAAGATTGTCATGCCCGAGGTTACCCTGACGAAGACCTGGCCGGGCCCCGAGGGATTTCTTGCCTTCCTGCGCACGTTCGAGCGGGGCAGTGCCCAATTCCGTCCGACGGATTTCCCCACTGAGCGCGATATCCTGGAAGGCTTGGCGGTGGAGCAGATTCAAGTCAAGTACATCATCAAGAACGCGGGCGCCATCAAGGGCATCGTCCAATATCCGCCGCTGCTGGTACCTGAGCAGGCGGCGACCTGCTTAGCGGTTTTCCAGCAGCGATAATCGCCGTCACGCAGTGGCCAAGTGAATCCGCCCAGCGCACTCGGTCACCACGGCTTTGATCCAGTGTTTCCGCGTTCGCCTGGGCTGATCTTCGCGGATCAGGAGTTATTCATGTCAAACGCTATGGCAATTCATGCGACGCCCAACCGCGCAGTGGCGCGCCGATGGTTGAACCTGGTGACGGTGATGGTCACGGGAGGCGTCCTGGCACTCTGCGCTGCCTGCACGCCCCAGTCTGCATCCGACACCAAGGCCACCGAACGTATCCTGACAGACACACTGCGGACGTTGAACGCCGCCAACCAAAAGATCGCCGAGCTGGAGAAGATCATTACCGATCTGCAAGCGGGCCAGGGGGCCGGCGAACTGAACAAGGCATTTGCCGGCGTGGGCGCCTGCTTATCGGACAGGGGGTTCGTTTTCATCCTGTGGGACTCTGACCTGCAATTTGCCCCCGGCGAGTCAAAATTACCTGACGCGCTACCACAGAAGCTGCAACCGATTGCCGCGCTCCTGACCCAGTTTCAGCAGTTGACCGCCAAGGTGGAGGGATTTACCGACAACACGGGTCAAGAGGCAGCGAACCTGACCCTCTCGGCCGCACGCGCGGCGGCGGTCAAGGCCGCTCTGGTCAAACTCGGCGTGGCCCCGGAGCGTATTCAAACCGAAGGACTCGGTTCGACCCACCCCGTCGCGAATAATCAAACCCCGGAGGGGCGCAGCCGCAATCGGCGAGTTGAGGTCTACATCACCCAGCAATAGCCGATTCACCGCCACGGTTTATCGCCGAACCGCCGAAGCCGCCGCCAGGAAGATGGCCAACGTCGAGGGCCTGTCAGTGCGGTATCTTGCAAGACACTGGTTGAGTGTAGCGATCGCGGCGCTGTTGGCGGTTACCGCTTACTTGGTCATGAAGGAAATGACGACCTCCGAGCTGCAGGCGCGCTATTTCTCCGCGATCAGTGCGCGGATGCGCTTTCAGGTGGAACCTGGACCCAGTCCGACTATCCGTTATCCGACCGGCGGTCCCTATGACCAGCGGTTGGGTTATGCGCAACTGCCGGATTTTCTGCCACGGCTTCAGGGTGAAGGGTTCGCCATCACCGCCCAGGCGCAGCTCTCGCCGCAGCTGCTGGGCGGGGTGGATTGGGGCCTAAATGCCACCTATGCAGAGAAGAGCCAGGCCGGACTCAGGCTGCTTGACCGTGATGGCAAGATGCTGTTTGATGAGCAGTATCCGGCCCGTGTCTACCCCAATTTCGAGTCGATTCCGCCCCTGGTGTTGGCGACCCTGCTGTTTATTGAGAACCGCGAACTGTTGGATGAGCAGGATCCACACGCCAATCCCGCAGTCGAATGGGGTCGCTTTGCCCGTGCCGGCGCCGGCCTGGTGGCGCGCAAACTCGGGGTCAATCTCCCTGTTGCCGGTGGCAGCACGCTGGCGACCCAGATTGAAAAGTTTCGCCATTCTCACGACGGCCGAACCGCGTCGGTGCGGGATAAATTGCAGCAGATGGTGAGCGCCTCGCTGCGCGCCTACCTGGCGGGGCCGGACACGCTCAAGACGCGACGCGGGATTGCTCTGACCTATCTGAATTCCATACCGCTCGCCGCCGTCCCCGATTATGGCGAGGTGCAGGGTCTCGGCGATGCCCTATGGGCCTGGTTCGGGGCGGACTTCGACACCGTCAACCGCCTGCTGGGTGACGCGGCCCTAGCCGGCGACCGCCCGGGCGCCCGGATCACCGATGCGCAGGCCTTGGCCTACCGTCAGGTCTTGTGTCTGCTGCTCTCCCAGCGGCGCCCCTCGTGGTATCTGCGCAATGGCCGAACCGATCTGCAAACCCTGGCCGACAGCCATTTGCGGGTGTTGGCCGAACACGGCGTCATCAGTGCGGCGCTACGCGATGCCGCGTTGGGGATCAAGGGCGATGTGGGCGAGACGCCGGTGCCCGGGGTGACTGGATATCGCGGAGACCGCAAGACCGCGGGTGTCTTGCGTACCCGGCTTGCCGCGGCCTTGGGCCTGGATCGGCTCTATGATCTGGATCGGCTCGATTTGACCGGGCGCGCGTCCTTGGACCTGGATACACAACGGGCTGTGAGCGTCGCTTTGCACCAGTTGAGTGAACCTGATCGGGCGCGCGCGGCGGGTGTGGTTGGCTCCCACTTGCTCAACACCCAAAGCGATGCGAGCCCCGTCGTCTACAGCTTGGTGCTATACGAGCGAGGACCGCAAGGAAACCGCTTGCGCGTACAGGCCGACAGCTACGACGAACCTATGGATGTGAGCGAGGGTATCCGACTGGACCTGGGCTCCACCGCCAAATTACGGACCCTGGTCAATTATCTGGAGATTATCGCGCAGTTGTATGGCGAATATTCGGTCCGATCCACGCAGCGGCTCAGGGCAGTGAAGATCGATGCGCGCGATCACCTGACTGAGTGGGTGATTAAGCAGATCCTGGACAATCCGAGGATCGATCTGCGCACGCTGCTCCAAGGCGCACTCGACCGGCGTTATTCGGCCAGTCCCGAGGAGGCATTTTTCACCGGCGGCAGTCTGCATACCTTTGCCAATTTCAACAGTTCAGACGATGGTGCCGTCATCACCGTCCGGACGGCGTTGCAGAATTCGGTGAATCTGGTCTTCATCAGGCTGATGCGCGATATCGTCTACTATCATCTATACCATCCGGACGGGGTGGCACACGGGATTGACGACGACGATAACCGGCTGCGGCTGGAGTATTTGCAACGCTTCTTCGCGCGCGAGGGCAATATCTATCTGCGCCGGTTCTATGACAAATATCACGGCAAGAGTGGGCCGGAGGCCCTGGCCTTGCTGACCAACCTGCAAGCCCGCGGCTATCTCGCGCATATCCATCCGCTGGAGCTCTGGCTGGTCGGCTATCTAGTCGAGCACCCGAGCGCCAACTTCAGCGAGGTGATGGGCGCCAGTCGCGAGCAGCGCCAGCAGGTCTATCTCTCGCTGATGAAGAGCGGCCCGCGGCAGGCGCAGGACAGCCGGATCTCGACTCAGCTCGAAATCGATGCCTTTGTCGCCATACATGACGCCTGGAAGCGCGTGGGTTATCCCTTTGAGACCATGACGCCATCCTATGCCAGCGCCATCGGCGCCTCGGGGGACCGTCCCGCGGCGCTGGCGGAACTCGTCGGTATTCTGCTGAATGACGGCAGACGCCGGCCGCTGGTGCGCTATGAACGCCTCGATTTCGCCACTGCAACGCCCTACGAAACACAGCTACGGATGCCCCCGAGCGAGGGCGAACAGGTGCTGTTGCCGGAGGTCGCACGGGCCGCGCGCGGCGCCCTCGTCGCAGTGGTGGAGCAGGGCACCGCCGCGCGCGTCAAGGGGGTATTCAAAGGCCCGGACGGCAAGGCGCTACTGGTCGGCGGCAAGACCGGCACCGGCGATCATCGCCGCGAGATCTTCGGCACTGGCATGCGGCGCATCGCGAGCCAGGTCATCAGCCGCGCCGGGGTCTTTGCCTTTTTCATTGGCGACCGCTTCTTTGGTGTGCTGACCGCCTATGTGACCGGACCGACCGCGGTGCGCTACCACTTCACCAGCGCGCTGCCGGTACAAATACTGAAATCCCTGGAGCCGACACTCAGTCCGTTGATCGCCAGGGCTTATTTGTCGCCACCGGACGTCGAGCCCGATAACCTGGAGACTGTCACTGCGCTTGCTGTGGGCGCCACACCCGTTGTGCCGACCGCGGCCGACAGCACTCGGGCGGTGAAGCCTGTGTCGCTGCCGGCACGTAAAGGCACTAAGGTCGTGACTCCGAAGACTAGGCCGAATGTCAAGCCCGAACCACGAAACCCCCGAACGCTCGAGGAGCTGTTTTAGACGAGGGCCCCGGGGAACTACGGCGACAACGCTGCACCCGCGGCGAGTATGGTGTTAGCGGTGAATCGTTCGACCCAACTCACCGCACCCTGTAGATTGCAGCACTACCGCGGATAGTCTAGGCCGCACCGGGGGAGTCGCTCCCCGTGGCGTGCCACCATTGCGAGGTATGTTGGGCATTCGCGGCGCAGAGTGCGGACACAGGGGTGACACCGCCGCAGCGGTGTCACCACAGAGCAAAGCTCCTTCCGGCTGAAGCCTCGACGGTTGGGTTGCCGGGGCCATCGTTTGCCTCAGATGGCAGTCATCGGCTGGAGCGAGAACCCCTTGAGGTTCTGCGCAAAGCGCTCCAAGGCCTGGATGCCCGTGGCCTCGGCGGCGCGACACCAGTCCTGTAGATTGCCCAGCAGGACCTCCTGGCTGGCGGTGCTGCGGCTCCAGATCGCCTGGAGGCGTTCGCGGAACTGGTAGACGGTGGTGAGCGTCTGGCTCTGGGCCAACAGGTGTTCCAGGTTGGCGCGGGCGACGGCATCGAGCCGGCTGCCCTCGCGCGCCAGTAGGCGGCGGTAGTGGGCGGCATCGCGGCACAGTTCGGCCCGCGAGACGGGGGTCAGGACCTCCTTGGTGTAGCGGGCGAAGACATGCATCCGACTCATCACCACGGCGCGTAGGGTGTCCATGTCTGCCAGTGGCTTGCCCTTGATGACGGTCAGGCGGGGCGCGACCCGCTTGATGCGGGCGAGTCGCAGCGCACTCAGGGTGCGGATATACAGCCAGCTCAGATCGAACTCCCACCACTGGGAGGAGAGCCGCGCTGAACTGGGGAAAGCGTGGTGGTTGTTGTGCAGCTCCTCGCCGCCGATCAGGATGCCCCAAGGGACGATGTTGGTGGAGGCGTCCGCGGTCTCGAAGTTGCGGTAGCCCCAGTAGTGGCCGATGCCGTTGATGATGCCGGCCGCCGTGATGGGTATCCACAGCATCTGTACGGCCCAGATCACCGGGCCGTAAAGCCCGCAGAGCAGCACGTCCAGGACCAGCATTATGGCCAGACCCAGCCAGTGATGGGGGGTATAGAGATGGCGCTCCAGCCAGTCGTCCGGGGTGGCCTGGCCATAGCGCTCCAGGGTCTGGGGATCGGCCGCCGCCGCCCGGTAGACCTCATAGCCCTGGGTCAGGATTTTGTGCAGTCCCAGGACTTGTGGACTGTGGGGGTCCAACGCAGTCTCGACCTTGGCATGGTGCAGCCGGTGGACTGCGACCCACTCCTTGGTGATCGCGCCGGTGGTCAGCCACAGCCAGAAGCGCATGGCATGCGCCACCGCGGGATGCAGGTCCAGGGCGCGGTGGGCCTGGGCGCGGTGCAGATAGATGGTGACCGCGGCAATGGTCACATGGGTCATGGCGAGCGTGATCACTACCGCCTGCCAAGGCGAGCAATCAAGGATACCGTGCAGGGTCATCAGGGACTCCAGAGGGGAGGGTGGTGCGGACATTTGAGGGCCGCGGTCGGCGGGCGCCGTGCGGTCAGCGGGAGGTGGGTGAGGGCGATGGAATCATTATGATCACGGCGCGGGCGTTTTGGCTTGCGTAATCCGACCAACGGTCATAGTAGGAAAAGGAGAGGTGACACCGCTGGCGCGGTGCCACCAGCGCCCACGGTTTCAGTACGCGCGTGTCGTGGTGGTGGTTGTTCTCGTCGGGTTTGCCGGTCTCGTGACCACGGTGGTCGTCCTCGTGGCTGGCGTCACCAGCACGGAATCAACGCCGGTCCGCCCAGTCTGACCGGTCGGACCTTGCATCCCGGACGGCCCTTGCGGACCAGTGCAGCCACCCAAGCCAAGTACGACGATCACCGCGACGCAGAAAAATTGGTATTTCATTTGGTTATCTCTCGAAAAAACAGGGGAGGGGCCAGTGTTGGCAATCCTGATCAGCGTCGCCGAAGTGGGCGGCGACTGCCGCAGGGCTATCAGGGGCGGGGGTCGATCGTCGCGCTGCCGGCCGCGCTGGGATCAATCGCAGTGGCAAGAGACCCCGCCGTGATGGTGGCCACATTAGGCTGCAAGACCCATGCGGTCAGTACGCTGGGGAACATAGCGCAGGGCTGGGCGTTCCCAGTGACCTGTAGCCCGGGATGTCTGGCAGGCGCGGCGCGGAGCGCCTGACACATGGGTGACACCGCTGCAGCGGTGTCACCAGAAGAGGCGGTGTCAGCAGCGCGTCTAAAGCACCCCCGCCCTTTTGATCTCGAAATAGCGATTGACCAGTGCAATGGGCAATTGCGCCGGGAGCAGGTCCAGTACCTGGATGCCCAAATGCCGCAGGCGTTCCTGGTGCTCCCGGCGTTCGGCCATCCAACCATGGACGGCATGGAAGCGCAGGGCTTCATCCAGGGTGTCGATCGGGGCCTCCAGGGCGCGATCCAGGGTGGCCTCGCGCAGGTCCGCGATCACCACCAGATGACGGCGGCGCAGGAGTTGGGCGGCCTGGGCCAGGCCCTCCTGGTCCTCGTCGCGGCTGTTGGTGATGATCACCACCAGGGCGCGGCGCGGCATCGCTGCCAGCAGGACGCGGGCCGCGACCTGGGGATCGGCGGCCTCCAGGCTCGGCTGGAGGTCATAGACGCCTTGGAGTAGTCGGTTGACGGTCCCGGGCTCCTTGCGCGGGGCGAACCAGCGCTGCGGTCCGCCGTAGGTCATGAGTCCGACCGCATCCCCTTGGCGCACGGCCACATAGGCGAGCAGGAGCAGCGCGTTCAGCGCCTCGTCCAAATGGCCGCGACCCTGATCGCGGTGGCGCATCCGCCGGCCGCAGTCGAGCAGGAAGACCAGGCGCTGGTCGCGCTCGTCCTGGTACTCACGGGCGATGACCTTGCGCATCCGCGAGGTCGCCTTCCAGTCGATCTGGCGTAATGAATCGCCCTCCCGGTACTCCCGCAACTGGTGGAACTCGGCCCCGCTGCCCAGGCGCCTAAGCCGTCGCACCCCGAGTTCGGCCAATTGGTCATTGGCCGCCAGCAGGGTGTAGCGGCTGATTTCGGCGAAATTGGGGAAGACGCGCAGGGTCTCCGCGGGGGGGAGGATGCGGGTGCGCCGCCACCAGCCCAGGGGCGAGCGGGTGGCGACGTCACAACCGGTGAGCGGGAAGTCACCGCGATTGGGTGGGCACAGGCGGTACTGGACGCGGCCGTGTTGACGGGGACCCAGATTCAGGTCCACGGGGAGCCCGCGCAGGGCGAACTCGCCTGGGTGCAGGTCATGAAGGCTGAGCTTAAGGCTCTGATCCGACGGGTTGGCGACCTCCAGGGTGACCGAGCTCCAGACCCCGAGCGGTAGGGCGCGGCCCATGCGCCGCGTGATCCGCGGCGGCGCAAGCCGGCGCAGGGCCAGCCAGTCACCGAGGGCGACGGCGGCGATCAGCAACCCGCTGCCCTGCCACACAGGCCAGGCCCAGGGCAGCCAGGCGGCAGCGAGGCCGACAGATGTCCAGGCGGCCAGGGCAAGGAGCAAGGGCGGGCGGGGGTGCATATTGTGGATTTCGGATTTGGGGTTTTCGGATTTCTGATTGAATATTTCTGATTGCACCGACCATCAATCATCAATCCGAAATCATCAATCAACAATGAGTTAGTTCCGCGGCGCCGGCACCCCCGCCAGCAGGTCGACCAGGACATCGTCGGGGCGGTAACCCTCGATCTCCAGGTCGGCGGTGAGCTTGAGTCGATGGCGCAGCACCGCGGGGGCCATGATCTTGACGTCGTCCGGGGTCACGAAGCCGTTACCCTCGATCAGTGCGTGGCCGCGGGCGGCGCGCACCAGGGCGATGGCTGCGCGGGTGCCCGGGCCCGTCTCGACCCCCTGCCAGTCGCGCGCCGCTCGTACCAGGCGCACGGCATAGCGCAGGACGCTGTCGTCCATCCGCAGCCCCGCTGCCGCACGCTGCACCGCCAGTACGTCTGCTGGCGCAAGGACTTGCGTGACCCGGGAGGTGTCGAGTCGGTCGCCGATCTGCCCGTTGGTCATCTGGCGCACCACCGCCAATTCTTCCTCCGCCCCCGGGTAATCGATGAAGACCTTGAGCAGGAAGCGGTCGAGCTGGGCCTGGGGCAGTGGATAGGTGCCCTCCTGTTCGATGGGGTTCTGGGTGGCATAGACCAGGAAGGGCGCGGGCAGTGCCAGGGGCTGGCCCTCAATGGTAACCTGTTGCTCCTGCATGGCCTCGAGCAGCGCGGACTGGGTCTTGGCCGGGGCGCGGTTGATCTCGTCGCCCAGGAGCAGGTTGCAGAAGATCGGACCGCGCCGGATGCGGAACCCCTCGCTCGTCATGTCGAACAGTGCGTGCCCGGTCACGTCACTCGGCATCAGGTCCGGGGTGAACTGGATGCGTGCGAAATGCCCGCCCAGGGCCTGCGCCAGGCCACGTACCAGGAGTGTCTTGCCCACCCCCGGCACCCCTTCCAGCAGGACATGACCGGCAGCGGCCAGCGCGACCACGGCCTCGCGGATCACCTGGGGCTGGCCGACCAGTGCCTGGGCGACGGCGCCCTCCAGTGCCTGGAGTTGCCGGGCGGCCTCGGCGACCGTCACGCTGGGTTCTGACTGGTTCATCGCGTCTCCGTAATCCTGGAAAGAGTCATTGCCGGACTTAGGCTAATGGGTACGGGCGGTCTGCGAGGCTGCGGCGCGCCCGGTATTCCGGTGCGCCGGGGCCTCGTACCCTCCCAGAGTGACTGGAGGACGCGCGCCTGGTCGATGAAGCCGGGGACACCCTGGGCTTGCGCCTGCAAGGCGCGCGCGATCACCTCGGTGGGGCGGGCGTTGGCCTTGGCGATCACTGCCGCCTGCTCCATGGGTCCCAAGTGGCGCAGTTCGGGGCGCCGCCGCTGCCAGGCGCCCTGCACCTGACGACGGGTCGTCGCTACCAGTTGGGAGGCGCGCCCATGGCGCCACGCAAAGGCGGCGGCGGCGTCCAGATGTTCGAGCAGGTCGCGGCGGCGCCGGTCCGGGGTGCCCGCCCGGGGTCCCAAGCGGGCCCCCAGTGACCAGGCCCAGACCAGGATCAGGACCGCCGCCGCGACCAGGGCGGCGGGCGCGGCGGCCCACAGCAGTGCACCGAGCCAGGGCACCGCACTGTCATAGAGTAGCCAGACCTTGCCCCCGGCGGCCGGCCGCGCGAGTTCGGCCAGGAACAGCGCGTGGTCATGACGCCCGATGTGCCCGTTGGTGAGAAACTCACTGTCACTGGTAACGGTCAGCCACCCGGCGCCGACCGCCTGGCGTACCAGGTGGGTGTGTCCATTCGCCCGGACTACGAACGGGTGATTGACGTTGCGCGCCTCCAGGGACCAATCCGGACGGAAGCGGACCGTTAGCGGCGTGAGCCCATCACCCCACTGGACCTTGGCCAGGCCCGGGGTATCTTTGGTCGCCGTTTTCACTTTCTCAAGGCGAATACCGAACTGCCCCAGGAAGTCGTCTGCTCGCCGGTCTCGGTCCCACAGGTCGGTCGCCTCCACCACCAGACGGCCGCCGCCCTCGAGCCAGGCGCGCAATGCCGCCCGGCGCCGCGCGTTGAGCGGCCCCAGGCCGTTGACCACCAGGGTGTCCGTGGTGGGCGGCGGGCGCAGCAGCAGGTCACGGCCGGTGCGGCTCTCCACCGGGATACCCACGCGGACGAGGAAGCGCGCTGCGGCCAGGAACGGGTTGCGGCGGGCCTGCGCGCTGGCGCCGATCTCAACCGTCTGCGGGTGGCGCTCGAAATTGGCGAAAAACCACGCGGTGCAGGCGGCTGCGGCGATCAGGGCCAAGCCGCCCAGGCATAGCCACAGGATGCGCCGGTCAGCCGGCATGATCGGTGCTTTCAGAACCGTCGGCAGCCCCCGTCCAGTGCAGCCAGTCGGTGAGCCGCGCGGCGATGGTCTGCGGCTCCGGCGTGTGCTGGGCGTAGGCCAGGGCCTGCCAATCCCTGGTCAGGTACCGGAAGGGAGCCGCGTCGGCGGCCCCTAAGTGGTCCGTGGCCAGGCGCAGGCATTCGCCCTCGGTGGCGGCGTCCGGGATCGCGACACCACGGCTGCGAAGGTGAGCGATCGCCCCCCGATAAAGCAGGGCCAGGGCGCCCCGCGGGTCTGCCGCGGCCAGGCGTGCCCGCACCGCCTGCGCCAAGTTCGCCGTGCTCGGGTCCGCTTCCCCGCCCAGTGATGTCACTGCCTCGCGCGGGCGCGTCGCCGGCCGGGCGCGTCGTCGCCAAGTGCCCGGTTGCCAGTCCCGCAGGATGCGTTGGATCAACAGAGCCAGCGCGGCGACCGCCAGGACCACCAGGAGCGTCTTGAACACGCGCCCCAGGATCACCGCCAGATCGCCCAGACCGTCGAGCCAGCGGGGGGCGGACGGCTCCTCGTCCGCTGCCTCATCCCCGATATAGGTCCAGACGCTGCTCTGGCGGGTGCGTCCGAAGGTCTCGTCGGCCAGGACCTCGGTGATCAGTGCGCGTGCGGCGGTCGGCTCCGGCAAGGGCGGCGGTGCGGCTTGCGCAAACGCCGGTGGGCCGGGCCAGGCGAGCAGCAGGGCGGCGCACAGCAGGCCGGCCAGGGCTACCGTGCGCCTGCTGTCGGCCTTGGGTCGCCAAGGGGCGCCGGTGCCGGACGCCCCAGTCGCGCGCCCCTGACGAAAGGCCAGCTCCAAATCCCAGGCCTCCAACTCGGTGCGCCGGCCGATATAGAGCGTGAAACCGGCGCAGACATAGAAGGGCGCGATCACCGAGCAGGCGAGCAGGTAGCACCCGCCGCTCACCCAATAGGGCCAGGATTGGGAGTCGGTCAGGGCCGCCTCCAGATCGAGGCCGGCCAGCCCGTTGGGAATCAGATAATAGAGCGAGAGCAGTTGCCCGCCCCACAGGATGGCCTCGAAATGGTAACAGATCACGGTCAGCCAGCCGGCCCCGGCGCCGACGCTCAGGAGCTGTCGGCGTTGCCCCAGCGCCTTGCCGTCCAATCCTTCCAGTAGCCCAATCGGCAAGGTGAAGGAGCGGCGGGCCGTAAGGCGCCGCCACAGCAGATAGGGTATCAGGCGGCGCGTCCAAGCGGCCCGCAGCAGGCCCGGTGCCGAGCGCAGCGGCGTTCGCTCGCCGAAGAGGGCGCGGCTAATCCACCAGACCAGGGGCACCTCGCAGAGCGGTTTGCACCACCACACCAGAATGCCCCACCAGTCGGCGCGGGCGCCGGTGAGGAGCAGGGCCAAGAGTGCTATGGGCAGGGCGCTGAGCCACCAGAGCGCCCACAGGGTCGGGAACCAGGCGCGTGCCAGGGCGAAGCCCAGGTCGAGTCGCTCCCAGACCCCGCGGGGCCGCAGGGCGACGGTGATCCGGTCAAGTTCCACGGTCTGCCCCCCGTCCCGCCAGCGCGAAATACAGTGCCACGGCCACCCATCCAATTGTTCCGACAAGGTATTTAACCCCCGCGGGCGCCCCCCCTGCCGACCAGAAGGCCTCCACCACGGCCGCCAGCAGCAGCATCAGTGCCGCCCCACCCGCCAGTACCACCGCGTCGCGCGCATTGGCGCGCAGGGCGCCCAATCGGGTCAGGTGCCCGGGGGCGAGCAGTGCTCGCCCGAGCAGCAGTCCGGCCGCCCCGCAGATGGTAATGGCGGTGAGCTCAAAGGGGCTGTGACTGCTGACGAAGGGCCAGAAGGTGCTGCCGAACCCCAGGCGGGTCAGATGACCGGCCGCCGCGCCGATGTTGAGGCCGTTGAAGACCAGGATCAGGAGGCTCCCCAGCCCCAGCAGCAGCCCCGCGCCGAAGGTGCGAAAGCCGATGCCGATGTTGTTCATGACGTAGAAACCGAACATCTGGAAATCGGTATCGGCCTGCCGGTCCGCTCGGCGTCCGGGCTTGCGGGTACCGGGGTCGTACATGGACTCCAACTCCGCCACCTGGGAGGCGTCCATTAGGCTATAGACCACCTCACCGTCCTGCCCGCAGGCGAGCCCCATGGCCAGCGCGGGCAGGAAAAACAGGGCCGCGGCCAGGGCGCAGACGCGGGCGTGACGGCGCAGGGTACGGGGAAACACGGCGGCCATAAAGCCCAGGGTTGGGGCCAGCCAGGCGAACCGGCGGCGGTACAGACAGGGGTGGCCGCGCCGCACCAGGTCATGTAATTCCGCGATCAGGCCTGGGGCATAGCGGCGGGTCCGCGCCAGGGCATACTGGGCGCAGAGTCGCCGATACAGTGCCGGGAAGCGCGTCAGGTCGTCAGCCGTCGCAGGCTTGGGGCGGCGGCCGCGGTTCTCCAAGGTGGTGAGGAGTCGACGGTAATCCGCCCACTCGGCGGCGTGGATCGTCTCGAAAGGGCCTTGACGCATGGTTCAGTCTCCGACCCGGCCCTGGGCCAGCCAACTTCCGTAGCCCTGCACCAGCTCCACGGCGGCCGCTCCGTACGTGTCGGCACGCCCGTCCGGGGACTCCGGCAGGTGGGCGAGCAGGGTCTGCGCCAACTCGATCCGGCGCGGCGCGGACAGTCGGCCCGAGCGCTCGCAAAAGGCCAGGATGGACTGCTGGGTCGCGAGCGGCAGCCCCAGCGGCGGCTGCCGGGGCCGTGCGTCCAGGAGCGTACTGGCCGCGGTGCGCTCCCCGGTCCGACCCGGCGTGCGCCCGGGGCGCGGCTGCGCGTAGACCACCAGGGTTCCAGCGGCCAAGTCCCCGAGTCGGCGGAAGTCCCGGTCGGCCAGGGTGCTGACCAGCCCCACGCCGTAACACACCGGGAGAAAATCCACTACCCGTAAGAGATTGCGGATGAGTGACGCGGGCAGCCCCACCGGGGTCCCGTCGTCGTGGACCACCATGAGCCCGAGTGAGCGTTTGCCGGGCGTGGTTCCGGTGAGTACCTCGAAGGTGACCGGATAGAGCCAGTCGAGCAGAAAGGCGGCGATCAGGCTCAGCCCGAGGCCGAACCCGGAAAGGACCATCAAGGGGCTCAGCACCAGGTAGATGATCAGCCGGATGGCGCCGTCCGCGACCAGGGCCAGGGCGCGCGGGGCCGGGCCGGCGACGCGCAGGCCCAGATCAACCCCCTCCGGGGTTTCGTTCAGCCGGATGGTGTCGACTAGGGCTGATTGCGTTTGCTGACTGATGGCCGGCTCCAGGGTATGGCGCTGAGTGCGTGCCTGCCTCAGGCCCCGCCAAACAGCGCCAACGGGAAGCGCTCGGTGATGAGGATCACCGGGTGACCGCCAATGATGATGCGATAGGTGCGGAACACGCATGGTTCATTATCGCCCGCCGGCTCCGACGCGGGCACCAGGCGGGGCGGTTCGCCGTGGGGGGCATCCCCGTGGTCCAGACCCACGTCCAGCACCTCCCGGTAGCTCTCCAGCCCGCTGTCGCGGATCAGTGCGCCGATGCCGATCTCCCGATCGATCAGGCGCCGACGGAAGTCCGCCGGAATCAGCTCAGTGCGGATCAGCGACAGGGCCTCGGCGAAGGCGCGCCCAGTGTGGACGCCGCGCAGCCGGGCATCGCGGATCAGGCAGCGGTCGCCGACGGCCAGGCCGATCCAGGGGACTGGTTCCTCCGCCGTCTCGAAACGCTGTTCCAGGGTGTCCACCGCCACCGGCTCCCAGAAATAGGCCTCCAGGGTCTTAGTCACGGTCCCGTCCGTGACCAGGAGCGCGCGCAGAAACGGGGCCAGGTCGGACAGCGGGATCATCGTGCCCTGATCGTCACGGATCGCGGCGCCCGCGAGGTAGCCGTCACAGCGGAAGGGGGAATTCGACGGGTCGTTGAGTGGACGACCGTAGTAACGGCGCATCACGAAATTCCTTAATGTCTTTTATGGCTAAGAGCCGACGCTGGAGCACTTGAGCGGATTGTGCCCGAGTGCGGCCCCTGGCTCCAGTGTCACCGCAGGCACCGTTGTCTGGGGCCTTAAGGTCCGGCGCATGGTCAATTTGAGCGGTTTTTACGTACAAAACCATCTATTATCTTGCTCCATGGATGGTATTCCCCCCCCTTTTTTTGGCTTTGGCCTTGATGTTCTGCCCTATATGCCGCAAGCTTAGGAACCGGGTCCGACTCTTTCGGTTAAGCAGGCGCTGCTTGACCACCGTGCCCATGATTCGGATCCTGAGATCGCCACCTGCTGCCCAGGGCGCATGCGCGTCGTTGGCTGTGGTTGGGGGATTCGGAAATACCCGAACCTGTGTTATAAAAAGAGGGCCATTTGGCTCAACCTACGGAGATTCTACCGATGACCAAAATCGTCAAGCTCGCTTCCCTGTCCGCCGCCGCCCTGATCGGCGCCACCCTGATCGGCGGCTGCGCCGACCAGACCGCCCGTGATACGGCCCAGCAGGCGCTGGACAAGGCCAATGCCGCCCAGCAGTGCTGCGACACCAACACTGCCAGCCTGGACGCGCTGCGTCAGAAGGCGTTCCGCAAGTAAAGCGGGTCGTTTAGGCCGCGCCGGCTTCCCACCATCTGGGGGAGGCCGGTGTTCTCCTTAATGGCCCGCTCGACTGCCGGCCAATCCATTTCAAGACCTTGCGTACTCGCCACCGACTCCGGTATCACTGAGCGCGCGGGTCTAAGCCGCGACTTATCGTCGCTATGGACCTCCAGATAGAGGTCATCCCCCAGCCAGCCGACCTTGTAAGGCTGATCCACGATCGTCACCGTGGTCCCCGTGGGCACCTGCGGGAACAGCTCGATAATGCCCTCGTTATTCATGCGGATACAGCCGTGACTGACCGGCATCCCCAGTCCCCAGGGCTTGTCCGTGCCGTGGATCAGATAACTGGGCACGCTCAGGCGCATCGCATAGGGGCCGAGCGGATTGTCCGGACCCGCGGGCACCACTGCCGGTAATATGTCACCCTCGGCCGCGTGTTCGGCCCGGATCGAGGCCGGCGGGGTCCAGGTCGGGTCCTTGACCTTCGAGGCGATCGTATAGGTGCCGAGCGGCGTCGACCAGCCCTCGCGCCCGACGCTGATGGGGTAGTTCTGGACCTCGTCCGGTTTGCCGGGCGGGTAGAAATACAGATGCATCTCCGGTCGATTCAGGACGATCCCCGTGTGCGGCGTGTTGGGCAGCACATAGAGCGTCGGTACCAGCACCTCGCTGTCGGGGCGCGGCGCCCACATATTGACCTTCGGGTTGGCCTGCTCCATGTCTTGGTAGCCCACCTGATTTTGGCGGCCGATGTCGAGCAGCGTGTCGTGTTTGCGGCTCTTGATATAGAAGGGTACGCCGACCACGGTATCGCCTGGATGCGCGTACTTGAAGGTGTCAGCCTGGGCGCCCGGGACCCAAACCGCGACGACACCAAGGCCCAGCGCCACCGCGCCGGCCAGGGTGCGGCGCCCCGGCGCACCGGACGATTCTGCTTTCGACTTCATTAACTTCACCAATCTTACCTCGTGAACACGATGAAAAAACTGCCGCGATTGTCGCACGTCCGCAATATCGGGGTCGCGGCGCATGTCGATGCGGGCAAGACCACGCTGACCGAGCGCATCCTGTTTTACACCGGCGCCTCCTACAAAATCGGCGAGGTCCACGACGGCGCGGCCCACATGGACTACCTGGCCGAGGAGCAGCGCCACGGTATCACCATCACCTCCGCGGTCACCAAGGCCCCCTGGCGCGACCACCTGATCCAGGTCGTCGACACCCCCGGTCACGTGGACTTCACCATCGAGGTGGAGCGCGCCATGCGGGTGCAGGACGGCTGCATCCTGGTGCTGGACGGGGTGCGCGCGGTGGAGCCCCAGACCGAGACCGTATGGCGCCAGCGCGCCCGCTTCAACCTGCCGGCGCTCTTCTTCGTCAACAAGATGGATCGGCCAGGGGCCGATTATAGGGCCTCGCTGGCCGCCATCCGTCAGCGGCTCAAGGCCGAGCCGGTGCCCATCACGGTGCCGCTGGCGCACGACCACGCCGTGGTCCAGCTGATCGACCGCACCCTGATCAGGTTCCAGGGCGAGCAGGGCGAACGCCTGGAGACCGCGCCCTGTCCGGCGGACCTCTGGGAGCACCTCGCCGCCGACCGGGAGGCCTTGGGGCTGGCCGCCGCCGAGTGGGACGACACACTCACCGAACAGGTCCTTGCGGGCCAGGACCCGGCGCCTGACTTGTTGCGCGCCGCCATCCGCCGCGGCACCCTGGCCGGGCGGCTCTTTCCCTGTTACGGCGGCAGTGCGCTCCGGAACCTCGGGGTGCAGCCGCTCCTGGACGGCGTGATCGACTTCCTGCCCGCCCCGCTGGACCGCCCGCCCGCCATCGGCCGGCGCCCGGACGGCACCACCGAAGAGGTCACCCTGGGCGGTGACGGCCCGTTGGTCGCACTCGCCTTCAAGGTTCAGCTCTGGGACGGTCGCCGCCACGTCTTCGCCCGTATCTACCGTAACACGCTCAAGCCCGGCGACACGGTCGAGTTCGTCGGCCCGGACGGCCAGATCCGCCGCGAGCAGGCGGCGCGCCTGTTTGACTTGGACGCCGGCAAGAAGACCAGGCTTGACCAGGCCGAGCCCGGCGAGATCGTGCTGATCGCCGGGCTGCGCCACGCCACCACCGGCGACACCCTCTGCTCCCCCGGCCACCTGCTTGGGCTGGAGCGCATTGAGGCGCGCGCCCCGGTGCTCGGGCTCGCGATCGAGGCCCTGGCCGGCACCGAGGAGGACAAGCTCTTGGAGGTCCTGGACAAGGTCACCCAGGAAGACCCGACGCTCGCCGTGGAGGAGGACCCGGAGACCGGCCAGCGGCTGCTTCGCGGCATGGGCGAACTGCATCTGCAGATGGTCCTGGAGCGGATGGAGCGCGAATTCGGCGTGCGGGTGCGCAGTGGTCGCCCCGCGGTGGCGGTGCGCGAGACCATCCGTCGCGCGGCGTCCGCCGACGCCTTCTTTACCACCCCACCGTCGCCCGACGGCAAGCACCCGGACCTGATGGCGCGGGTGGCACTGGTGGTGGAACCCCTGGTGCGGGGCGCCGGTATCCAGTTGGTGATCAACCCCAGGGTACTACCCGAGACTGCGGTCTTAACCGACGATCAGCGCCGGGCCATCGAGTCCGGTCTGCGCAGCGCTCTGGAATCCGGTCCATTGCAGGGCGCGGCCCTGCTGGACTTGGCGCTCCAGGTCCGGGAGGTCGAGCTGTTCGGCCCCGGGTCCACCCCGGAGGCCCTGGCGGCGGCGGCCAACAAGGCACTGCGCCAGGCCCTGGGCGACGCCCAGCCGGCGCTGATGCAGCCGGTGATGGCCATTGAGGTGATCGTACCGGAGGCCAATATGGGGGTCGTGCTTGGCGACTTACAGTCGCGCGCCGCGATCATCACCGACACCGGCAACCGGGGCGAGACCGCGGAGGTCCGCGCGCAGGCGCCGCTTGCTGCGCTGCTCGGTTATACCACCAACCTGCGCAGCCTGACCCAGGGCCGCGGGCAGTTCAGCATGGAGTTTCTGCGGTTCGATCTGGTGTGACAGCCCTGGGAGCGCCGCACCCCAGTGCGGCCAGCGTCGGCAGACGACCGCGGCGCTGCGTCCATTTGATTTACCTGTCCGTGAACGCCCGATAAGCATGAGAAGAGGAGACGAGGTATGAAGAGACGACAGATCACGCTGGCGTTTGCCGTGTTGGCGACCTTCCTGGCCGCGTCGCCGCTGTTGGCGAAGGCCGACAGCCCGGATGAATTCCAGCGTTACATTGTGATCAACAACACCTCCGACCGGACGATCTACCCGGTCATCCAGGCGCCGCAGAATACCGGCCCGGACGGGAGCAAGGTCAATTGCGGGTCAGTGCCCGGTGCCGATGGCAAGAAGGTCGACGGCTTACTGCGCATCATCGTCAACCTGGACGCGAAAGGGTCTGGCGTGCCCCAGGACCAGTCGGTCAAGGTGGCGCTGCCCAAATCGGCGCCGGATTGCCCCGACGGTGCCTTCTACAACGCGGCGCGGATCTTCATGCTCTACGGTGGTGACAAGGGCGGCTTCGAAGCGCTCGATAAGTTGCTGAACACGAACCAGCAAACCCGGGAGTACCCCGGCTGGAACCCCGACATCTGCCCCGGGTGCTGGGTCGGGATTGCGTCCGCCGATCCAGCGAAACCCGGTGCTGATTATGGCTACGACATTCCGGGTCAGTTGCTGGAATACACCATCATCTCGCAGACGCCGGACGGCAAGGCGTTCCCCAGTGCGAATGATCCGCGTGGCCGGTCACTCATCGATTTCGACGTGTCGTACGTCGATTACGCCCATTTGCCCTACGCCATGGCACTCGGCGACGGCGGGGCGACTCAGTTCATGGGGAGTACCTTCGGTAATGACCAGTTGCCACTGAGCGATTTCCCCGACCGGTTGTCGGCCTTCCTGGCGGATGCCAATTGGTCGGGTTTCGCTGCCTATCGGCCTTTGCATTGGGAGAGCAGTGATGACTGCGCGAAGGGGCGGGCGCCGGATGGCGGTCCGGCCGATCTGAAAAAGACGCGATTCAGCTGCCTCATCGACGTGCGTACCGACGTCGTGCCGTCCGCGGCGATTCTCATCGCGGACGCACGGGATGGGGGCTACTCCGGGTTCTTCAAACCCGAGGCGGACGGCACGGTTTCTGAACAGTGCGTTGCGCCCGACGGTCAAAACGCCCAATGCGCGGTGGAATTGCCGAACAACCAGCTGTGCTGCCCGGACCCCATCAATGGAATGCTGGGTTGTTGCGATATGAAGAACTTCCAGGTCGATCGGATCCTGAGCAAGTGGGTCGCTAACCCGGATAAGCCCAACGACCCCAACGCGGGCACCCTCAGCTTTTTGAATCCGACGCTCGGCGACCTCGTCCGCCGGTTCAACCAATGGCATAACAACCCGGCCATCTGCGATCCCGGTGGTGCTGCGGTACCTGCCGCACCGGTCATCGATCAGCTGGGTTTCTGCCAGGCCTACCAACGCACCGTCGACTTCGTCTGGCCGCTCTTTGCGGGCAGTTGCGTCACCGGCGACCAGGATACCCAGGATCGCTGCACGGTGGCGAAGATCATCGGCTACGACCGCAAGTCGGGCTACGATCCAGATAAGTGCGTCGACTGTACTGCTCACCCGGACCCGGATCACTGTCCCACGACATGCGTGACCGAACAGATTGCGAATGAGAGTGTCCAATCGCTCCAGCGTGGTCTGCCATGGACGCCCGGCGGTCCGTCTGACCGATGCAGCAAGTGCCCGAGCACCGATGCGGCTCAATGTCCGATCGACTGCGTGTTTCCAAAGGAGATCGCCCCCGACGCCATGGTCTACCGTGGCGACAAGTTCCTGCATTTCTGGGCGAATTACGACAGCATCTACAACATCAATCCCTATGCCTATTTCGTTCACAGCCCGGACGGGCTAGCCGCGCCCGGGGCCTACTCGTTCTCGATCGATGACTTCTACGGCAACTTCGGCGGTCTTGGTTCGACGCTCATCATTCAGGCGGGCGGCTACTCGACGCTGCCGAACCAGGAACCCTACGACCCCTTTAAGCAATATTCCGCGGGATTCGGTCCGGGATGGGACCGCGTCAGCGTCTGCGGCCGTGTCTACCGCCTCCCGGGTGGCGCCAGCTCACCGGTCGGATTGACGGCGCCGGTTTCCTTCTGGGATACCCGGAGCAAACTGAGTGATTGCAAAATCTTTGCCTATCCCAACGCTGACGATGATGCGACCTACATCACCTTCATCCTCAAGGAGGTGGCTCCGTACCAGGTGACCGATCGCTACACCGGCATGCAGCAGATGGTGCAGGGCTTAAGCGGCGTCAACGCGCCGCGCGGCGGCGTCACGCCACTGGATCCCTATTGTATGGAACACTCGACGGCATCGATCGAAATGCGCAATACCGCCTGCTATGCCAACCTGACGGCGGGTTCACTGAATAAGGACTACAGCGGCGTTTCCGATGCCGCCTGTAAGGATGGGAACGATGCAACCTGCGGCAAACCCTTGGTCAGTTTGAACGTACCGCCGCCGCGGCCCACGGTCGCCGTCACCGCGCCCTGAGCGGTCAAGGCGACTTCAGCTCAGCCGCCGCCGCAATGCCCGGCAGTCCGGTGGCGTGCTGCACAGCCTCGACCAGTGCGCGGGCCATGGCCTCGGCGGCCAGCGCGCCGATGAGCGTGAGGTTGGGTTCGCCCTCCCACTCATTGGTCGCCAGCGCGAACAGGGTGTCGCCATCGAACATCGTATGGACCGGCACGATGGCGCGGGCGTAGCCGTCGTCGGCCATCAGGGCCATGCGATTGACCTGGGCCTTGTTCAGCCGGGCGTTGGTGGCGACTACGCCGATGGTGGTGCTCTCGCCCACGCGCGGTGGGGCCGCAGCAAACAGGATGCCCCGGCGCAGGAGTTGGCGCGCGTCGAGTAAGGCGCCATCGACCCCCCGGGCCCCGGCGACCACCTGGGCGGTATCCGGGTCGATGATGTCCCCCAGTGCATTGGTGGCCACCAGCGCGGCGACCACCAGCCCGTTGGGCAGCCGGTAGGCGAAGCTGCCCAATCCTCCCCGCATCGGCCGGCCGAGCTTGCCGACCGTTGCCCCCGCCCCGGCGCCGACGCTGCCCTGGCTCACCGGCGCGCTGCTCGCCGCCGCCGCGGCCTGGTAGCCGCAGTCCGCGTCCGGCTGGACCTTGACGTTGTTTCCCACCGGCAGGTCATAGAGCACGGCGGCCGGCACGATCGGCACCCGGGTGATGCCCACATCCCAGCCCATTGAGTGCTCGTGCAGCCAGCGCACCGTGCCGGTCGCGGCGTCCAGGCCGAAGGCGCTGCCGCCCGAGAGCACGACCGCGTTCACCCGATCCACCAGGTTCAGTGGGTCGAGCAGATCGGTCTCACGGGTGCCGGGCGCCCCGCCGCGGCGGGCCACACCGCCCGTGGCACCCTGGCCGTCGAGCACCACCACGGTACAACCCGTGGTGCCGTCGGCGAGGGTGTGGTTGCCGACGCGCAGCCCGGCGACCGCGGTGAGCGTGGTGTTGGGCTCGCCGGCGGACGCGGTGGCGGCGAGCAGGCAAAGGGCTGCGTAATGGCCTCGGACGCATTTTTCCCATTTCCTGATAACGTTGAAAACGCCGCTTCAGCGG
>CAILVI010000030.1 GCA_903837595.1 uncultured Thiodictyon sp.
GCTTGCAGCCTGGCTGCTACCTGCTCCAGGTCGGCCCCGCTCGCAACAAAGATCCGGCCCGCAACCCGCTCCAGGTTGGCCCCGCTCGCGAGCAGGACCCGGGTGGAGACAGTGCCCGCAATGGCCCCGCTCGCAAAATCCACGCGACCCACGACCGGGATCAGGTCGGCACTCCTCACGGACCATTGCGCGGACACCCGCGCGAGCGGCTGCCAGGGCAGCGCGAGGTGGGCGCGTGCGGGCGTGCCGGCGGGCGGCGGGGTGGAGTCCTGCCAGGTGAGGTCGGCCGCGGCTGCGCCGGGCCGGGTGTAGGGCGTCGCACCGACCCAGGTGATGTCTGCCGCATTGGCCGGTGGGCGGGTGTAGCTCATGCCGGTATAACGCGGATAATTTTATCGTTTAACAGGGTCTCGCCATCGGCGGCGATGGCGACGACGAGACATTCATCGGCGTTATAAAGGCCCGAAAAGACGTAGGCTCCGGTATCTGCATCGCTGTAGGTGGCGTAATCGTACGCGCGTGCGGCATACAGCACGCGACGGCGACAGGGGGCACCGTTTTCGTCATAAATATGGCCGCGAATCTCCAGGATATTTGGCTTGGAGTATTTATAGATGCCCGACGATGTTTCTTCGTTCCATTGGGCCAGGCCCCCACCAATGCCGGTAAGTTGGTCGAAGGTCCATTGATCGTGGATGACGGGATAAGCGGGCCAGTAGTCGCTTTCGGTGCGGACAGACAACATGCCGCGGGTGAATTTGATGGCGACGCTAAGGACGTGACTGGGCGTCGCAACGGAGACGACTTCATAATATAAAATGGCCGCGGTGGCGGTGGTCTGCCATTTGCAATTTTGCGTTTTCGTTGGTTCGCGGGGGCGGTAGCACAAGAGCAGGCTAGGTTTGCTGGTGGAGGTAAAGGTGGCTGTTTCGGTGGTCGTGTCGTGCGTTAACTCGATAGCGGCGGCGGCCTCATTGTTCGGGGCGGCACTGTAAATGCTGATGGCTCCCATATAGGCAAAGCCGATCTTGGTGCAGGTGCCGTCGTAGGCGACAGCGAAACCAAGATCGAGCATCCAGAATCCCGACGTACCTCCCAGGGATGAAACGGACGCGGTATCTGATACCCCCAATTCCGTAGCCCACGCGGAATAGACAGCGGCGGCGGTATCGGCGGTCCAAGACCCTTCCCAATCGCTGAGTACGCGACCATTGGTTGCCGTATCACGAATTGCCATGTCTGCTCCTACGCACTCTCGCCTTCGACACACACGGCGACGGGATCGGCCGCGATGGCTGCTGCTCCGGCAGGAACGATGCGCTTGATCCAGATCGGGATTGCCGCCGGGGAGGTAGTAAACACGAACGTTTCGCCCGTGCCCGCGGTGCCGCCCCAGCCGCCCGGGGCCAGGCAGAAGTACGGCTGGCCGGTGGCGGTGTTGGTCGGTGCCAGGGCCACCCCTTGGGCGCCCGTACCAACGAGCCCCAGGGTATCGCCGTTGACGCGCAGCGCGCCGGTGGCGTGGTCAGTTACCGTCACGGTCCAGGTCTGGTACACCGTGCCCAGGTTGTTGAGGGTGATGTTGCCCGCGGCGGTGTAGGTTACCGTGCCGGTCACGCTGGCGCCCGAGTAGGCCGCGGCCACATCATCCGGGGTCCAGAC
>CAILVI010000031.1 GCA_903837595.1 uncultured Thiodictyon sp.
AGTCCGGGCAGTAATGCCGGATCGCCCCGCCCTGGACCACCGCCGCCCAACTGGGAGGCAAGTCCGTGGCATCCAACACCGTCGCCTCGGCCCCGCACCCGTCGCACTCCACCAGGTGCCGCCGCGTCATGGCGTCACCACCGTTGCCGCCGGCAGCCCCGCCTCCTGGACGATCCGCGTCGCATACGGATCGGCCCCCGCCAGCAGCTCCGCATCGATCTGCGCGTAATCGCCCGGCGACGCCGCATCCCCCAGCACCCGCCGCGCCATGCGCTGGCGCACCAGCCGCTCTGCCGTGACGCCCATCCCGCCGGTCAACGCATCCAGATCCTCCTTCAGCCGCGCCGCCAAGTCCTGCACATCAAAGGTCCGCGGATACTGCGACTGTAGTTCGGCCGCGTCCTGCCCGTCCCACGCGCATGCCAATGCCCCGACCTGCCGCTCCGCCGTCTCCAGCGCCGCCGCAAACAGCCCCAGCGTCCGGTTCGCCGCCTGGAAGTGGAACGCGAGCGCCACGCCGCTCTTCGCCACCCCGCCGGTGAACTCCAGATTCGCAATCTCATAGATCTCGACCACCGTTTGCGCGATGGCCGCGTAATACAGTGTCAGCGGCCCATCCGGCGGGGCGAAATAGGCCGGAGACCCGCCTCCGGCCGGGTTGTACATCACGGCATTCGCCGCGCCGATGGTCAGCCCCGCTTCCCTGATTCGTTCCGCCTCCGCCGGGTCGGATACCGGCAGGGCCAGCGTCGACACCGTCTGATCCCGCTCGATGGAGCGCGCCTCTGAGTGACGGTTGAACAGATCCAGACAGGCCCCTACGATCGGCTCCGCCCACGGCGCCGCCCGCTCGGCGGTCAGGTCCATCAGCTCAGTCGAGTGCAGCCGGATCACCGGCACCCGGCCTAAGCCGTGCTGTCCGCGCATGAGCGCCCCGGTCTCGGGATCGGTGCAGAGGTCCTGCCCCAGCGCGTCGCGCGCCACCCACCATTGGGCCGCGTCCCACCCGCGGTAGATGAAACCCACATCGGTTGGCATGGCGGCGCCATAGACGGCCCCACCGGCCTGTTCGCGGAACACCACCCGTGCTACCGCTCCCAGCCGATCCAGCGCCAGGGCCGCCACGTCCGTCGGCCGCCGGATTACCACATAAGGTGCGCGCGCCAGTTCGTCCGCCCGCGTGCGCGCCTGGCCGGCCGGCCGATCCACCACCAGGTAGACCGTCCCCACCAGCATGGAGAGCAGCAGCGCCCGCCGCATGACGCTCTCGATCGGCCCGCCCACCCCATCCGCATTCGCTTGCAAGGCCACCCACGCCGGGGCATCCCCGGTGCGTTTCGCCGGGGCTGAAAACAGCGTCCCGACATAGGCGCCCAAGACCTTCCGGCAGTAGTTCCGGTAGGTCGCCAGCTCCTTACGCGCCTTGTATTTGTCGTCCAACTCCCGCGGATGCCGCACCAGATAGTCACCGCTGCGAAATCCACCCAGGCCAGTGTAGGCGTCCACCATCATCTGATCGGTCAGCATTGGCGCGCTCCGTACAGGCCCAGCAGGGCGGGATTGGCGATCAGTAGCGCGTCGAGCGCATGCTCCAAGGTCATCAAGTCCGGGTGCGTGAGGTCCAGTTGGTGCGAGTACTTGATGGCTTCCAGGCACTCGTGCAGCAGCGTCGTCCGCGCCACGTCATCCGGCAGTCCTGCCATGACGTCCATGGTCGCCATCGTCATGTCGCACTGCCCCAGCGAGATGGTGTCACCGAGCGGAGCGACCGACCGTCGCACGGTGTATCGGAGCCCCCCAACGTTGATTGAGTCGGGTAGATCACTCATAGCCCGCGTACCTCCAGCCACTCATACCCTGCCCCCCGGCTCGCCCCCACCCGCACCCAGTGCAGATACTGCGAGGTCGAATCCACCTGGTCGTCATTGGCCCCCGCCGGGAACCGGATCAACTCATCCAAGTACTCCGCCAGCCAGGGCGCGCCGCCATCCTCCGGCAGCCACACCAGCCCCGCCTCCACCGCCGCGGACTCCACGGCCATCCGCACCACCTTTGAGTCGACAGGGATGATCTCCACCACCGGCGTGCGCCAGGTACGGTCCGCCCGCAGGTCTTGGATCAAGGCCGCCCCGTGGGACTTCTTCTCGATCAGCAGCGTGGCCGGGCGCCAGCGGTCGCGCTCCACCACCACGGCACGCTTCAGCGCCGGATAGGTCAGACGCTCGCGCCGCACGTCCAGGAGGTAATACCCCAGCGCCGTCTCCGCCCAGGTCGTGCCCACCGAGTAATCGGCCGTCGGGTCGTCGGACTGCGCGCAATCCCAGGACTGCACGATCCGGATCGGATTGAGCGGCGCCGCCGAGTAGCGCCGGAACCAGCCGCGGCGCAGCAACGCCCCCTCCGCCGGTGTCGGGCGCCCCTGATACAGGCTGATCCAAGAGCCCCCCACCGCCCGCCGGATACGCTCCAGCGCTGCCACGTCATAGCGCCCCGGCGCCAGCGCGGCACCCTCCGGCCGCCCCAACAGGTCATTGATCTCGGCCAGCGCCGGCAGGTTGATGCGCACCCAATCCCCACTCTGGCCTTCCTCGGAGCGCTCCACCCGCCCGGACAGATCGTCGTAATGCCAGCGCGTCTGAATCAGCGTGATCCCGCCCTGGGGCTCCAGCCGGGTATAGAGATCGTCGGTGTACCAGTCCCACACCCGGTTGCGATAGGTCGGGCTCTCCGCCTCGGCGCGGCTCTTGGTCGGGTCATCCACGATGATCCAATCCGCCCCGTGCCCGGTCACCCCGGACCCCACGCCGATGGCCCGCACCCCGCCCTCGGCCGTCGTCTCCCAGTCCGCCGCCGTGTTGCGGTCCGCGGACAAGGCCACCCGGCCGCGGCACAGCCCGCGCGCGCGCCGGCTGAACTTCTCCGCCAGGGTCTGGCTATAGCCGCCGATCAGATAGCGCAGGGCCGGATCGCGCTCCAGCCGCCAGGCCGGGCCACGGATCGTGATTTGTTCGGATTTCCCGTGCCGCGGCGGCACGGACAGTTGCAGGCGCTTGATCACCCGCGGATAGATCAGATGGGGAAAGGAGGGCAGCCCAACGGGCGTCGGGTCGGCCGGCGCCCGTGGGTCACAGCGCTCCCACAGCTCTTGGAGCAGCACCAGATGCGGCCACTCCCAGGTCAGCCGCGGCGAGGTCTCGCTGCACCAGTCCCGGAAGGACAGCGCCGGCCTGTGCGCGTCCGCCGTCGCCTTGATCTTGGCCGCGACCTCGGCCGCCGCCCGGCGCGCCACCTCAGACCCCCGCGCCGTCGCAATGCGCGGCCAGCGGACCGGCAGCCGCGGACAACACCGCCGCCAAGGCCTCGGTGCGCTCCGGCAGGTGCTCGGACACCCACTGCGCCAGCCACTCTAGCGCCTCCGCCACCAGGTCCCCACGATTCAGCCCGGCCCCGGCGTCCAGGTCCCGCGCCAGAACCAGGCGCAGCCGCATTAGGTTGGCATACGCCGCCATGCTGCGTGGGTCCGGGGCCTGACCCGCCGCCGCTGCCGCGCGGAACGCCCCCTCATAGCGCCCAATCTGCTCATCGATCCCGGCGAGCATCGCCGTGCGATCGGTCTGCGCCGCCCGGGTCCGGCGCCGCTCCTCGGCATCATCCGCCGCCGCGCGCGCCACCCACCCCAACTGGTCGCGCCAGTCGGCAATGGTCTGCTTCGCGAGCGGCCACTCGTATTCCGCATCCAGCACCCGCAACGTCTCAGCCAAGTTCTGCCCCGCCGCGCGCCACACCCGATAGGCCAGCTCGCGTTGCGACGCCTTATAGCGCCCCGGCTGCGCGGCCATCTACTTCTCCGTGAGGCTGGGCACCGACACGCCCGGATCGGTACGCGCCCCAATCACCAGGTCCCGCCCGTCCGGCGTCAGCTCATAGTTTTCCAGGCTGATCCCCATCGCAAACCCGGAATGCGCCGTGAGATAGCCCCGTTGCGCTAGGTGCAGCATGTGCCGCTTCAGCGCCTGCGCCTGCGTGGGCATCCCCAGCAGATCCAGACAGCCGCGGATCGTCACCAGGTCCACCGAAGGCGCCGGGGCGTTGTACAGCACCGCCAGGATCATGCCCCGCTCGGCCAACGCCCGTTGCTGCCAAAACTCGTGCTGCGTCACGGCCCTTCCCCCGTCTGTGCGTGTAGTTCATGCCCCGCAAACCCCACCCGCCCGGCGATCATCCGCAGCACAATCGTCTGCTCCTCCGCCGCCCGCCGCGCCTCGGTCTGTGCCTGCGCCAGAGCCAGCGCCGCCGATGCCTGCGCCTGGATCGCCTCCGCCAGCGCCTTCTGGACCGTGGTCCGCGCCAGCTCCACATCCCGGAAGGCCGCAATCCCCACCGCCACCAGGCGCACCCCCGCCCAGATCGCCAGGCCAAAGAGCGCGGCAATGCCTGCCTTCTCGCTGAAGAGCGGTGCGAGGTCACTGATGGGGGGAAGGTCCATGCCCGCACGTTACCCCGCGGGGGATGCGGGACCGGCGTTAGCTGCACGGTTTTTAGAGTTGGGGGGGGCGACTGTTCCAACGCTTTTCCAACCAGTAACGTCACTGGTTGGAACGCTGTTGGAACATTCGGCGGGCTCCGGCTGTTCCATCGCTTTTCCATCCTGCCACGTCACCGGTTGGAAACCTGATGGAACTCCTAGGCCGAGCCTTGCGGCCCGGCGTTAGCTGCACAGTTTATTTTCGTCCCGATGTCCGCGGGGGCGGTTCCCGGGCGCATAAAGGCGGGGTGCACGTCCCTTTTCCCACGCGAGTCGAACATGACCACAGGTAGGCTACACCGGATCCTCTATGATGGGTCGCGATGGGTTCCAGCACTGGCGCCGGTCCTGTTAAACGCGTTCGGCTTTTTACTCGCGACCGAGATCGCTGAGTTTATGGGGTGGATCAAGGTCTGCCCGTGCTGAAAGAAATCAGGCTGCGCAATTTTGCGCAGCCTGATTTCACTGGCTTTTCTTTGCAAGGCGCATCACGTCTCTAGCCCGCTTTCGCCAAGCGGGAAACCGGCCAGGGATTGTTGCGCGTAGGAGCGGCCCCCAGGCCGCGACGCCATCACTCCGGCGCCTTGATCGGCCGTATACGCATTCCGCTCTCGGGTGGGGTCTTCAAGGCGATCGATAATTCCTCTCCGCGACAGACCGCAAAGTGCAGAAGCCCGAAAGCTCCCGAGTCAGCGGCGAACTGGGCGCCCTCGCGCTCCGAGCAGTAGAAGTCCTCAAACCCCGTATAGCCGCCAAAGCCATTCTTTGCGTTGACCTCCCCGCACAGGACGTGCACGAAGCCAGTCCCAGGGTTACGGCTGATGACGCGAAGCTCACGGTACCTTGCAGCGCCCGGGTCCTTGAGGCGGTTGCGGACCTCAGCCAGGCAGGCAGCGCCCGCCCGATCCTGAGCGATCCACAGGAACCCGTCGGTCGCGGTCCACGCGACCCAGACGAGCCCGCCGACGACGCAGCACGCCACCGGAATGCGCACCCTGTAATCCCCTTTGTGGTCTTTGACCCAACGTCCGGCCCTCTCCCCGGCATGGCGCGCGCCCTGCAACGCTTGGCGCACGCCGCACAACGCCTGGCGCGGACCGGTGAGCATCACCAAGGCAAATGCCAGGCTCAGCACCCAGCCCCACCAACGGAAGCCCAGGAAGAACGCACCAAAAAAAATGACCGTCACCAAGAGAAACCGGAGCATTTCTCGCGCCGTTGCCATGTTGTTTCCTCTGCTATTCCTCTGTCGATCGTGTCAGGCGGCCCGCCCGAAGCCCCAGGCCGCCGCCCACTCCTATTAGATGGACCCCCCATCGTCATCTGCCGGAGGCCCGGGGCCAGTGCCCCCGGCCCCCATCAGCGCCAAGAGCCCTCGCCACTGGGCGGTCGTCATACCCAGGATCAGCGACCACAGCGCCGCGTCCTCCGGCAACGTATCGATCAGCGCCGCCAACGCCCGTTGTTGCTCCACGGGTAGCGCGTCGAAACGCTGCCCCGTCCCTGGCTCCACCAGCACCGGCTCACCGTTGACCATCCCCATGATCGCCTTGTCCGGGTGTTCCTCTGCGGCGCGGAGGATGCTCGGTCGTGCGCGCGGTGCGCCAGTCCTAATGCCGACGACGACGTACTGCACGTCGACCCCTGCCGCTGCGACGCCAGCCAGATATTCCGCATCAGGACTCCTTTCGTCCTGCTCATAGTTGACTTGCGCCCTGCGTTTCACGCCCCCAGCCGCTGCCAACTCGTCTTGGTTCATCCCCAGACGTAGGCGCTCTTCTCTCAGTCTCGATCCGCGGGTGTTCATTTGGGCACATCTCTCTTGACAAGTGTTCGTCCGTGCACAAGACTATGTGCACACCTGAACACCTTGAGAACAGATTACCGCCATGACCGCCCTCTCGCCATCTGAAGTAGCCGCTGCCCTTGTAGGAAAGGGCCTCTGCTACGCCTCGTGGGCACGTTTGCGCGGGTACCAGAGCGCCACGGTGCGGCGGACTGTCACGCGCTGGGTCGGCACCGAGCGGACCCGGACCCCGCAAGGCCCTATCGCGCGCCGCATCCTCGCTGATCTCTCCCGGGATCTTGGTGTCGAGATCGTCCCCGGCATCCTCGACCCCATCCACGCCGCTCGCCAAGCGGCCTAACCACCACCCGGAGCATCCACCATGCCCGAACCCACCGCCACCACCGCCTTGGAGGCCCTGGCCAGCAAGGCGCGCACGCTCCAAAAGCGCCTGCGCCGTGGCCAGTTCCAGTTTGGCCCGGCGCATCTACTGCTCGGCCAGCGTCTGGCCGATCACCAGTCCGCCTGTCGCCAGACGGGAAACCGTCCCAACGCCCTGTGGGACACCCTCGGCCTCACCTCTGCGGCCGCGTATCGCCTGATCCGCGTCACCGTCACAGTGCAGCGTCATCCGCCCCTACGCGACCTAGCCGAACGGCAGTACTCCCACGCCATCTGCCTGATCGAGACCACCGACGACGAGCTGCTGTCCCAACTGGCCGGCGGCACCCACCCCGATCTGTCCATCGCCGACATCGCGCAGATGTCCGTGCGCGGCCTGCGCGCACGCCTGCAGAACCTGATGCGCGATTACGGCACCCCGGCGCCCCGCCGCGACCACCGCACCTGCACCGTCGGCCGACTGGCGGATCTGCTCGCCACCCTGCCGCGCGATCGGGCCATGACCTACTGCGAGTTCACGGCCCTGTTCGATCACTTAGTCCCCAACCCCGCCGCCGACAACGCGGCATAGCCACCACCCCGGAGCAATCCATGTCCAGCCCTCTACCCTCCACCGTCACCCTGCCCGCCGACGCCGTCGCGATGTACGACGGCCACGCAGTCACGACGAGCCTGAAGATCGCCGATATCTTCGGTCGGAACCACAAGGACGTGCTACGCGCTATCCGCGATCTGAGCGCCAATGCCCCCCAGGCATTTCATGAGCGCAATTTTGCGCCGATGTCCCGCGAGGTCACGGTCGGCAACGGTGCGACCCGTCCTGAGCGGTATTACAACATCACCCGCGACGGCTTCGTCCTTCTGGTCATGGGCTTCACCGGCCGCCAGGCGACCGCCTTCAAGATCGCCTACATCGACCGCTTCAACGCCATGGAACAGGCCCTGCACCAGCCCACCCCCTACACCCCCGACCAGTCCACCCTCGACCGCCTGGCCGCCTTCGAGGTCAACACCCAAGCCAACCTCACCGCCGCGCAACGCCTACTCACCACCGCCAAGCGCACCCCGCGCAACGCCGCGCGTGAGCGCGAGCAGGGTCAACTCATCGACCGGCTCCAAGGGGAAAACCTGCGCCTCTTCGCGCGCCTGTGCGCCGCCCATCGCCTGATCCTGCGCGACCCGCTGCTGTCCGACGTGGCGGAGTGGCACCCCCAGGGCCTGTCCGCCGAGAAGCTCGCCAAGCTCCACGACACCACCGCCGACCTCATCACCGACCTGGCCACCCAATGGCAGTCCGCCGGCCTGGTCCTCGACGAGTACACCCGCGCCCGCCTCGGCCTGGCCCGCAACGCGCTGGTGTTCTTGGGGGTGCAGTCATGAGCCCCACCGCCCTGATCCCCGGCGTCTACTGCGCCACCGTCGGCGAGCTGCACGCCCTGCTCGCCACCCTGCCGCCGGAGATGCCCATCAAGGGCCTCCTCGACGAGGCCATTTCCGTGGTCTATCGCCCGGAGGTCAACACCTGGCGCCCGGGCCAGTCCTACCTGCAACTCGAAGGCTACAACGCCGATTACGGCAATCTGCCCCACTGCTCGGAGGTCCTGTCATGAACTCACGTCAATCGCTCGCCCACCCCGTCGCGCCCGAACAACTGATCCGCTCGACCATGGCGCCGCAGCCCATGGATGCCGATGAACGCGCCGCGCGCCGTGAAGCCAATCGCGCGCGCGGCGTGGAGCTCGCGGCCATGCGCCGGGAACGCGATCTGGACCAGGAGCGGCGCGTCATGGCGCTGGAGCGTCAGCAGCAGTTCCGCCGCCCCGCGGGTCCGCCGCCCCACCCGGGGGAGTCGTGGAAGGCCCGCACGCGTCAGCGCCGCTTCCGCCGCCAGGTCGGCCCGGCCTGTGCTCGCGCAGGAGCCTAGCAGACCCATGCCACCACCCACACCACCCGGAGCACCCACCATGCCCATCACCCTGCCCACCGCTGCCCTCACGCTGCACGGCCCCCATGCGGAGGCCGCCTGTCAGGCCATGGCCGCCTGCATCGCGCTGTGCCGCGCCGGCTGCCGCCTGCGCAGCGCCCATTGCCACGATGATGTCCCCGTCATCACGGTCGACCGCCGGCCGCCCATCCGGCACCTGCGCCCGCAGCTCCTGAGCCGCGATGCCCACTGGTCCGACTTCAACGCGCCGATCATGGGCGTGATGGTCGCCTGGTCCGAGCCGCGTCGCCGCTCCGAGCTGCGGGGGAGGGCAGCATGAGCACGCGCGCCCCTGTCCGACGCTGGACGCCCGCGGAAGACGCGATTCTCACCGCCCTCTCGGTGGACGGCGGCCCGGTGGACGCCGCCGCCGCCCTGGCTGCCCTCACGGCCGCCGGCCATGAGCGCTCCGCCGGTGGTGTCACCTACCGCCTGCAGATGCTCGGCCTGTTCAGGGCCACCAAGCAGCCCTGGTGCGCGACCGAGTCGGCCATCATCGCCGCCGCGCTGGCGCAGCCCCCCACGCTCGGACTGCCCCAACTGGCCTTGGCCCTGGCCCGCCGCGGTTACCACCGCCCGCTCTCCACCATCGCGGACCATGTACGGGACCGCGGGACCGCGGCGGCCCCGTCGAGCCACCGCGTCCATCGCCCCGCCCCGCCACCCGCCCATCCGCTGGCCGCGAACGATGCCCAGCTGATCCCGTACGTCATCGGCCGCGTCTTTCCGGACTGGGCGAAGCAGGGAGCCGGCGCATGAACATACCCGTCCTGCCCCTGTGCGCCATTGCTGTGGCACTGCTGGCCCTGCTCATCGCCCTGGTCCGGCATCGCCGCGTCCACCACTGGAGCCCGGCGGTGACCGAGCGCGATGAGCATCTGGACCTCTGGGGGATCGGCTGATGGCGCCCATCCTTGGCACCTGCCCGCGCTGCCGCGGCACCGACACCATCGCCGCCTATCTGGCGGACCCCGAGACCCGCGCCTGTTGGTCCGCCCTGGAGCAGCGCCTGGGCGCCCACCCGGCCGTCCTGTCCCGCGTCCTGCCCTACCTGGACCTACACGCCCCGGACGCCAACGCCATGCACCTGCCCAAGCTGCGCCGGCTGATCGGCGAGCTGGCAGACCTGGTGTTGAGCGACCCCCAGACCCCGGCCGAGGTCTGGGCGCTGGCCATGGACGCCGCCATGGACGCCCGCCAAGCCGGGACGCTCCGCACCCCGCTGCCCGACGGCTTCGGCTGGCTGAAGTCCGTCGCCATCGCCAAGGCCAAGGACCCCGCCGCCTGTGCCGCCGCCCGCCAACTGGCGCGCGCGGCCCCCGTAGGAGCGGCCCCCGGCCGCGACGCCACCGCCGACGCCGCCCTGCGGGAGCTGGAGGACGACGTGCGGCACTGGTTCAATCTCGTGCACTTAGGCCTTGGCGGCCCCGGTGCAGCGACGGTTCTGGCCGACCTGCAAGCCAAGTACGAGGCCGCCACCGGTGGCCGCTGGATCGATCCCGCCGCGGAGCCCGCCCCATGACCATCGACGACCTGATCCGCATCGCCGGCATGGGCCTGGCCTGCGAGGGCATGGACGCGGGTACCACCCTGATCGTGCCCCCGGGCCATGAAGCCGTGCCCGGCTTCCCGGCCGGCCGCCTGCTGGTCGCCACCAAAGACGGCACCCGCTACCGCTACCCCGCCGCGCACCTCGTCATCTGGTGTCACGCCCAGCACGCCCGTCCCGACGCCCAGGCCATCACCACCCGCCCAATCACAGCAGCCACACAGGAGCCCGCCCATGTCTAGCCCCTCCCGCCGCAGCCTCGCGCAAGAGCTGGCCAGCGGCTACAGCGCCCTGCGCCAACTGGCCCGCGCCGCCCGCGCCCGCCCGGACCTGGCCGACCTGGTCGCCTTCGCCCGCACCGAGGGCATGGCCGCCGTCGCCAACACCCGCCGCGCCCTCATCCTCCCGGAGGTCCCCTATGTTTGAGCCCGCCGTCACCGGCCCCGTCACCCTGCCGCGCATCGAGCGCGAGGTCTTTGCCCTGCGCCAGCGCCTGGACGCCGCCGCCCAGACCCTGAGCGATTACGAGTCCCAGGTAGCCCCCATCCGCGACGCCTTCGCGCCGCAGATCCGGCGGCACGCCGCGGAGATCGCGGCGGTCAAGGTGGACCTGATCAAGCTCATCGCCGCCGGCCGCGGCCTGTTCGCGAAACCGAAGAGCCGCACCATCCACGGGGTCAAGGTCGGCCTGCGCAAGGAGCCCGACCGCTATGCCTGGCCCGCTGATGATGCCCTGGTCGCAACGATCAAGCAGCTCTGCACGCCTGAGGAACAGAAGGCCTACCTCGTCACCACCACCGTCGGCCGCAAGGACGCCATCCCCGCCGACGCACGCAAGCGCCTGGGCATCGGCTGCACCCCCGGCACCGACGCCGTGCTGGTAGACGAGCTGGCCACCGGCACCGGCGCCGCCCTGCTGGCGCTGCTTGCCCAACTGCCGGTGCCGGCAGAGGAGGCCGCGTGATGAACAGCACCACCCACCCCGGCGACCGAGACGCCACCCCCGAGCAGCTGCGCACCCGCGCCGCCGTCCACCGGGATTGGTCCGCCGAGCTGCGCCGCAACGCCGCCTATGCCGACAGCGCCCAGGCCCGCGGATTCGACGAGCTTGCCGCCCGCGAGCACGACGCCAAGGCCCAGGAACTGGAGGCGCGCGCCGCCGCCCTGGAGACCCCCAATGCCCACAGCTAAACCCGCCACCCTGCTCGGCCATACCGAGATCGTCGCCCACCTGGCCCAGTCCTTCGAACTGCCCCGCAGCGCGGTGCGCGATGTGCTCGACGGCCTGACGGAGACCCTGTCCTACACCCTCGCGCACGGCGGCCGGGCACGCATCGCCGGCCTTGGCATCTTCGAGGCGCCGGTGCGCCCCGCCCGCCAGGGCCGCGGCCTGGACGGCCAGCCCTACACCGTCCCCGCCCGCCGCCGCGTCACCCTGCGCCCCGACCGCTCCCTGTCCCGCGCCGTCGCCGAACCCGCCGTAGGAGCGGCCCCCAGCCGCGACGAGGCTACCCCGATGCACGAGGCCCGCGCGCTGACGCCGGGCCAAATCGAAGCGTTAGCCGACTATCGCGGGCAGGAGATCCCCTCATGATCCGCCACGCCATCATCTACCAGTTCACCGGCCCCACCCCGGCCCTGGCCGCCCTGGAGCAAGCCGCCGCCGCGCACCCAGCCCGTGCGCCTGGCCCCCCGGAGCCGAGCACCATCGGCTTTGGCCCGCTGCCATCCGGCGACCAGCTGCGCCACGTTGCCGGCCTCATCGCCCTGTCCGTGCGTCAGGAGCGCCGGCTGGTCCCGTCCTACGCCATCGCCTCCCGGCTCACCGCCGCGAGCCGGGAGGTCGAAGTGGCCACCGGCCAGCCCCTGAAGGGTCTCGCCCTGCGCGCCGCGCGCCAAGAGATCTACACCGCCCTGCTCGCCCAGGCCCTCACCACCGCCACCTCCTGCCTGCTGGTCATCGACCCCACCGCCGGCTGGCTACTGGTCGCCACCCCCAGCCGCCAGCGCGCGGAGGCCGCGGTCAGCCTGCTCCGTCATGCCCTGGATAGCCTGCCGGTGCGCCCCTGGGTCAAGGACCCCGCCGTCCTGGCGCAGACCATGGCGGCCTGGATCGCCGGCCAGGCCCGGCCGGCCGAGCTCTCCCTGGACGACGACGTGCAGTGGAGCGACGCCTCCGGCCAGGTACGCGCCCGCGGCGAGATCGACCTGGCGGAGTTGTGCGCCACCCAGCACGGGCGCCTGCCGGCGCACCTGCGGGTGACGTGGAATGAGGTCGTGACCTTCACCCTGTACGCCGATGGCCGTCTGGGTCGGCTGGACTTCGCCCCGGGCCTGGACTCGGAGGCCCCCGCGTTCGATGCCGACCTGACACTGGAGGGCGGGTCGCTGCGGGACGTCCTGGATGGGCTGTCCGCCCATGTCCCCGGAGATGCCCCATGAGCGACCAACCGACAAGCTGCGACTGCATCGACCAGGTGGATGTAGACCTCGCCAAGAGGGGCGTCCGGCTGATTACCACGACACCGATGAAGGGCCTTGCGTTACTCGAACAGCGCGTAACCCTCGCCGTCGAGCGGACGGATAGCAGGAGCAGACGCCCCCTGCCGTCCGTTCACGGGACCTTTTGCCCAATCTGCGGCAGGAAGTACGACAACGAGGTCCCGCAGTAATGGCCACCCCAGACGCACCAGCTGCCGAAGCCCCCGCCCGCGACTACACCAGCGAGCCCCAGCAGGTCGTGCTGACCCTCATCAGCGCCCTGCTGGACACCTGGCCGGACCCGCAGACCCCGACCACGCTCGCCGCGCGCACCGGCTACAGCCGCGACCAGTGCTACCGCGGTCTGCGCAATCTGGCCCTGGCCCGCCACGCCGAAGAGGTCGCCGCCGGCTGGACCATCGGCCCCGTCCTCACCACCGCCGCCGAGCGCATCCGCCAGCGCACCGCGGCGCTCCTTGCCACCTACCTCGGGAGAACCTCATGAGCACCGCCCCCGTCGCCCCCGGATCGGCGATCGACCTGCTGACCAGCGGAGTCCGGCCCGCCGTCGCCTATGTCGACCCCGAAAACGCCCAGAACGTCTATATCCGCGGCGTCCTGCCGGAGTGGATGAAACAGAAGATGCAGGAACAGGGCTACGACTCCGCCAAGAAGGACGACCGCGAGGCCTTCAAGGCGAACTACCTAATCGAGACCCGTAACCACCCCCAAGCCCGGACCCTCGACATCAGCGACACCCCCGCAGACACCACCGACCTGATCTTAGCCACCCAAACCCAGGTCGACCTGGAGGCGCTCAACCATGCAGCACTCGCGCCCGACACCCCCGGCACCGCCCTGACCCCCGCCACCGTCGACGGCGATTGGATCGCCCGGGAGACATCGATTCAACTGCTGGAGTCCGAGGCCCTCGGCGCGCGTGATGTCTACGTCCGCTCCACGATCGAACTGGGCCGCGTCCTCCTGGAGCACCGCGACCTCTGCCGCGACAACGGTGAGCGCACCCAAGCCCTGTGGGACCGCCTGGGTATCACCCCCGCCAGCGCCTACCGGCTGATCCGTGTGGCCGGCGCCGTCAAGGCGATGCCCAGCCTGCGCGACCTGGCCGAGCGCCAGTACAGTCACGCGATCGCACTGATCGAAGGCTCCGACGATGACCTGCTGCGCCAGATCGCCAGCGGCGAGCAGACCGAGCTGCCCCTGGACGATATCTCCCAGATGTCGGTCCGCACCCTGCGCACCCGGCTGCGCACCCTGACCGAGGACGTGGCCGGCGAGGTCAAGCGCGAGACCAAGGTGCTGACCAAGGAGCGGGATGCACTGGTCGGCGAAGTGGAGCACCTCAAGGCCTTGGTCGATCCCACCTGGCAAGGCCTGGCCACCGCCACCAAGCGCCTGCGCGCCGCCCAACAGGCCCTGGCCGATGAGTCCCGCGCGGTGCTGACCGTGCTGGAGCACATCACCGGAGACGATCCCGCCACGCGCCTTGCACTGGAGCAGGCGATCAGCGGCGGCGCCCGGCTGTTCGAGGCCCTGTGGAACCAGTACCAGGACCGCGCCCAGGCGGACTGGGCGGACACGACCGGGGAGTGATGCTTCTATGGTCACACCACAGGCAGCTGAGAAGTTGGCGCGCGACGCGCTTCAGCGGTACGTCAATGCGTGCGGCTGCAACACCCCAGAAGATAGCGCAAACGTCATGATGAAACTGGTGAGCATGTGCGGCCTGGCGATGTGCGCTGTGGTCGGCCAGCCTGAGGCAGTCGATAGGCTGCAAGGCACGACCGACTACATCGCGCAGACGCAATCCGGAGTGCAGTGGCGCACCGAGCGCGCGAACTAATCATGCCCACCCCCGCCCAACTCGCCAGCGCGCGAGACGACTGGAAGGCCGCACCGCGTACCGAAAAGGTCGCGGTGCTGGCCCGTTGGGCGGCGGCACTCGGCATCAGCGTGAGCACCCTGTACCGGCAGTTCAACGTGCTGGGCGATCGCGGCCCCGCCCGCCCGCGCGAAGACACCCGCCCCGAATATCGCGACTACGCCCGTGTCGTCATGCAGCAGATGGCCAAGAGCCCAGAGGGCACCATCCCCGTGCATCTGGCGCTCGACTCCTGCTTCAAGCCCAATCCCGATACCGGCGAGGTCCTGCTGCCACCGTCCGCCGCGCAGATGCCGCTCGCCACCCTGCAGCGCATTCTCACCGACGAACTGGGTGCCCGGCAGCGCAAGCGCCGCACCCGCCGCCTGCACGCGGACCACGCCAATCAGGCGTGGCTGATCGACGCCTCGACCTCCAAATATCTGACCGTCGAGCAGGAACTGCCCGACGGTGACTACGTGCTGCGCCTGTGGCGCAACCCCTTCCCGGCCAGCGGCTACAAGAACAAGCCCCTCGGCCCCGACCGCGCGCGCCTGATCTATTACGGCGTCTGGGAAATGCTCACCGGCTACAAGTCTGCCCGCCCCACGGTCGCCCGCGGCGAGACCGGCCTGGACGCCATGGAGTCCCTGGTCTACTTCTTCACCCAGCGCACCGACCCGCGCGATCCGCTGCACGGCCTGCCCGATGACCTGTGGAGCGACCAAGGCCCGCTCCTCAAGTACGGCGCGACCGCCGACCTGCTGGATCGCCTCGGGGTCAATGTGCCCCCCTGTGCCCCATACCAAAAGGAGCGCATGGGCGGTGTCGAGCAGGTCTGGGCACGCCTGTGGCAGTCCTTTGAGCAATCGATTTTTCTGCATGCACCCGCGACCGGGCGCTACGAACTGAAGCTGTCCCAACTCACCGCCCGCCTGGGCGAGTACCTGGCCCGGGAGAACGCGCGCACCAGCCGCAGCGATCCCACCCTGACCCGCGCCGCGCACTGGGTGCGCAGCATCAATCAGCAGGGCGGCGCCCGCCTGTGTCCGGCCAACCCGATCGAGACCCTGGCCAGGGAAAAGCGCTGCAAGGTGGACCAGTCCGGCATCATCCGCTGGGACAACACCGAGTACGAAGTCCCCAAGCTGCACAGCTGCTGGGTCATCGCCCGCCGCGCCCTGGACGGCTCCGGCCGTGTCGTCGTGGAAGACGAGCGCACCGGCGAGCGCTACGACGTAACGCCCTACCAGGGCCTCAAGTACAACGAATGGAAGGGCAGCCAGCCCGCGCTCCCCATCGACAAGGCCCGCGCCGCCGCCGCCGCACTGCCCCTGCCCGGCGATGTCTACGCCCCGGCGCCGGCCGACGCCGCCCCCGCCAACGTGGTCACCGGCCGCTTCGGCCCGCGCCAGCAGCCGGCCCGCGGACTGCCTGATCCCCTGGAGGCCGACCGCTATGCCTCCCTATCCGCCGCCATGGCGGAGTTCTTCCAGGTCTTCGGCGCCCCGCTGAGCGCCGAAAACCGCGCCGTCGTGGAGCAGCGCTTGCTGCGCGACGGCCTGCGCAAGGACGCGGTGCGCGAGCTCGCGCTGATCCTATCCACTGCCACCCGCACCACCGGAGCCGCATCATGAACCGCCACCTCACCCGCAAGGCATTCGGCCTGACCCGCGACCCATGGGCACGCCTGCGCCTGGACACCGCCGACACCAGCCGCGTCCGCGATATGCTCGATAGCGCCATCAATGATCAGGCCCTGGTGCAGATCGTTGGCGAGACCGGCATGGGCAAGTCCACCGCCTTCTGGTCCGGACTCGCCGGCCGGACCGACTTCACGCCGCAAACTGACCTGGTGGAGATCGTCCGCCTGGATCGCGACCGCCGCACCATCGCCGATGCCGTCTCCGCCATCTACCGCACCTTGGGCCTGCCGCGTCCGACGCGCGGCGAGGACCGCGACGCCCAGCTGCGCCAGGTCTTGGGCCAGGCGACCCGCGAGCGGGACGGCGGCCGCCGCACGCTGCTGCTGGTGGTCGATGATGCCCACCGGCTGCACTGGCAGACGGTGGACGCCCTGAAGGGACTGCGCGAACTGGCCTGGATGGGCCGCAGCCCGCTGATCGGCATCGTCCTGCTGTCCCAGCGTGACGCGCTCGGCAGCCGCAAGGAGATCAGGCAGCGCGCCGACACCCTGCACATGGCCGGTCTGACGACCGCCGAGGTCGCTACCGCCCTGGACCGCACCGTGGGTCACCTGATCGCCCCCGAGGCCCTGCCGATCATCACCAGCCACGCCGCCGGGCGGACCTGGAATGACATGATCGAGTGCACCGATATCGCCCTGAGTTTGGCCCTGACGGCCGACCATCAGAAGGTGGAGCGGATCGACGCCTTGCAGGCCACTGGCGCCGGGTTGAAGGCCATCGCCGAAGCCAGCGGCATCAGCCAGGCCGACTTGGCCCGCCAGACCGGCAGCAGTGAGACCACCATCAGCCGCGTGCTGTCCGGCCAGCGCGAAGACCGCGCGCTGCAGTCCCGCATCGCCGATATCCTCATGGGCGGGGCCGACTCGACGCCGCGGCAGGTCGCCGCCGGGGGCCGCTGATGGCCATCCGTCGCCCACTCGCCGACCACACCGACACCAGTGACCGGCTGACAACGCGCCAGGTCGCCGCCATCCACTCCCAGGTCACGCGGCTTGGACTGGACGATGCCACCTACCGCAAGGCCCTGGGACAGTACCGGTGTGGCACCACCGCACCGAGGCCCGGCCAACCCTGGCCCGCCAAGGGCGCCCCCTGCACCTCCAGCCTGCACCTCACCCGCCGCCAGGCCCGCGCCCTCATCACCCGTTGGGCGCTCGACGGCGCCCCCGTCGGCGGCGCCTACACCGGCTCGCGCCAAGCCGCCGAGGCACAGGCTGCAACCGGAGTGCACCCCCTTCCCACACCAGCGCAACGCGCCCTGATCGCCCACCTGATCCCCGAGATCCACTGGCGCGAGGCCGACGGCTACCACCTGTGGCTGACCGCCCGTCTCCACCAGGATCCCGCCACCGCCCCGCGCAGCTACCAGGATGCCGAGGCCATCATCGAGGGCCTCAAGGGCCTCCAGCGTCACGGCCATGGCCATGGCGCCCGCTGATCCCCTCATCGCCCCCGAGGTCCGCGTCTGGCTGGCCGGCGCAGACCTCGCCGTCAAGGGCTCCTACCGCATCGACGAGGTCATGCGCCTGCTCGACGTGAGCCGCCGCACCATCTACACCATGATCGAACGCGGTGACCTGGACACCGTCCGCACCAACCCCGACGGCCAACGCGCCACCCCCACGCGCATCCCCTTCCCATCCGTGGCAGCGCTCCTGAGCGACGACTGATGGCCATCGACCCCACCGAGAACGACACCCCACGGTCGGTAGCCGCCGCAGTCGCGATGGCCTCGACGATCCTCCAGGCGTGCGCCCTGGAGGGCGCCAAGGAGCGCACCGGCCAATCCCGCGGGCTGCGCCTAACCGCGATGACCCGACCCGGTACCATCATCTGGACCGACCCATCTACCGGCGAAGAGCGCTACAGCGCCCCCGGCGACCCGATGTACTCCACCGCCCTGATGCTCGCGACCGAGCTGATCGACCCTGACGGCCACCGCGTTCCCTGGCCCTGACACCCCGCCCCAGGTGTTGGCCCCACCAACACCCTGTTGGCCGCCCACCCCTCGCTTACCCGTCGCCTACCCGCTCCCCGCCGTTCTTTCGCATTTTTCGCGTTTTTCTTTCGCACGTCCCGGGTCAGATCGCCATTGCCGGGCTTGCCAGGCTTGTACTTCGCGTCGACGATGGCGCGGCCGACTTTATCCTCGAGTGACACCAAGAAATCCGGCCTAAGCTTCCATCGGTACTCGTTGGGCAGCGAAAAACACCGTTCCCGCTGAGCCTCTGGCTGACAGTCTGCATACCCAAGACAGACCCCAACCCAGGCCTCGAACAGACGATTACCGTCAAGAAAAAACGGCAGGGTGTGCTGGCCCTTGGTGGCGCAACCGGACGGGTCGAGATGCAGGCGGGTCAGCACCAACTCGGCCAGGGCCAGCGGCTCGGCATAGTGACGCATGGCCCCGTACCGACGCGCCGTCTTCCATTCCCGCGGAGCGATACGCTGCACCGGCACCGCGGTCAGCGCGGCGCGACCGAGGGCGCCCCAGTGCCAGACCGCGTCTGGCAGGACAGAGCGCGGTTGCTGGTGGAGCCAGCGCAGCCCCGCCGCCAACGCGGCCTTGAGTATGCGGTTTTCCAGGGTATCGCGCCCCAGCACCGTGAATTCGCAGACCATGCGGTCGGCACGGGCGCGGACCAGGTTCTCGCGGACCTGATCGGCGATCCGCACGCGCCCGCGTACCCGGCCCACCAGGTTCTCCTCGACGCGGCGGAAGTCCTCCCGCAGGTGCCGCCGCGCGAATTGGGCGAGGCAGTAGAGATAGGCCGTGACCTCGAGCAGCGTCAGTTGCGGCAGCTCGACGCCTTCGATCGGCGCCTGCGCCGGATCGCAGCCGAACAGCCGGTGGAACTCGACCCCAGTCTGTGTCGGCGGCGCCGCGAGCACCGCGGCAAAGACCGCGGCCAAGTCCAGCCGCTCCACCTTGGGACGCACGCACAGACAGGGGGCGTCGGCCCCCTCACCCAGACGCACCGCACCGATGAAGTGGGAACAGCGGATGCCCCCACCACTCCACCAGTGGAGGCCCAGGGTGCGTGGGTTGTCCGCGGCGGCCGGTGGGCTACCCTCCGAGCGGTTCCAGGTATGGTCGTGGCCGAAACCGGAGGCGAACGGCACGAGATTGACAGCCTCCGGAAGTGCGCTGCTCTTCCATCGCTGCCATTCACGCCCGGCCCGCAGGTCGGCCTTGGCGACCGGATAGCTCACTCAGTTGGCCTCCTGCGCGTCGGCCCCCTCAATGGGCGTATCGGCCGGCCCGTCATCGGCGGTACGGTCGGCCCCTTGCGGCGCGCCGTCGGCGAGCGGCGCCTGCACCAGGGCCGCATTCGGGCACAACGCGATTTTCAGCCGTGCCATTAGCTCCGACGCCGGCTCCACCTGCGTTAGCGTGATCGGCTTGATGCCGGGTACCGTGAGCGCGGAACCGGTCAGAATCCCGTCCTTCACGTATTCGCGCAGCAGCGGTACTACCTGATAGACGAACTTGTGCAGCAAGTGGTCGCAGTCCCTCGCGAAAAAATAGGTGTGTCCCGGCTGCACATCGTCTGCGTACACCTCCGCCGAGAGCGCCCCGCCAGGCCCGAACAGCGCCCCCACCGCATTGAACAGGACGAGTGCGGCCGTGCGTACCGAGGCGTTTGCGTAGTTCCAGTTCTCGATCTCCTTAAGCGCCGGTGGCATAGGCGCAAACCCGAAGCGTCGGCGCACCGCGTAGTCGATATGCCCAATAGAACGGTCGGCCGCGTTCATCGTACCAATGAGGTACAGGTTCTTCGGCACTGTCAGGCTGCACCCGTCCGGATGAACACCGTATGGGGTACGCACCGGCTGCCCGCGATACTCCAACGCATAGATCAACTCGCCGAGCACCGCGGCCAAGTTGGCGCGGTTGATCTCGTCGATGATCAGCACATGGGGCTGATCGGGTGTGGCAGCAGCACGTTTGCACAGGTCGCCGAATACGCGATTGACCGTATCATAGCGGACCCGCGCCGTGTTCTGATCCGTTTTGACCTGGATGCCGCGCACGAAGTCCTCATAGTTGTACGCCGGGTGGAACTGCACGATGTCCCAGCGGTCGCCCTGAGCAGCGAGAAAGTCGCCATGGTCGGGGTCTTGCGGATCGGTGCCAGCCGCGGGCTGAAAGTCCAGCAATTTGGCGCACAACCGCTTGGCCATAAAGGTCTTGCTGGTGCCCGGCGGCCCATGCAGGATGATTTGCCCCATCTCTTTGAGCAGGGTTTGCAGTTCCACGAGCATTTGATTTTGCCTCTCGTTGAGAAACTTCTGCCAGGCGTCTGGGCAGTAGACGGCCTCCCAGATCGGCATCAACTGGTCGAAGTATTCGAGGATCTCCTGCGCCATCGCTGCGATGGCTGCCGGATCGTCCTGCCAGGGCTGGAAGAATCGACCGAAGAAATAGAACACTGGCTCCGGCTGGGTGGGCACCTCGCAAAACCCATGATAATCCTGAAATCCCGGATGCGCAGGCGGCCCCTGCTCGTTCCAGATGATCGAGTGCAGCGGCTCGGGGAACCGGCCGACGAGCCGATTAAAACGTGCCCAGACCGTCGGAGGCCGCCGCCTAACTTGGCGCCCAGGGTTTGCAACGTTTGGCCATCCCCTGAAGCTTAACGCCAACCCGGCGCGCACTTGACCGGGATACTCGTGGCCCAACGCAACATTGAATTGCAACTCGTCCGTAGTTCCGGCTTTGGCGAGCGTCGGATCTACAACGCGCAACCCCATATAGCTACCGATAGGCATACATTCCCGGCGCCGCTGGACAAACGAAGCAAACGGATGCGCTCCGGTCCTCGCGAGGTCATTAATTTGGGTAATCAGATCGGCAAACGGCACGCACTCACCTCCAATTTCACACTGCCACGGTCACCGGCGAACTAATCCGCCGGTCGCCACCGACCAGTCATCGACCTCGCCAGGAGCCAATCCCGACCGGGACGCTCGCCGAGCGACGAGAGCGAGTATACGCCGGACCCCGCCCCGATTCCGGACGGACGATTCGCGAGAGCGCGTCCAGCAAGTGGATGAGAGCGGCCCCGACCGCGACGAACTTCGCAGGCGCCGGCCCGCCGCCCACTCACCTCGGCGCCGCCCGAAACTCCCGCGCAAACTCGACCATGCTCGCCGCCGTCCCGAATACGATGATCAGGTCATCCGCCTCGATGCAAAAGTCCGGCGGGAACTTCACCATCGCCTTGCCGGCGCGTTGCAGTCCGACCAGGGAGGCGCCGGTGCGCTCCCGCACCCCGGGCTGCCAGGGGTGTGTGCCCACCAGGGTGCCGGGGGTCATGCGTACGCACTGCAGGCGCTGGTCCACCAGCAGGGCACTCTCGCCGAACAGGTGGTGGGCCAGGAGCTGGCCGGCCACCTGGCCCACGGACAGGGCGAAGTCCGCCCCGGCCTGGTAGAGCCGCGGGACATTGTTGGCCCGGTTGACCCGGGCGATCACACGCACCTGGGGGGCATAGTCCCGAACCACCGCGGTGGCGAAGACCCCGGCACTGTCGTCGCTCAGGGCCAGAACCAGGGTCCCGGCCGAGCGGACCCGGGCGCGCTCCAGGGTGGATTGCTGGAGCAGGTTGCCGACCACGTCCACCCCCGGCTGGGCCTGGGCGTCGATGGTGATGGTGGTCTCGCCGGCGTCCTTGAGCATCTCATCCACCTTGCGCCCCACCTCGCCGAATCCGGCGACGACGATGGGTCCGGTCCGTGGGATCGGGGCGGCCAGGGCCTCCAGCTGGAGCAGGTTCTCGTGGCTACCGATCGCCACCAGGATGGCCCCGGGGGCGATGCGTGTGTCCGGTCCCCGGCTCGCGATGAATCGTCCGCCCTGCCATTGACCGACTAGATTGATGCCATGGTGTTCCCGCAAGTGCAGATCACCCAGCCGGCACTTGGCCAGCGGGCTCTCAGGGTGGACCCGGTATTCGGCCAGCCCCGCCTGTTCGTCCAGGGTGTGCAGCCCCTCGGCGCTCGGGCTGATGCGCGCGCTGGCGCGGGCGGCGAGCGCGGCGGCCAGGACATGGGAGGGCGTGTAGACCGCGGTCGCGCCGACCTGGAGCATGGGCGCCCGGTGCAAGGGGTTCTCCGCCAGGGCATAGATGGGTCCGGTGAATCCCTGTTCCCGGGCCGACATGATGAAGGTGGCGTCCACGTGATCGTCGGCGTTGGTGAAGAGTGCGCGGGCGTGCGCCACCCCGGCCAGGATCTGCGGATTCTGCTCCAGGTTGCCCACCACCACCGGGAAGCCGCGGTCCTCCAGGGAGCGTGCCGCTAGCCGGTCAGGCTCCAGGATCACGAAGGGGGTGTGCGAGCGCCGCAATTCGTCGACCAGCGACTCCACCGCCGGGCCATAACAGTGGAACAGCACCCGTCCCTCCATCTTGGGCAGCCGCCGGGGCAGGCGCGACTCAAAGCGTTCCTCGAAATAGGGCAGGACGAAGATCGGAAAGATGAGAAACCCCAGGAACATCCCGCAGATCTGCACGAACATGACGAACAGATTCATGACCGGATGGTTCCAATGGGCGTCCTTGCCGTATCCGGTGGTACTGAGCGTCTCGGAGGCCCACTCCAGCCCCTCCCAGAAGTCCCGCGGGGAGCCTTCCAGGACATTCATGCCGAGCTCGTAGATCATGCCGAGCAAGACCATGGCCGCCGGCAGCACCGCCAGCAGGGCGAGCAGGCGACGGGTGGAGCGTTTGAGCCTCAGCCTCAACAGGGGTCTCCGCGCGCGGGGTTGGTAGCGATGCAGTGAACCATTGAACCTTCGGCAGCCAGCACCGTCCGATTGCGGCCCTGCGCCTTGGCGCGGTACAGGGCCTCATCGGCCAGTCGCAGCAATTGCTGCGGCGACGGTTCATTCTCGGGAATCAGCGCGGCGACACCGGCACTCACCGTGACGTGCCCGATCACCGATTCGGTATGGGGTATCGCGCAGGCCTCCAACCCGCTGCGGACACCCTCGGCCAGGTGCAACATGGTCGTCAGGTCAGTGTCCGCGGCAATGAAGGCGAACTCCTCCCCCCCATAACGGGCAGCCAGATCGCCGGCCCGGCGGGCCTGGCAGCCAAGCACCCCGGCCACCGTTCGCAGACACTCGTCGCCGGCCTGATGGCCATAGCAGTCATTGTAATTCTTGAACCAATCCACGTCGAACATGGCCAGGGCGAGCGGCTGGCCGGAGCGGGCGGCGCGGCGCCATTCGGCCAGCAGGGTCTCATCGAAGCAGCGCCGATTGGCGATGCCGGTCAGGCCGTCACGGACGCTCAACGCCCCCAACAGGCGATTGGCCGTTTCCAATTCGCGGGTGCGGTCGGCGACCTTCTGTTCCAGGGACTCGTAGAGCCTCACATTCTCGATTGAAATGGCCAACTGATCGCAGAGCAGCGAAACCGTCTCGATCCCCGGGGCCGTAAATGCCGCGCGAAACAACCGATTTTCCAGGACCAGGCAGGCCCTGATCCGCCCTTGCGCGAACATCGGCAGCGCCAGCAGCGAACAGAGCGGCAGGCCGGCGAAGTGGGGGTCGCCCGCGAAACGGCTGTCGATCACCGCGTCCTCGGACACCACCGGCTGCAAGCTTGTCAGGAGCAGTTGCTGCCCGGCAGACGACATCAGCCCCCGTTCCTGGGCCTCGGACACCGGCATCCGCTCCAGCGGCTCCGACCCCCGCAACCCGCCTTCCAGGTACCAGCACCCCGCCTCGTCCAGCATGAAGAAGCGCACGTCGGTGGCGCCGGTCAGTTGCCCCACCAGCTCAGTCACCCGCGCCACCAATTGAGCGAGCCTGGTTTCCGACGCCAGCGCCTGCATGCCGCGCAGCAGGGCCAGGTGGTTAAATGCCTCACCCTGGACGTCAGTGGCATCGACCTGCTCGCAAGCGCCCAGGAAGGGCAGGCGCTCGCTCATCGCCCGCACCTTGCCGTGCGCGCCCCACTGCCGATAGAGCACCTGCGCCCGCCTCAGGAGCGGCCGGCCGGCGTGTTCCAGCCCGCGCCGCAGATAGAACTGTCCCGCCCGCTCCGTGGCCAAGGCATGATGCCAGGGGCGCTGGTGGGCCTGGGCCTGGCACATGGCCCGCTCAAATGCCGACTGGGCCTCCCAGGGCCGCTCCAGGACGCCGAGCCGCTCCGCCTCCACCAGTTCCCAGAGATGACCGAAGTTCATCGGCGCATCGGCCGCGCGGGCCGCGAGCCAAGCCTGGTTGGCGGCCACCTTCTCCAGCAATGGCGGGTGCTCGGCCGCGGGCGTCGCATGGATCGTCTCAATCAGCACCAATGAGTGCAGCAAATTGCCCAGGGCGATCAGGTAATAACCGGGAATGCCGGGCAGGAGGCCCTGGGCCGCCTCGACATGGCGTGCCAGGGCCGCCTGATCGTCAAACAGGCAGGCCGCCAGGCCCCGGTAAATGTGAAAGGTGACCAGCGCGGCGGAGTTGCCCTGGATCGCCGCCTGATGCGTCTGCTCATTGAAGTCGGCGTCGTCGAAGCTGCCCGTTCGCTCAGTCTTGCCTTCCAGTGCGCGCACCAGTTGTCTGAACGGCAGACTCGTCTCTTCCCCGAGGCGGTGCGCGTGCTTGCGGCAGAAGCCGATCGCGGCCGTGCACGCCGCGCCCATTTGCGCGAGATCGTCGCAGACCTCGATGGTGGCCCGCAGCGTCGTGCAGAATGAGTAACCAACCAGTTCCAGGTCGCCCGCCCGCAGGGCCGCGTCGATCGTACTGCGGGCGTGGCGGAGGTCTTCCTCCACCGGCCGAAACCAGTGATTGGAAAAGAGGGCAAGCACATGCCGGACGCGGGCTGTTTCCCCGCCTCCTTCACGGGCCATTCCGGTCGCCAAGGCCATGCAGGCCACACGGTAACCGGTGGCGTAGTCGCCGCGAAACACGATGGCCGGCACGCAGGTCATCGCCAGGGGCATAAGAAACAGATCGCTATAACCGTGCTCGAGCCACCAACGGCTCAGTCGCAGCAGGATCCAGATGGCCGGCAGCGGCTGCTTGAAGAAAGCGGTGAACAACATCCGGTTCATGATCCGGGCGGCACCAAGCAGCACCGCGTCGGCCAGCACGGGACTCGTCGGCAGCCGCTCCAACGCACCATGGTCGATATGCCAATAAAACAGGTCCAACTCCTGTTCCAGGAGGTGCGGCAAGTCATCCGTCGGCACGCCCACGCCGAGTGAATCCAAGCGACGGCAGCCGAGCGCGAAGGCATCCAAATAGCGCACGCGAGCGGTCAAGCTCATGATCTGTATGCAAGTCGGCCCCACCAGTTGCAGGGGCACCGCGGCCCGGACCCCGAGTAACTCAAAGACCTCGTCCGCCTCACAATGATGTGACTGGCTGTAGAGCACCAAGTGCAATTCGGCAAAGAGCGCAAAGGTTCCCTCCTGTTCGTTCTGCCAGGCGTCCCCCGGCAACTGGTCGGCGGCGATCCGCAGGAAGCGCTCCGCGGTCGCGAATGAACCGGCCTCGCGTGCCCGCAGGGCCGCGCCGATGAACAAAGGACGGGCGATGGCCCGCTCGGCAGGGTCGAGGATCAACGGGGCCGCGGCGGCATAGTGCTCCGCGGCAGCGAATTGATGCGGCGATGTGGCCCCGGCTTGGGCGAAACGCCGGGCCATGGCCAGATGCAACCGGCCCCGCCAGCCGTCGTCCCGGAGTTGGTGTACCGCCTGCGCCATCCGGTCGTGACAGAACCGCAGCCCGGCGGCCGGATCAGCCCGGCCGAATGCAACCGCGCTCGGCGTGACGAGGATCCCCAGTACCAGCGCCGGGGCGAGCCGCGGGGCCAGGGCCGCCGGGGTGTCGCCCGTGGCCAATGCCAAGGTGCCCAAGTCACAGGCAGTGCCCACGCAGGCGGCGGCGACCAGGATGTCGGCGGTCGCCGCCGACAGGCGGGCCAGCCGCCCAGCGAGGAAGTCCACTACATTGGCGCTGGCCGGATGCAGCGCGATGGCGGCGGCGTCCCACCGCCACTGCCCGCATTCCGGGTCGGGCAACAACTGGCCTTCCTGGTGCAGGGTGTTGACGAATTCGACCACAAAAAAAGGGTTACCGCCCGTCTTGTCGTTCACGAGCGTGGCCAATGGCGACAGGGTGGCGGCCGGCTGGTGCAGCATGTCCCCCAGCAGCCCGACCAGGTCTTGAACCCGCAGATTCGACAAGGCAATGGCGGGTGCCGGCGGCCCGGTGGCGGACGACTGCCGCAGCAACCGCGCCACCGGGTGGGCGTTATCGATCTCGTTATCGCGCCAGGCACCGATCAGCAACAGGCCCGCAAGGTCGTTCTCATCCAGCAGCGCACGAATGAAGTCCAGCGACGGCTGGTCGGCCCATTGCAGGTCATCGAGAAAGAGCACCAGGGAATGCGCGGGCGCTGCCACCTGGCGCAGCAGCGCGACCAGCAGGGTGCGCAGGCGTACCTGTGACTCGAGCGGGCCCAGCACCGGCGCGGGGGCCCGCGAGCCCAGCAGGGCCTCCAGTTCGGGCAGGAACTCGAACAATGCACCGGCATCCGGGCCAAGCCCCGCCAGCAACCGCTCCCGCCACTGGGCCACCGCCGCCTCGGGTTCGGCCAGCAGCCACTGGCACAGTTGGCGCAGGCATTGTGCCGGCGCCAGGAACGGCCGGTCGCGCTGGTACTGGTCGCACTTGCCGGTGATGAACAGCCCCCCCGCGAGGGTCACGGGCCGGTGGAGTTCATTGATCAGTGCCGTCTTGCCGACCCCCGCATACCCGGCCACGAACAGCCCCCGAGGGCCGTCCCCGGGCCTGTCCCGGGTCACATCCGTAAAGGTCGCCAGCAGCATCTCAAGCTCCTGATCGCGGCCGTAAAGACGGCGCGGCGGGCGCGGCGATAGGGGCAGGTCGTGTTCTCTGAGTTGCCATTGCCCGGGCGGCTCGGGGACCGCCAGGGCCCGGCGCAAGCGCCGCAGGTCGTGGGCCAGGCCCGCGGCACTTTGATAGCGGTCGTCCGGTTCCTTGGCCAGCAGGGTCAGGATCAGGTCGGACAGGCGCGGCGGCAACCAGGGCGCCAGCGCGACGGGCGGGACCGGTACCGCGGCGAGGTGGGCATGGACCAGGGTCAGGGTGTCGGTCCCCTCAAACGGTGGGGTGCCCGTCGCCAGGGCATAGAGGGTCGCCCCCAAGGAGTAGAGGTCGGCGCGGTAATCGACCGGTCGATTCATCCGTCCCGTCTGTTCGGGGGAGCCAAAGGCCGGGGTACCGAGGATGCGACTCGGGTGCTCGAATGGCGGATTTTCCTCGGTACAGATCGTGGCGAGATCAAAATCGGTGAGTTGCACCTGCAACTCGTCGGGTCCGTCATGGTCGGACCCGCGAGACCGAATCAGGATCGCCCCAGGATGGATGTTCCGGTGAATGACCCCGCGCGCATGAATGGCGGCCAGAAGGTGCGCCAATGTTTCGGACAGGGCGAGCAAAGGCGCAAGTTTCCCCTGGCAACCCGCCTGGCTGAGCCTGATGCCGCCAAAGTCCTCGATGGCCAGTTCCCGCGCGACCGGGTCGAACCGCACCAGACGCGGACAACCCGTCACACCCTGCAAGCGTTCAAGGATGCGTTGCTCGTTACGCAGAGCGGACAGGGATGCGCCGTCATCCAGCGCCTGTTTGACGACCAGCGGACACCCATTGACCGGGTCGGTGGTGCAGCGCTCGCCAAACGCCTGACCGGTGCGGAACACCGTCATCATCGGGGCTCCATTCGATCGGCAAGACGGTCAGGCACCGCGGCTGGACTCGGCCTTCAGAATGCATCCCCAGGCACGCGTACCCATCCCTCCATCAACACCCGGGCGCTGCGGCTCATGATGGCCTTGGTCACGACCCACTCGCCGTCGACCTGGTTGGCCTCCGCGCCCACCCGCAAGGTGCCGGAGGGGTGACCGAAGCGCACCGCGGTGCGCGCGCCGCCGCCGGCGGCGAGGTTCACCAGGGTGCCCGGTACCGCGGCCGCCGTGCCGATGGCCACCGCGGCCGTGCCCATCATGGCGTGATGCAACTTGCCCATGGACAGGGCGCGCACCAGCACGTCGATGCCGGCGGCCTCCACCGGCTTGCCGCTGGATGAGAGGTAATCGGCCGGTGGGGCGACAAAGGCGACCTTGGGGGTATGCTGGCGCTTGGCGGCCTCATCGATGTGCTTGATCAGCCCCATGCGCACGGCGCCGTAGGCGCGAATGGTCTCGAACATGGCCAGCGCCTTGGGGTCGCCGTTGATGGCATCCTGCAGTTCGGTGCCGGTATAGCCGATGGCGTCCGCATTGACGAAGATGGTCGGGATGCCGGCATTGATCATGGTGACCTGGAGCGTACCGACACCAGGCACGTCAAGATCATCCACTACATTGCCGGTAGGGAACATCGAACCGCCCGCACCTTCTTCGTCGGCGGCCGGGTCCATGAATTCAAGCTGCACTTCGGCGGCCGGGAAGGTCACGCCGTCGAGTTCGAAGTCACCCGTCTCCTGCACGGCGCCGTTGGTGATGGGCACATGCGCGATGATGGTCTTGGCGATGTTGGCCTGCCAGATGCGCACCGTCGCCATGCCGTTCTGGGGGATGCGGCCCAACTCGACCAGCCCGGCGCTGATGGCAAAGGAGCCGACTGCGGCGGAGAGATTACCGCAGTTGCCGCTCCAGTCGACAAAGGCCTTGTCGATGGAGACCTGTCCGAACAGGTAATCGACGTCGTGATCGGGCCGCGTGCTCTTGGACAGGATGACCGTCTTGCTGGTGCTGGAGGTGGCCCCGCCCATGCCGTCGATCTGCTTGCCATAGGGGTCCGGGCTGCCAATGACGCGCAGCAGCAGCGCATCGCGTACCGGACCCGGCGCCTGGGCGCTGGCGGGTAAATCCTGCAGGCGGAAGAACACACCTTTACTGGTGCCGCCACGCATATAGGTGGCGGGAATCTTGATCTGGGGCATGTGGGACATAAGTTTAATATCTCAGCAAATTGATCTATTCACTCCCCCCTCCCCTCGCGGGAGAGGGGCCGGGGGAGAGGGGGAGACGACGGCTGCAGTGCCTCAAGGATGCTCGACAGCACCCCATCTGGATTGCTCAGGATGTCGCTATTCCAGAACCGTATAACTTTGAAACCTTGCTCCCTGAGCCAAACATCGCGCGCCGAATCGCTGTCGCTGCCGTTGTGCTGACCACCGTCCGCCTCGACGATCAGCCGGGCGCCGAAGTGCACGAAATCGACGACATAGGGGCCGATTGGTTGCTGGCGGCGGAACTTCTGTCCATCCAGGCGATGGGCGCGCAGATTCCGCCAAAGCAGCTGCTCGGCGTCTGTCATGTTCTGACGCAGGGCCTTCGCGAATCCTCGCTGATCCACGCTACTCCCCCTCTCCCCCACCCCCTCCCCCGCAAGGGGGGAGGGGCTTGATTTTCTTACGCCGCTTTAGTCGATTCCAGGAAGTCCTGAGCGAAGCGCTGCAGTACGCCGCCGGCCTCGTAGATCAAGACCTCTTCGGCGGTATCCAGCCGGCAGGTCACCGGCACCTCCACACGCTCGCCATTCTTGCGATTGATGACCAGCGTGAGTGTGGTGCGCGGCGTGCGTTCACCGACCACGTCGAAGGTCTCGGTGCCATCGATGCCCAGCGTCTTGCGGTTTACACCCGGCTTGAACTCCAGCGGCAGCACGCCAATACCGACCAGATTGGTGCGGTGGATACGCTCAAACCCTTCGGCGGCAATGGCCTCCACACCGGCCAGACGCACACCCTTGGCGGCCCAGTCACGCGAGGAGCCCTGACCATAGTCGGCACCGGCGATGATGATCAGTGGCTGCTTGCGCTCCATATAGGTCTCGATGGCCTCCCACATGCGGGTGACCTTGCCGTCCGGCTCGATGCGGGCGAGCGATCCCTTCTTGACCACGCCATCGACCACGGCCATCTCGTTCACCAGCTGCGGATTGGCGAAGGTGGCGCGCTGGGCGGTCAGGTGATCGCCGCGGTGGGTGGCGTATGAATTGAAGTCCTCTTCCGGCAGCCCCATCTTGGCCAGGTACTCACCGGCGGCGCTATTCGCCATGATGGCATTGGACGGCGACAGGTGGTCGGTGGTGATGTTGTCCGGCAGGACCGCCAGCGGACGCATGCCCTTCATCGTGCGCTCGCCAGCCAGCGCGCCTTCCCAGTACGGCGGACGGCGGATGTAGGTGGACTGCGGACGCCAGTCGTACAGCGGGCTCTTGGCCTCTTCCACGATGCCCAGATCGAACATCGGGATGTAGACCTGCTTGAACTGCTCCGGCTTCACACAGGCTGCCACGATGGCATCGATCTCCTCGTCGCTCGGCCACAGGTCCTTGAGTGTAATCGGGTTGCCATTCTGGTCATGGCCCAGCACGTCCTTCTCGATATCGAAACGGATGGTACCGGCGATCGCGTAGGCGACCACCAGCGGCGGCGAGGCCAGGAAGGCCTGCTTGGCGTACGGGTGGATACGGCCGTCGAAGTTGCGGTTACCAGACAGCACGGCCGTGGTGTATAGGTCGCGGTCGATGATTTCCTGCTGGATCGTCGGGTCCAGGGCACCGGACATCCCGTTACAGGTGGTGCAGGCATAGCCGACGATGCCGAAGCCGAGTTTCTCCAGCTCGGTCAGCAGACCGGCCTCTTCCAGATACAGCTTGGCCACCTTGGAGCCCGGGGCGAAGGAGGACTTGACCCACGGCTTGCGCACCAGACCCAGCTGATTGGCCTTGCGTGCCAGCAGTGCGGCGGCCACCACGTTGCGCGGGTTGCTGGTGTTGGTGCAACTGGTGATGGCCGCGATGATCACCGCGCCATCCGGCATCAGGCCTTGCTGCTCTTCGGCCAGCGCCTTGTCCAGATCGACAGCGATACCACGCGCGGCAAGCTCCGAGGTCGGCAAACGGCGGTGCGGGTTGGACGGACCGGCCATGTTGCGCACCACGCTCGACAGATCGAACGTCAGCACGCGCGGGTATTGCGCCGCCACCAGACTGTCGGCCCAAAGTCCAGTGGTCTTGGCGTAGTTCTCGACCAGCGCGACCTGCTCCGGCTCGCGACCGGTCAGCTTCAGATAGTCGATGGTCTGCCGGTCGATGTAGAAGATCGCCGCCGTGGCACCGTATTCCGGGCACATGTTGGAAATGGTGGCGCGGTCACCGATGGTCAGGCTATCAGCGCCGTCACCGAAGAACTCGACATAGGCACCCACCACCCGCTCCTTGCGCAGGAACTCGGTGAGAGCCAGCACGATGTCGGTGGCGGTGATGCCCGGCTGGTGCTTGCCGGTCAGCTTCACGCCGACGATGTCGGGCAGGCGAATCATGGAGGCGCGGCCCAGCATCACGGTCTCGGCCTCCAGGCCGCCGACGCCCACCGCGATGACACCCAGTGCGTCGACATGCGGGGTATGGCTGTTGGTGCCGACGCAGGTATCCGGGAAGGCCACACCGTCACGCACCTGGATTACCGGCGACATCTTCTCCAGGTTGATCTGGTGCATGATGCCGTTACCGGCCGGTATCACGTCGACGTTCTTGAATGCGGTCTTGGTCCAGTTGATAAAATGGAAACGGTCCTCGTTACGGCGGTCCTCAATGACGCGGTTCTTGGCGAAGGCGTCCGGATCAAAGCCCCCGCACTCCACGGCCAGCGAGTGGTCGACGATCAACTGGGTCGGCACGACCGGGTTCACCTGGGCTGGGTCACCTCCCATGTCGGCAATGGCGTCGCGCAGGCCGGCAAGGTCGACCAGCGCGGTCTGACCGAGAATGTCATGACATACCACCCGGGCCGGGAACCAGGGAAAATCCAGATCTTGCTTGCGCTCGATGAGCTGCTTGAGTGAATCGGTCAGGGTGGCCGGATCGCAGCGGCGCACCAGGTTCTCGGCCAGCACGCGCGAAGTATAAGGCAGCTTGGCATAGGCACCCGGCGTGATCGCATCGACTGCCGAGCGCGCGTCGAAATAACTGAGGTCGGTGCCAGGTAGCTGCTTACGGTTTATGCTATTCATGAGAAGTACAGTTTTCCAAAGTTGGGGGCGTCGCGTTTGACGGTCAGAAGGGGTTGCGTGCAGTTTCAGTGCGCGACGCGGGCCGCGTGCTGGTACGGAATTTTGAATTCATCGCGAGCGCCACGGTGAGTTGCGCGCGGTCGAGTGTTGCGGGTTGAAGTCCCGACCCCAGACAGTCACGGGGTGGGCATCGTCATACCGTCGGTCGCCGGGGCTGCGAGGGCTTGGCTGCATTGTATCAGCGACACCCCGCAGGGCTTGGCAATGGTAAGGATAGGAAATTCACCCACCTGAGACCAGATAAACACTCGATCTTAGCCGCCCCCAGGGCGCCCGGCAAGGGCCACTGGCACGGCAAATCAGCCCACGCAGCGTGCGGCGCGAGTGCCGCCTGCTGCCCTGCCCCAGCACACCCCTATGGCCCCAGTCTCAGGCATGGATTTTTGGCATCGATAAACGCAACGCATCTCCAGAACGCGGCATCAGCCGAGATTTCGAACTGCTCCCGCGGCCGCGTTGGCGTCGCCGGGCCGCTCACACCCTGCTTCCGGGTGGCCAATCCTGCCCGCCCTCAATCACCGCCAGAGCCAATCCCAGGGGGCACTCCCCGAATGCTCACTTTCCTCAAGCGGAGCCTTGGCATGCCCCGTCAGCCGCAGCGGGACCAGGTATTCACCTCGTCCCAAATGCCTTACATCGCCCGGTCGCAGCCGCGACCCGGCGGAACCAGGAAACCTGTTCCGGACGGGGACAATGCCCCGTCCGACAGTCGAGCGGAACTTCCCTGTCTGCGCCCCGGGTAGCACGGTCTTCCGAGCGCCACGGGGTATCTGTCGAGCTATCCTTACCCCCCGCCTGCGCCAGCGCTACTCCTCGGGCATGGCCTCAATGGCGTCCATGATCGTCTTCTTGGGATGCTTACCGCAGAACTCACCCATGTGGGTGCCGAGTTTTTCCATCCACTTATCACTGACTTTGGTGTTCTTGCTTTCGGCGCTCATGTAGCCGTCAATCCAGAAGATCATCATGGTGATCGTTTCCTTGTCCTGAAGGAACTCATCACAGGTCATCTTGGCGATGTCAAAGTCTTTCGCCATGGCGGCGAGCGGGGCACAGAAGAGGGCGGCGGCGGCCATCAGGACCAAGGGCTTTTTCATGGTTCGTTTTCTCTTTCTCTGTCGTGTGGTTTGCAGTGCTGCTTAGTATTGGCGAGCGGCAGCCGAGTACTTGGTTTCCGACATATCAGCCGTCCACACACGGATCTGCGCCGGGGGCGCAGGCTGCCGCTCCAGGCATTAGGTGGCGTTGCCGGTGAACCGGCACAAGGGCAAGAATCAAAACAAGTGTTGAATCACGTCGTCGCGCGGGCGGCCAAGTTTGCCATCCGCGACGCGCCCTCGCCTCGGCGTTGCGTCAGATCCGTTGGACGCTCAACCCCGACCGCCTGAGCAACCGGACCAACTGCAGAGTCAGGCGCCGTGCGTCCCGCACGGCCCCCTGCGCGGGCGCGTGCATCGTTTCGACGCCGTAATCGCCGCGTTCCCGCTGCGCCTAACCCGTTGTGTTACCCCGCGGGCGTAACCAAATGGTCACAATTCGACCATCCTGCGCCCCCCGGGCGTTGCTAGAATGTGGCGGTTACTCGCCTAAGTTCACCCATCGCGACAGGGAACTCTACCATGACCGCCAGCACGCTCCAGCCTATCCTCGACGATGAAGACGACGCGGACCTCGACCGTCCACCCCCGCTGGCGAGCGCCGCGGACGAGGTGCGGCTGGACGACCCAGCGCTCTTTCTGAACCGGGAGTTGACTTGGCTCGCCTTCAACGCGCGGGTGCTGCACGAGGCGGAGGACCTGCGCAACCCACTCCTGGAGCGGGTCAAGTTCCTGGCGATCGTCAGCAATAATCTCGATGAGTTTTTCATGAAGCGCATCGGCGGGCTGAAGCAGCAGATCGGTGCCAATGTGCACACACCGAGCGTAGATGGGCGGAGCCCCACCGAGCAGCTCAAGATCTGCCTGGCGCGCGTGCGGGAACTGCATGTCGAGCAAAAGCGCATCTTCGATCAGTTGGTGGCACCGCTGGCGGAGCGCGGCATCCGCGTGGTAAGGATGGCAGAGCTGCCTGGTGACGCCCAGGCCCGCCTGCGCTTGTACTTCCGCGACAACATCTTCCCGATGCTGACCCCGCTGGCCATGGACCCGGCCCACCCCTTCCCCTTTATCTCCAACCTGGCGCTGAACCTGCTGGTGACCCTGCGATATCCCGGCGGGAACGAGTCCTACATGGCGCGGGTCAAGGTGCCGGTGAGCCGGGATGTCTCCAAGCGGCTGATCCCGCTGGACGGCACCACCACCTTCGTGACCCTGGAGGATCTCATCTGCGCCAACCTGGACATGCTCTTCCCGGGCATGGAGATCGACTCCGCTGAGTTGTTCCGGGTCACCCGCAACGCCGTCGTCGAGCCAAATGTGGAGGCCGCCAATGACCTCTTGGAACTGATCGAGACCGAACTGCGGGAGCGGCACTTCGCCCCCATCGTGCGGCTCGAGGTCCAAGAAGGCACTGACCCGGTCCACCGCGGCATGCTGGCGGCGGAACTGGGGCTCAACGAGGAACTGGACGTGGTGGAGGTGAAGGGGGCGATGCAGTTGCGCGACCTCTTCGAGATCGCAGCGCTCGACTTCCCGGACCTCAAAGACCCGCCCCATCGGCCCGTGGATCACCCGCTGCTGGCCAATGACCGGCGCAATATCTTCCACATCATCCGTGAGAACGGGCCGCTGCTGCTCCAGCACCCCTATCAGCCCTTCAGCACCACGGTGGAGCGCTTCCTGCGCACCGCCGCTGAGGACCCCAAGGTGCTGGCGATCAAGATGACCCTCTATCGCACCTCCGCCGGGGCCATTCTGGACTCGCTGATCGAGGCCGCCCGCAATGGCAAGCAGGTGGCGGTGCTGGTGGAGTTGCAGGCACGTTTCGACGAGGCCGCCAATATCGGCTGGGCGCGGCGGTTGGAGGCCGAGGGCATCCATGTCAATTATGGCGTGCTGGGCCTCAAGACCCACAGCAAGCTCATCTTCATCGTCCGCCGGGATTACTCGCAACTGCGCCGCTATTACCACATCGGCACCGGCAACTATCACCCCGGTACCGCCAAGCTCTATACCGATCTCGGGATGCTGGGTTGCGACGAGGGCATCGGCCAGGACCTGACCGAGCTCTTCAATTATCTGACCGGCTATTCGCCGCCCCCGTCTTACCGCAAGATCCTGGCCGCCCCCTATAATCTCAAGCGCGGACTGATCGACAAGATCAATCGCGAGATCGAGCACCAGCGGCGCGACGGCTCCGGCCTGATCCAGATGAAGATGAATGCCCTGGAGGATATCGACATCACCCGCGCACTCTATCGGGCGACCCGCGCCGGGGTACGGGTGGATCTCATCGTGCGCGATACCTGCCGCTTGCGCCCCGGATTGGCCGGGATCAGCGAGAGTGCCCGGGTCATCAGCATCGTCGGGCGCTTCCTGGAGCACGGACGCATCATCTATTTCCGCAACGGCGGCGATGAGGAGTATTTCATCGGTTCCGCGGACATGATGGGCCGCAATCTGGACAGCCGCGTCGAGGTCCACGCACCCGTGGAAAACAAGGAATTGCGTCAGGAGCTACGGCTGATCCTGGACGTGCAGTTCGCGGACCAGCGCTCGGCCTGGGACCTGGACGCCAGCGGCAATTACACGCAGCGGGTGCCGACCGACGATAAGGTCAAGGGCGCCCAAGAGACCCTGATGGCAGTCGCCGAGAAACGGCTGGCCGCCGCCGGAAAACACAAAGAGAAGAAGATGCGCTCGCGCCTGCTGAGCCACTTCCAGTGGCGGTTGCGCGGGAAGGATTAGGGAGGTTTTACCTGAGGGTACCGTTATGACATCGCGCGTCTGGTCCCGCGGTCGCACACCCACGCTGGTGCTGCTCATCGCCTTGGGTGGCTGCGCCTCACCCATCCCGAAGGCCATCCGGACCGCCCCAGTCACAGCGGTGACAGTGGCCCAGGTACAGCAGGAGCCGGCCCGCTATCCGGATCAGCGGGTCCGCTGGGGCGGGACCATCATCGCCGTCAACAACCTGGCGGACGTGACCGAGATCGAGGTGTTGAGCCGCCCCCTGGACAGCGACGGTGAACCGCATAGCGGGGAGCCAGGTACGGGACGCTTCATCGCCCGGGTGACCGGCTTCCTCGACCCGGCCGAGTATCAGAAGGAGCGGGCGCTGACGGTGGTCGGGACCCTCGCCGGGGTACAGACCCGACCGGTGGGCGACTACCGCTATGCCTACCCGCTGCTGCGGGTCGAGAGCCGGTATTTGTGGCCCAAGGCAGCACCGCCGGTGACCTATGCCCCCTATGGCTATCCGGGCTGGTACGGCCCTTGGGGTCCGTGGGGTCCCTATGGTCTGGGCTATGACCCCTGGTTCGCGCCCTATGGCCCCTACCGCGGACGGGGGCACTGGCGCCATTGACGCTAAGGCTTCGTCAGCAAGTGTTAAGGCGATTACCGTGAAAGTCGCGCCGGGAGCGCGCTCCACTTTCCCCTCCCCTATTGGGGGAGGGCCGGGGAGGGGAACGGCCAAGGCGCCCGCCACTTTCATCTTGCGGGGTGGCGCGGGCGCCATGGCCGTTACC
>CAILVI010000032.1 GCA_903837595.1 uncultured Thiodictyon sp.
CCGAGCGGTTCCGGCTGCCGGTGTTGACGCCGGGCGCGTTTCTGCGCCAACTGCGCGAGGAGTAGACCTGATGGCCAACTATGCACTGCGCGTTCCCGAGTCTCTGTTCGCCTACGCCCGCCAGGTGGCGGAGGAAGAGCAGGTATCCATGAACCAATTTTTCGTCACGGCGATTGCCGAGAAGGTGTCCGCCCTCAAGACCGAGGCCTATGTGCGTGAGCGCCAGGCCCGCGGCGACCTCGCGGCCTTCGATGCCTGGCTTGCCGCCAGTCCCGATGCGCCTGCGGCGGCAGGGGATGCCTTAGACGATTGAGCGCCGTAGGGCGGAACGCGCAGCGGTTCCGCCACCTTGCAGGCGGATCGGCCTGCGGCCATCCGCCCTACACGGGCTGTTGGAGCACGTTCTGCATGCTCACACCGGCTGCGGTGCGAAGGAGCAGATGAGCAAGTGACCGCTCATGCCGCGCGCGGGGCGGGCCTTGTTGTGATATCACGATTCGCTGGTTACCGGCCAGCCAACAATTGAGTCATCGGTTCAGTGAAAATGCGAGGATAGACGACGGTGGACCAGTATCGGAACGAATTTTACAAGCAAATAAAAGATCACGATCTCTTGCGGGTTTTTGCGGATCTCGATGGACGCTCCACAGCGGCGGTACTCGATGAAATTCGTGCCAGCGCGAGCAAGGTTTTTGGACCATTGGAGGGCTCGTTCGGTGACGGCCATTGGTGGATCGGGGATAACTGGGACAAAGGCAAGACATATGGCTATGATTTCGCAGATACGACAGGCGCAAGAACGGCCTTGGACTGTCCCCGCGTTTTGCAGAGCCTGGGGGAAGTAGATTTATCCAAATCCACATTCACGTGGCTATTCAGTAGTGGCCATCGGCATTGGAATTTTGCGCAAAGTAAAGGGTTGGGAATCAAATCGATACTTGCAGACGGGGCTTTTCCCGAATACGGAGCGGATCAGTTGTCGACTTACCGCGACAGACTGAATGCGGCGATTGGGGGCATCGCCGGATTCCAGCCGGGGGCGGAGGACTGCGAGGCGTTCCGCACCCGCCTGAGAGATGCGCATGGTTGGAAGGAATGCCCGAATTTGTCGGTGCCCTTCCACCTCGTCTGGCCGCAGTTCTTTCCAGTGCAGTACATGACAACCAGCTACGGGTATTCGCAGGTTGCCGGCATGGGGCGCCTGCTCAAAGACTTGGTCTTCAAGCTCGGATTGCGCCTCTGCCCTCTGGAGTTCGACCGGTATGCGTACTACTCGGCCGCCTACCGCGTGTTGCTGACCGCTTACGACGCATTCGTGTGGCCCGCCGCGGGTGAACCAAGAAACACCTCGCACTTCGACTTTCTTACCGAGTTGCTGGCGGCCGATGAGGATGTGGAAGCGCGGCAATTGCTAGTAATGAAGAAGTCCCTCGTCCTGTACGGCGTGCCGGGGACCAGTAAGACCCATATTGCGCAGGAGGAGCTTCTGCCGGCCCTGGTGCCGAAAGAAAACTGGTGCCGGGTGCAGTTCCATACTGGCTACTCCTATGCTGACTTCATCATCGGGATTCGCCCCCGGTCCGTCAACGGGGCGATCAGCTACAGTGTTGAACCGGGCATTCTCTATCGCTTAGCGGCCGAGGCGGCACTTGCGCAGCCAGACACGGATAGCGGGCAGCCGCAGCCTTATGCGCTGCTAATCGATGAGATTAACCGCGCGGACTTGGCTCGGGTCTTCGGGGAAGTGCTCTACTGTATCGAGTACCGCAACGCGGAGGGCAAGGATCATTCCATCCGTCTTCCGCATACTCTAGCGCAGAATAGCCAGATTATCTCGGTGCTGAGCGGCAAGCGCCTGCCGCAAGATCCTTTCTCCGGTGGGGAGAAATTCTACCTGCCCGAAAATCTCTACCTCGTTGGCACCATGAATCAGGCGGATCGCTCGATCGGTTCCTTCGACGCGGCGTTGCGACGCCGGTTCGCCTGGTACCGGCTCGATTTTAGCAGGACTCGCCTGAGGCAGATGCTACTGGAGAAATTCGAGAACGCTGGCGTGAAGGTCAAGGAAGATCAGATCGTTAGCTTTGTTGAACGCGCCGCGGCGCTCAATGGCAAGATCGCGGCAGGCCAAAAGGATACGGGGCTGCCCCTGAGTGCGGAACACGCGCTCGGACATACTTATTTCGCCGAACTGGTCGGCATCATGCAAAGCACGGGGCATCGCGACGGGCAGATCGATGCCGCACTGCACTTGAAACGGCTGTGGCTCTATTTCCTCGGCCCCTTGCTGGAGGATGCCCTTGGATTCGAGGCACCCCTCTACCAGCAAGAATTAGCCAAGCTGCGCGATTCTTTCATCGAGCACTTGTGATACCCGTGTCGATTGCCGAGTTCGCGGCACTGCCGCCAGGGGTACTGAGCAATGCCCTGGATGAGAGGCGACTGCGGTGGCGAGGCATCTCGCTGGCGCAGATCGGTACTGTAGCCGCGCGCTTTGATGTGGAGTGCGTCCCCTTTATATTTCGCACATATATCGCTGCTGCCCCGAGTTGGTGCGCCACGCGTTGGGTGGGCCAGTTTGGGTTCGAGGGCGAATCCTACACGATCCTTCCCCGCATCGGTTGGGGTCGCTTCGAGGCGATGCTGACCGCGGTTCTCAGTGTGGGTACTATGGGTGAAGGGGGTATACCTTCGGCCGCGTCCGGCGAAGGTGATCTGTTGCCTCTGGCCTGGGTTCTCGTGCATGAGGCGGCCTGGCGTCGCAATCGTGGTGCGGCGAAGGCATTTGTTCGGAAGTCGGTCTCTGATGCCCCCGCCTTACGCGGCGAGTTGGATCTGCCAGCGCAGTTGGCCAAGCTCATCGATAAGCAGAACTTCGCCTGTCGGTACGACGAACTCACCTATGATCATCCGGTAAACCGCGGCACGCTCCTGGCGATTCGAACACTTGAGCAGCACAGACGCTTTCCGTTCAACTGCACCGGCGGCTTTCATCGTATCGCCCGTGAGTGGGCTGAGGCGCTGGCAGCCAATGGCGTGGCGTTGCCCGAGCGTTTTCCGGCAGAAGCGATGCGCTGGAGCCGGGCCAACGACAGCTTTCGTGCGGCCCATGTCTTGGCCGCAATGATCGTCGCCGAACGTCAGTCGGCAAGTCGGGGCGGCAAGGGCGTCCCGGGCTTCCTTTTCGACAGCGCCGAGGTTTGGGAATTGTACCTCTGGCGCTGCTTGAAAGAAGTGATCGCCGAGTTTCCTGAGTTTCATGACTGCGAAGTTGAGTGGCCACGAGAAAACCGGAGTGCTCCGGAACCGCTACTGTTTTGGCAGGGCCTACCGGTGGCGCCGCGGATTCCGGACCTGCGCATACGGCGGGGTCACGACGTTGCCTTGGTGATCGATGCCAAATACAGGTTCTTCCAGCCGCCGACCGCGGAGGGAGGAGGTGATTTGGCGGTGCAGATGTTCCAATACGCTGCCATGGGCTCACGCGATCATGCCGAGCGTTCGCCCCCCGTGGTTCTGATTTATCCGTCGTGCGAAGACTTGCGCAATGGTCCGGGTGACGAGTCGCCATATCTCTTGGGATCGGGCAGGTTCAATCTGCCCGGCGATCCGCCGCTGACGGCGTGGGCGGTCAAACTGCCCGTGCTTGAGGGGATTCAACCAGCCGCCTGCGCCGGATTTCATCGGGAGGTTCGCGCACAATTGCGTCATATTCTCGCCGAGGCGATGCCGCCGCAATTGATGGCCTCGATCGGATCGGGTGGTGGCACGGGATGATGTTGCGCTTCAGGCACCTGCACCAAGGTGGCCAGCATGTCCAGGCGGCCACCTTCAGGGGGGCCAAGCAGCCGATCATCTCCCATCAGCGAGGCGGTCTCGTCTAGCGCAGCTTCGTAATCGGGCTCAGTCCGGATCAGACGAGTATCCATTGCGTTCAGCCTTGTTCCACCGTTTTGGTATCGATACGGTTATACTTGATAGTGAATTAAGCGCTTATGGGTACAATTGCTCGCAGTCGTTGCCGAACTTGCTCGTACACTTCCACCGGAACCTCTTCCCCCACCTCAAAGCTGACGACCAGCCCGTAGTCTATTTCCTCATCCAGTCCGGCGGCGTCTTCCCGGCAGTCGACCTGGATACGCAGGGAATCGCCGTCGGTGAATGCACGGGCCTTTTCGCCCTCGAATACTTCGTGCTGGACGGTTCCGCGCTTCACCAAGGCGTCGTCATAGCCGTTCGGACCGCGCGTAACGCCAATCAGGTCGCGCGCGTCTGTGGTGAACCAAAGCTGGGCTTTTCGGTAGCGTTGCTGGTGTGGGGCTGTTGGTGTAAGCCAAGCGAGGGTGACAGTGAGCCGGCGCAGACCGCGTGTACCGCTCAGGTCGCTGGGCAGCGGGAGCGCGAAGGCATGAGCCTCACCCTTCGTCAGCGTTCCGAACCCGAGCAGGGTGGCCCGCTGCTCGGTGCATCCAAGGACGCGCTCAGGATGGACGAGCCCGTATCCCAGGAACCGACCGATAAACTCCTTGATCTTATGCCCGCCGACCTCCTGCTTGAAGATGTCGCGCAGCCGGTCGCCTGCTTCGGCCCAAGCGGCACCGTGGACGAGCCGGGCCTTGAGCAATACCGGGTCGTGCCGTGGACTGGGTATCCGTCCATCGGACTTTGCCCTCAGAGATTCAAGTATTTCAAATAGCCGCGCACCAAGGCGGGTGGCGAGCGCGGTGGCGTTACTGGTCCCGCGGAACCACAAGGTCTTGTCCAACTCGCCCGGCACTGAACCTGGGACCGCCGTCTTCTGTCCTGGCGGCCCATAGTTCTGAAGCGGGGCGAGCCTGATGTTGGGTTCCCCAGTGCCCAACGCCTCCTCGTAGATCTGTCGGCCGCCTAGCATCAGGATCTCCGGTTTGAGTGCGCGCAGGAACCCAAGACCATTCGCGCTGACCGGGCTTGCCAGGGATCGAGTAGGAAGCGGGTCGCAATGATAGGTGGCCCGCGCACCCAGCGGGCATGCATCCGCATGGGCGGCCCCGACGGTCAAGGCGTTGATTGACTCGGCGGGTGAAAGGATGCGGTGGTGGCGCGCGTTGAGCTTGAGTGCCCGCAATATGGCCGCTTCTCGCGTTCCCGCATCGGCGCTTGACCAAGCGGCACCCTTTGGGATGTCCAGATTGAGCGCGGCGGCGTGGTTGCCTGCGCTCACGATGAAGAGCACACCGTACTTGTACGAAAGCCAGTCGAGGAGGCGAGCCCAGGGGCTCAGACCGTGAAAGAAGAGGCGGGAAGGATCGCCAACCGACAGGTTGATGATCCGAACCTCAGGTGCCTGGGCCTCGGTGGAGCCATCACCCTCGAAGAGTCGGCGCACGGCCCGATGGATCAGGTCCACCGGGAGCACGCCGTCCGGAATGTGCTCCTTGGAATCGCGCGCGCTTGTCTGCGGCTTCATGATTGGGCGGCAGTAGATCCGGCGGGGTAGCGGTGGCTCGTCCGCATCGAGTTCGCCATGGACGATGAGCCATGCCATGGAGGTTCCATGCATCCGGTACTGCGCCGGGGCGTCGGCCTCGAATCCGTCCGGGTCGTCGATAATCAACCGGTCCTTGAGCAGTCGGTGGCCGGCGAGGGGCAGGCCGTCCAGCAGCGCCACGATCGGAGGCAACGCGGGCTTCGGCAGCGCTCCGGGGGGCGCTGCGGCCTCGCCAGCCTCCGGCTTGCGGCTGAGGGGGACCGCGCATTGGCCGACCGGACGGAGGAGCCAGACATCGTTGCAGCGGATCAGGTCGATGTTGCGATCTTCGCTGAGCAAAGGTGATACCGCGTCAGCGGGGATCTCACCGAGAATCGCGTGGTAGCGAATGTCGGCAAGCTGACACCGAGCGGAAACGCTGCCGCCCAATTCCCTGATCAACCGCCCGACTTCGGCTTCGGCCAGGGCGCGCCGTTCGGCGGTCTGCCTATGCCAGAGCTCTGCCTCAAACGGTATGACCCCCTGGCCATCCTCGATACGCTCGGCAAGGTCGTCCAATACGCCGGTCTCGCGCAAGCGGTCGTCGGCGCCCCAGGGACGGATGTCGACGATCAGAGGGAACAGGTCCCGCCAGGCTGCCTCGCCGTGGGGCCAATCCGCCTTGGGGTCATCCCGCTACTTTGCCCAACGGCTCAGCAGTTGGGCGAGTGCCCGGCGGTCGGTCATCGTGAGGAAGAGGCGCCCGTGAAAGGGCTTGTTCTGGCGCTGGCCTTTCTTGTTGATGGGGAAAATGGTTTCGCTGGGGTCCAGGTCAATCTCGTCCTCGGCGAGCCACTCGAGGCCTATGCCCCTGGCCGCCGCGACGAAGCTGCTCAGGTCGGTGGCAAGTTCAATGACCAGCGCCATCTCCGGCTCGATCCCGGCGCCGGTCGCCTGCACCCGGATACGTTCGGCTTCCAGTGCCTGGTCGAGTCGGGTCAGTTTGGGGCCGAGGTACCCCGCGACCTCCTCGCGGGAGCGGGGATTGAACTTTGGACCGCCGCCGAACCGTCGCGCTTTCGGCGTCGGCACTGGCTCTTGAAAGAGCAACAGGGGCAGTCGGTCTGCGTTGTTCATGAGTCCTGTATCCGCTCCGTCGTCCCTGTCGGTTCATCGGGTCGGACGGTAAACCGCTGCTGCCAAGCCTCAAGCCGTGTTTGTACGATCCGCTTCAGGTTGCTGTCCGGCAGGGCAAGCACATGCCGTCGCAGCACATCCTCACCGAACTGTTCCGCTTCAGCGAAGCTCAAGCCCTTAAGCCGCATCGCGAGCGCACGGGGTGGCCAACCAAGCGGCTCGCCCAAACGATCTTGGAAACGCCGGAACCACTCTTCGAGCATCGACTGACTCGGGGGCGGCAGTTCCAGGCGCAACTGGAAACGGCGCCAGACGGCGCGGTCGAGCAGTTCGGGATGGTTGCTGGCGACGACCGTGACCGCGTGACTTGGCAGGGCGTCGATCTGCATCAGGAGGGTGCTGACGACGCGCTTGATTTCCCCGGTCTCGTGGGTATCGCCGCGTTCTTTGCCCAGGGTGTCGAACTCGTCGAAAAACAAGACGCAGCGTCGGCTGGCGATATGCTCAAAGACCCGCCGCAGACGCTGCGATGTCTCGCCGAGAAAGCTTCCGATGACAGCCTCGTAGCGGACGACGAACAGCGGCACCATGAGGGCGTCGGCCAGGGCCTCGGCCAGCGTGGTCTTGCCGTTGCCCGGGGGGCCAGCCAGCAGCACCCGATGCCGGGGCTCCAGATTGTAGGTCCGCAGCAGGTCGGTCCGATGGTGCTCTTCCACCAACTCGTCGCAGGCCATGCGGACGACCGGCGGCAGGACCAGCGAGTCCAGCGACCGCCGCGGCACGATCTCGTGCAGCAGATCAAAGGCCTTCTCGTCGGGGATCACCAGTCCGATGGGTTTGCGGCCGTTGCCGTTGAGGTTCAGGCCCTGGACCAGTCGGTCAGCGAGCAGGGAATGGTTCTTCGCCCGCTCCTCGGCGGCCATGGATTCTACCAGCCGCACAAAAGTCCCCCGGTCGCCACGGGTACCGGCTTTAACGAGATCGACGAGTAAGTCAGCGCGTGACATCAACTATATGAATCAGAATATAAAAGCGACTAGGTCGAGGGCCGCAAGTCGGGGTGATCGCGGTGCTGAAATGCAACCGGTGGTGGTCCGGGATGTTTCAGTCTGCTCTGGGGTTGCGGCCGTTACGATCCGTTGGGACCTTCGCACATGGTACGACAAACGGTCGCCCAGAACGCGAGCCCGTTGCAGCTCCTAATTTGACCCGTACGAGCAGCTCCTGATCGCCATCAAGGCCGTGTTCGCCTCCTGGGGCGGTAAGCGCGCGGTGGACTATCGTCGCCAGTTCGGCATCACGCCGGCCATGGCCAACGGCACCGCCGTCAACATCTGTACCATGGTGTTCGGTAACCGTGGCGATGACTCCGGCACCGGCGTGGGCTTCACCCGCGACCCCGGCACCGGCGAGAACGTCCTGTACGGCGAGTACCTGGTCAATGCCCAGGGCGAGGACGTGGTCGCGGGTATCCGCACCCCCAAGCCGCTGTCCTCCCTCAAGGCCGATCTGCCGGAGATGGCCAAGCAGTTGGATGCCCTGCGCGACCGCCTGGAGAGCCACTACAAGGAAGTGCAGGACTTCGAATTCACCATCGAGCGCAACATCCTGTACTGCCTGCAGACCCGCAACGGCAAGATGAACGCCGTGGCCCAGGTGCGCACCTCGGTGGAGATGGAGAAGCAAGGGATCATCACCAAGGAGCAGGCCCTGCTGCGCGTCGCCCCCGACAGCCTGGAGCAGATGCTGTTCCCGCGCCTGGACCCCAAGGCCAAGGTCACCCCCGTCGCCTCCGGTCTGCCGGCCTCCCCCGGTGCCGCCTCCGGCATCGCGGTGTTCGACGCCGACCGCGCCGAGATGCTCGGCAAGGAGCAGGGGCTCAAGGTCATCCTGGTGCGTGAAGAGACGAAGCCCGAGGACATCCACGGCTTCTTCGCCTCCGAAGGTATCCTGACCTCGCGCGGCGGCAAGACCTCCCACGCGGCGGTGGTTGCCCGCGGCATGGGCAAGTGCTGCGTGGCCGGTGCCGAGGGCATCCACGTCGATGTCGACAAGCGCATCGCCATCGTCGGCGACACCAGCTTCAAGGAAGGCGACATGATCACGCTGGACGGGACCTCCGGTAAGGTCTACCTGGGCGAGATCCCGACCGTGGAGCCGGAGTTCACCGACGAGCTGGTCACGCTGCTGAAGTGGGCCGACGAGGTGGCGCGGATCAAGGTCATGGCCAACTCCGACACCCCGGTCGATGCGCGCCGCGCGCTCAAGTACGGCGCCGTCGGCATCGGCCTGGCCCGTACCGAGCGCATGTTCAATGACCCGGCGCGCCTGCCGATCGTCATCGACATGATCGTGGCCGACACCCAGGAAGAGCGCCAGGAAGCGCTCGACCGTCTGCTGCCCTTGCAGCAGAAGGACTTCAAGGCCCTGTTTGAGGTCATGTCCCCC
>CAILVI010000033.1 GCA_903837595.1 uncultured Thiodictyon sp.
GTTAAGGCGATTACCGTGAAAGTCGCGCCGGGAGCGCGCTCCACTTTCCCCTCCCCTATTGGGGGAGGGCCGGGGAGGGGAACGGCCAAGGCGCCCGCCACTTTCATCTTGCGGGGTGGCGCGGGCGCCATGGCCGTTACCGTGAAAATCAGGCTGGGACCCGGTGGGAGCGGCTTTAGCCGCGACGCAATCTCGCAAGCTGCCGTGGCCTCGTCGCGGCTGAAGCCGCTCCCACGCATACCTTTCATCGTCCGGGGTGTCTGGTCTGCTGCCATGGCCGTTACCGGAAATCGCCTCAGTACCTCGCAGGAGTCTCAATGAAATCGCACGCCGCCTATGCCTGTTTTTCCGGTGCATTGATCGCCGCCCTCACCCTGCCCGGCTGCGCGACGACGACCGACTGCGTCGGCGCCATCGGCAATCCCAGCGTAACCCCGGCACAGGTCGCCGCCAGCCAGGGCCATGCAGGTGAACTCCAGCGCTGGGGCGGCTCGGTGGTGGAGGGACAGAACCTCGCCGACCGCACCGAGCTCACGATCGTCGGCTACCCGCTGGACCGCTGCGGGGTGCCACGGCTCAATGATGCCACCACCGGCCGCTTCGTGGCCGTGGTCCCCGGTTATCTGGAAACCGGGGACTATCGCCCCGGGCGCGCGGTGACCGCCACCGGTCTGATCTCCGGCACCCGCGCCAGCCAGGTCGGGGCTTCCCCCTATCAGCTGCCGCTCCTCACCAACGCCAAGGTCCGGTTGTGGCCGGCGGCCGACGGGCCTGGGCCAGCGCCTGGGCCTGGGCCTGGACCTGCGTCTGGGTCAGGTCGCTGGTGGGACCGCGTGCACCCCTCGATTTCGGTCGGCATCGGCGCCGGGAGCGGCGGCTGGCATGGCGGGTACGGCGGGATCGGCATCGGGTTTTAGTCGCGAAATCGCGCGACGGGGTCTTGACGCCAGCGAAATCTGCCGTAAATTACTAGCACTCGCTCAAGCCGAGTGCTAACACTTTCCCGGTGGCCTGGCGCCGGCCCCGTTTCATGAGACAAGAAGACATGAAAATCAGACCCTTAAATGACCGTGTGGTAATCCGTCGGCGTGACGAGGAGCGCACCTCCCCGGGCGGGATCCTGATCCCCGACTCCGCAACCGAGAAGCCGATCCAGGGCGAGGTGCTCGCCGTGGGCAACGGCAAGCGGCTGGACAACGGCGAGCTGCGCCCCCTGGATCTGAAGGTCGGCGATCGGGTGCTGTTCGGCAAATATTCGGGCACCGAGGTCAAGGTCGGCGGCGAAGAGGTTCTGGTGATGCGTGAAGACGACATCATGGGCGTCATCGAATAGCGTCTGTCCCGGTGCTTCGACGCTTCCCCCATACGACGAGTTTACTGAGGTTATAAGGCAATGAGTGCAAAGGAAATTTATTTCGGCGATGAGGCCCGTGCCCGCATCCTTCACGGCGTCAACATCCTGGCCAACGCGGTCAAGGTGACGCTGGGCCCCAAGGGCCGCAACGTGGTCCTGGAGAAGTCCTACGGCGCCCCGACCGTGACCAAGGACGGCGTGTCCGTGGCCAAGGAGATCGAGCTCAAGGACAAGTTTGAGAACATGGGCGCTCAGATGGTCAAGCAGGTCGCCTCCAAGACCAGCGACGTGGCCGGTGACGGCACCACCACCGCGACCGTGCTGGCCCAGGCCATGGTCCGCGAGGGCCTCAAGGCGGTGGCCGCCGGCATGAACCCGATGGATCTGAAGCGCGGCATCGACCAGGCGGTCGAGGCGGCGGTGGCGGAACTCAAGGCCATCTCCCGGCCCTGCTCGGACAACAAGGAGATCGCCCAGGTCGGCACCATCTCCGCCAACTCAGACGACTCCATCGGCGAGATCATCGCCGAGGCCATGGGCAAGGTCGGCAAGGAGGGCGTCATCACGGTGGAGGAAGGCAAGTCCCTCGGCAACGAGCTAGACGTCGTGGAGGGCATGCAGTTCGACCGCGGCTATCTCTCACCCTACTTCATCAACAAGCAGGATACCCAGAAGGCGGAACTGGACGACCCCTTCATCCTGCTGCACGACAAGAAGATCTCCAACATCCGCGAGCTGCTGCCGGTGCTGGAAGGGGTCGCCAAGTCCGGCAAGCCGCTCTTGATCATCGCCGAGGACATTGAGGGCGAGGCCCTGGCGACGCTGGTGGTCAACAGCCTGCGCGGCATCATCAAGGTCTGCGCGGTCAAGGCCCCGGGCTTCGGTGATCGGCGCAAAGCCATGCTGCAGGACATCGCCATCCTCACCGGCGCCACCGTCATTGCCGAAGAGGTCGGCCTCACACTGGAGAAGGCGACGCTGGCCGAACTGGGCACCGCCCGCAAGGTCCAGGTCAGCAAGGAAGAGACCACCATCATCGACGGTGCCGGCTCCGAGTCCGACATCAAGTCGCGTTGCGAGCAGATCCGCAGCCAGGTCGAGGAGACCACCTCCGACTATGACAAGGAGAAGCTGCAGGAGCGTCTGGCCAAGCTGGCCGGTGGTGTCGCACTGATCAAGGTCGGTGCCGCCACCGAGATGGAGATGAAGGAGAAGAAGGCGCGCGTCGAAGACGCACTGCACGCCACCCGCGCGGCAGTGGAAGAGGGTGTGGTCCCCGGCGGCGGTGTCGCCTTGGTGCGCGCACTCAGCAAGATCAGCGGGCTCAAGGGCGCCAACAAGGACCAGGACGTGGGCATCACCATTGCGCGGCGCGCCATGGAAGAGCCACTGCGTCAGATCGTCGCCAACGCAGGTGAGGAGCCGTCCGTGGTGCTGAACAAGGTCGCCTCGGGCACCGGCAACTTCGGCTACAACGCCGCCAACGGCGAGTATGGCGACATGATCGCCATGGGCATCCTGGACCCCACCAAGGTGTCTCGCTATGCACTGCAGAACGCCGCCTCCATCGCCGGCCTCATGATCACCACCGAGGCCATGGTGGGTGATTTGCCTAAGGACGACAAGCCTTCCGGCGGTGCCGGTGGCGGCGGCCTGGGTGGGATGGGCGGCATGGGCGGCATGGGCGATATGGACTACTGATCGGCCTCGGCGCTCTGAGAGCCTGACCAAGCCCCGCTTCGGCGGGGCTTTTTGTTGGTGGCGCTGCTCAATCCAGCTTGGCAGGCTATGCCACCCGCGGAGACCACAATGAACGAAAACGACGAGAACCTTGCCGCACTGGAATCCTTCCTGGGGGCCGGTCTGCGGGATGTTTTTCTTGAAGCCTTCAAACGCCGTTTCGGCGATCCGCCCGACGCGATCAGGGCGTATGTGGATGCCGCGCACGTCATGGAGCTAAAGGAATGGATTCCCAACATCGTCAGCGCTGAGACGCCGGACGACATCTTTTACTCTGACCTCGGGCACGCACTCACGCAATTCGCCGCAGCGGTGGATAAGCGGGATCGATGCCGGGCCGATGCGGGGGCTGGCCGACCCGATGGAACGCCTTGACACGCGTGGGTGGGCGGGCGGCGAGTACGTCAATCCCGACTTCATCGCCCGCGTCAGCACAGTCCCGATGCTGCGCCACTTCCAGTCATTCGCTATCCGGCATCGATAATAATCCCAGCCACGATATGTTAGGTTGCGGGGATTTTGGCCACGGAAGCACACGGAAAGCACGGAAAAAGAGGAACGTTTCCGTGTCCTTCCGTGTGTTTCCGTGGCAAGACGGCGACTGACTTCCGGCGTCCCAATCAAGGGTTGCAGTAAGTATTGCAGAAAGGCGAGGCCAAACTCCTGCGCCGCCAGTTGACCCGCAGCTTCGGGCCGCTGCCTTCATGGACCGAGCAACGTCTGGAGCAAGCTGACGAGGCGGAGCTTGAGGCTTGGGCTGACCGGGTGCTTGAGTGTCAGAGCCTTGATGAGGTGTTCGGTGGGGCGGGTTGAGAGCCGTTTTCTTTGCCAGCGGAGGGGTGTTGGAGTAGCCTGTGGGCGATTGACCGCCTGCGACGCTCGGCACTTTTTCGCGGTACGCCCCCTATCTCCGGACTGCTTGAGTGCGGCGGTGCATGTAGTCTAGGGAAACGCTCAATAATTCGGAAGCCACGCTGGCGAACTTAACGACATCATCGTGTTGCGAGCCCGCAGTCACCCAAGCTGGCGATAACCCCCCCGGTCAATTACCATCCTAACGCAGCCCTTATAAATTGGATTCGATATCGCCATGCAACAAAACGCACTCTACTACCCCCACATTGCACTCCAAGATCCTTCATGGATAAAGGCAATGGCATTGTTTTACGACAATATCTACCGCATTGTTCCTGACAACATAATTCCAGACGATTCTGAAGATCTGGCTGCTCTATTAGAGGAAGGCTCCGTAGGCAGAATGATTGACCCTGCCAATTATTCAAGAAAAGCATCCGAAGAGTTCCTTTCCAAGATCGACCGTTGGAATGCTGCTGCGCTCACTTACAACGATGAAGACGAGGCGTTGATAACGAAGCTACACACTGAAAAAACAGATGAACGTGTTCGAGAGATCTTCCAGAAGGCCGGATTTCGGTCGGATAACGACTGGATGTATGTCCCAACAGCTATAGCTTCAAACTTCATGCTCTATATGGCAACCCAGATAGCAACAAGTAATCAGCTATCTTTGATTACCAGCGACTGGGGAGCATGGACAGGGACAAGTTATTTCGGTGTTGACGGACAAGTCGATGATTTCATCACCAACATCGGAAAAGGCAACTGGGGCGAGGAGTATGCTGAGAGTTTTGGTCTTTTCGGTCTCATCGTCACCGAGCTAGTACCTATAAATATTTCAGAAATCCCATCCGAGAAAATCTTAGAGTTTCGCGAAAAGCGCCGAAGTGAGATTGCGCAATTCCGCTCGTGCATGCATGACCTGCGTAAAGAGCTTACCACTCTAGAATCCCACGAAATACGAATCGACACGGTGCGGGAAAAAGCGAAGGAATTGATTCGCGCGCAAGAACAATACAAGGCTAGCGCGGACGTCCTAAAGGCCAAGGGGTGGTTTGGCATTTCATTGATGGGCTTTCCGGCGCCAATGATCTTTGCTGTAGTTTCCCGCTTTCCGTTACGCCACGAGCGCCATAACCGCGGCGAGCAGCGGATTTTGCGGGGGTTTGCCGGGATCCGCGCAATCGATACCGAAACCCTCGCCGCCGAGGTCCTGAGCCAACCGCCGCCGCAGGTCCGCGA
>CAILVI010000034.1 GCA_903837595.1 uncultured Thiodictyon sp.
GCGCCGGCCTGGTGGCACTGGCGGAATCGGCGGGTGCGCCTCGCCGACGGGGCGACGATGACCTTGGCCGATACCCCAGAAAACCAGGCCGAGTATCCGCAGCCCAAGAGCCAGAAGGCCGGGCTGGGGTTCCCGATCTTTCGGATGGTGGTCTTGCTCTGCCTCGCGACCGGGGCCTTGCTGGATGCCGCCATCGGTCCCTGTGTGGGCAAGGGCAGCGACGAGCAAACGCTGCTGCGATCCCTGCTCGATACCCTCCTGCGGGGCGAGATTCTGATTGGAGATGCCTATTACGCAACGGACTTTTGGCTCTCTGGGAACTCAGCAGGTTATGATATACTTATATTACATGACCTTACGAAGAACTGGAGGGCGCCATCAAGTCTAAGACCACGTCACTTAAGCAAGCTATGGACCTATTAATTGATCTGCCAAATATTCAAATCCAGGATGCCTTTGAAGATAGAAGCGGAAATTACATCCTCACTGTGATAAGCACAGAAAAATGTACGCATTGTCACAAATGCGGAAAGCGAATAGAAAAGTCAAATGGTTATGGTGAATCTATTGAGTTGCGTCATCCAGATATCCTTGGGAAGCAGGTTTACCTACGAATTCGTTTTCCGCGATATCAATGTGATTGCGATGGTCAACCAACGACAACCCAGCAAGTCAGCTGGTTCACGCGCAGGAGCGGTTTCACGAAAGCCTTTGAGCAGCGCATCTTACTGTCTTGCGTCAACAGCACCATCGCGGATGTCGCAATCAAGGAGAAGGTCCGCTACGAATTAGTCAGTGGCGTCGTCGACCGCAATATCGATAAAGCGGTCAACTGGGAGAGTATCGAAAAATTAGATGTGCTCGGCATTGATGAGATTTCGCTAAAGAAAGGACATCAGGATTTTGTGGCCATAGTTACTGGTCGCAGCGACGATAAGATCCAAGTGTTTGGGGTATCAAGAGATCGTAAAGCAGTTTTTCTCAAGCATTCCCAAGCGGTTACGAATTTCTGTATGGTACGTCTGTTCTGATATGTATGACGGTTTTATCAATGCTGCAAAGGAAGTGTTCGGGAAAAAAGTCCGTATCGTTGCGGATCGCTTTCATGTCGCCAAGCTCTATCGTGAAGGGCTCGAGACTCTACGCAAGAAAGAATTGAAACGTCTTCAGCGAGTCCTTTCGACAGTAGATTACAAGAAATAAAAAGGTTTCATGTGGGCGTTACGCAAGAAAGAAGCGGATTTGACAGACGAGGAAAAGGCTGTTCTGGAAAAGCTGTTTAAATATTCGCCGCGATCGAAGCAGGCTCATTTATTTCGCGACCAACTGACAGCTATCTACGATAAAGATATTACCCGATTTCAGGCCAAGCATCTACTCAACGGCGGGGCGGTCCGCGTAAAGCATAGTGAGGTTCGCTGCTTTGATGGCTTCGTGAAAATGCTTATGGCACGCAAAGACGAGATTAGCAATTATTTCTTGGAGCGGCATACCAGTGGCTTCGTGGAAGGGCTGAACAACAAGATTAAGGTGATTAAGCGGCGTTGCTACGGTATTCTCAACGCAGGACATCTCTTTCAACGCATCTATCTAGATCTTGTTGGATACAAGTTGTACGCACAGAAAATCAGAGGCTTACGGCGCCTCAAGCCGTTGCTACTACGGTCGCTGGATTTTTGTCACCGGGGCCTATCTACCTCTTTTTATAAAGATATGTTTCCACGGGAAACCCAAGAGAACCTGCAACGGTGAACATTTGGATTGCAGATTCAACCTCTTGGCCCAAGGCTGAAATGTATAATATATTCAAATTGTTGCGACCGCCGAGCGATCTTGCGCAAAACGCTTGGGAACCGATGCAGAATGTCTCTGCATCAATGTAGAAGGTCTCTGGCGCGTCTACCAGACCTTGGGAGCGAATACAGAAGGTCGCTGACGTGACTCCTAGGCGTTGGGAGTCACCGCACAAGGTCGCTGCGAAAGTCGCCAGTCATGATGCGTCGCCGCATGGTGGCTCTGGCGGGTTTCCGCGGGATTGGGAGCGGGTGCAAACCGCCGTTGCAGGCGGGCTTGGGTGAGTTGAGACGACGATCTTGATCATCGCTGCTGCCATGGACAGGTGTCGGGCGCCTTTCAGGGTGAGCGGATCGGCGCTCATGATCGCGCTGACCTGGGTCCAGGGGTGGCCCCCAACCGCGGGCGTTTTGCGGTTTTTTCCAGACGATCCCGGGGGCGCTGGCCGCGCCCGCGCATGCGGGGCTGGCGCAGACCATGAGGGTCAACCAAGGGCGCGTTCCGGGGCCGTCGGTTAAGCGCCGTCCTGCCGGCGCCTGGAACCCGCGCCCGGGGTCCTGACCGCCGCCCAAGTCGACAGCGGGCAGGCGAGGGCCTAAACTGCGGTGCCATAATCACCGAGGTTTCAGCCATGAGCGCCCTGCTGTCCAACAAAGACATTCCCGTCGCCGAGCGACTGATTCTCGCGCTGGACGTGCCTGACCGCGCTGCGGCGCAGCGCCTCGTCGGCGACCTCGGAGACACCGTCCGGTTCTACAAGATCGGCTTGGAGCTCTTCATGGCCGACGGCTATTTCGAATTGATCGAATGGCTGCTCGGCCAAAATAAGCGGGTGTTCTGCGACCTGAAGTTCTTCGACGTGCCGGAAACCGTGGGGCGGGCGGTTCGCCAACTGCGTGATCGCGGGGTGGACTTCGCCACCGTCCACGGCAACGACAGCATGCTGGAGGCGGCCGTGCGGGAGAAGCACGACCTCAAGATCCTGGCCGTGACCGTGCTGACCAGTCTCGACCGCACTGACCTTGAGTCGCTCGGCTTCCAATGCGACGTGGAGGAACTGGTGTTGGCGCGCGCCCGCAAGGCCCTGCGACTGGGTTGCGACGGGGTGATCTCATCCGGACTGGAAGCGGCGCGGCTGCGCGAAGACCTCGGTGCCCAGTTCCTCATCGTGTCCCCCGGCATCCGTCCGGTCGACAACCGCCCCGAGGACGATCAGAAGCGGGTGGTGACGGTGGAGCAGGCCTTTGGCAGCGGCGCCGACTATATCGTGATCGGCCGTCCGATCCGCGACGCGGCCGATCCAGATGCCGCAGCCCAGGCGATCCAGGCCCGTATCGCGACCCTGTTCGGTGGCGTCTGACGCGGCACCGCAACGTCGCGCCCGGGGACCCTCAACGGCGGGGACGCAACCGCCCCCGCGCCTTTGGTTTTGCCCCCCCTGCCCCGATGTAGTTCGCAACACAGCGCCGTGGCCTCACCGCGGCGCCGCATTTTGCCGAGGATACTAGCGGAACATGAATGCCAAGAACCTGAATATCCTGCTCTGGGTCGCCGTGTCCCTGTGGCTGGTGATGATGCTCAACGGCCTGAGCGGACCCAGCCAAATGGAGGCCCGCACCCTGAGCTACAGCCAGTTCCTCAGTGAAGTCAGCGCCGGCTCGATCCAGGAGGTGCGCATCCAGGATCAGAGCATCAAGGGTACCCGCACCGACGGCAGCCGTTTCGACACCTATGACCCGGGCGACCCCGGGCTGGTGGCCGATCTGCTGAAAAACGGCGTCACCATCCGCGCCGAGCCCCCGTCACAGCCCAGTGTCGTGGGGCAGATGCTGGCCGCCTGGCTGCCCTTCGTACTGATGATCGGCGTCTGGTTCTGGTTCATGCGGCGCCAGGGGGGCGGCGGCGGACCCGGCGGCATCTTCGGCTTCGGCAAGAGCCGCGCCCGCCAGCACGCGGAGGGCGAGGTCAAGGTGACGCTCCGCGACGTGGCCGGCTGTGAAGAGGCCAAGGAGGAGGTCGGCGAACTCGTGGACTTCCTGCGCAACCCCCAGAAATTCTCCAGCCTAGGCGGGCACATCCCGCGCGGGGTGCTGATGGTCGGGCCGCCCGGCACCGGCAAGACGCTGCTGGCGCGGGCGATCGCCGGGGAGGCCAAGGTGCCCTTCTTCAGCATCTCGGGCTCGGACTTCGTGGAAATGTTCGTCGGTGTCGGCGCCTCGCGGGTGCGTGACCTCTTCGAGCAATCCAAGAAGAGCGCGCCCTGCATCGTCTTCATCGACGAGATCGACGCCGTCGGGCGCCGCCGTGGCGCCGGGCTGGGCGGCGGGCACGACGAGCGTGAGCAGACCCTGAACCAGTTGCTGGTGGAGATGGACGGCTTCGCCGGCAATGAGGGCATCATCGTCATTGCCGCCACCAACCGGGCGGACGTGCTCGACCCGGCGCTGCTGCGCCCGGGGCGTTTCGACCGCCAGGTGGTCGTCGGCCTGCCGGATTTGGGCGGCCGCACCGCCATCCTGGAGGTGCATATGCGCAAGGTGCCCTTGGCCGATGACGTGGTCCCGCGCACCATCGCCCGCGGCACCCCCGGGTTCTCCGGTGCCGATCTGGCCAATCTGGTCAACGAGGCGGCCCTGTTCGCCGCCCGTGCCGGGCTCACCGCGGTCAACATGCAGATGTTCGAGAAGGCCAAGGACAAGATCATGATGGGTGCGGAGCGGCGCAGCATGGTCATGTCCGACACCGAGAAGAAGCTCACCGCCTATCACGAGGCCGGCCATGTCATCGTCGGCCGCCTCGTGCCGGAGCACGACCCGGTGCATAAGGTCAGCATCATCCCGCGCGGCCGGGCGCTCGGCGTCACCCTGTTCCTGCCGGAGCGCGACCGCTACAGCATGAGCAAGCGCCAGTTGGAGAGCCAGATCTCCAGTCTGTTCGGCGGGCGCCTGGCGGAGGAACTGATCTTCGGGCCCGAGCATGTCACCACCGGCGCATCCAATGACCTGGAGCGTTCGACCAGCATCGCCCGCAAGATGGTCACCCGCTTCGGCCTCTCCGACAACCTGGGTCCCCTGGCCTACGCGGACGAGGAGGGCGAGGTCTTCCTGGGGCACTCGGTGACCCAGCAGCGGCAGATCTCGGGTGACACCGCCGAGGCGATCGACAAGGAGGTGCGGATCATCATCGACCGCAACTACCAGCGCTCGAAGAACCTGCTCCTGGAGAACATGGACAAGCTCCACGCCATGGCCAGTGCGCTCCTGCGTTTCGAGACGATCGACCGCGACCAGATCGACGACATCATGAACGGCCGCCCGGTACGCGAGCCCCCCGAGGACACCGGCCAAGCCACCCCGCCCAAGGGGAACGGTGCCGCGACCGGCAGCCAACCCATGACCAAGCCGCCGATCGTTGGAAACGCGGTCGGGGGCGCCTGAGAGTCAGCCTGACCCGGGGGAGCGCCCCCCGGTCAGTTCACACGCGAGCGCTGGGGGCCGCTGACGCGGCCCCTTTTTTTGTCCTAAAGACAGCCGTCTCTCAGCATTTTCAAATACGCCAGCCCCTTTTCGCGGGCAAATGCGATATTCCGGTCCGGAATGCCGTCCGGGTCTTTGTAATGAGCCAGCGCCTGTTCCAGGCCCTCTTCGCGGATCAGATGCAGCATCGGATAGATTGAGCGGTTGGTATAGTTGCCCGGATCGTCCGGCGGGACATCGGCAAAGCAGTAATCCGGGTGAAAACCAGCAACCTGATAAGTGCCCTCATAACCTTCCGCGGCCAGCAGGTCCTCCGCCATGGCCACCAGGTCCAGATACTCGGCAAACTCCGGATAGGCATCGGGAAAGATCAGCAGCGTGTTTTCAATCTCCGGATGCTCATCCAGCCTGCGCCATTCGGCCAGAAGCGCCGTCAGACAGGCCTCCAGGTCGGTCGCACGATCGACCTGGTAATGGATGGTATCCCGCTTGACCGGCGTTGCGGCAAAGGGACAGAAATTGCATCCGACCACGACGTCGGCGACCCATTTCCTGGTTTGGGTGATGACTTGTTCATCTGTATTCATAGTAACGATGACAATCCCATATCAATGATTGGTTAGCCGCAGTCGGTGAGATCCACCGCGACCGACGGACACTCCTATCCCTGTAGGAGCGGCCCCCGGCCGCGACGGGTTGCCGCGAGGCGCGGTGGCCGGTCAAGGCTCGGTGCGCCTATCGCGAGCCTTGCTGAACTGCATCGGGAATCCACTCACCCAAAGTGATCGAACCCCACGCGCTCCAGCGCCACCAGCGCCCCATCGGCTGCCCGACAGTTCAGCCCGGGACCGCTCAGTATCCGTCCGATAGGGGTCAGTGGACAGCCACAGCGCGCGGCGAGCTCCGGTAACTGCTCCCGGTACACGGGCGGCAGACAGAAGCACAGTTCATAGTCGTCACCCGCGGCGAGCGGCAGTCCCCAGTCCCCACCCCGGCCCACCGCCGCGGCCACCGCCCCCTCCAGCGGCAGGGCGGCCAGGTCCAGTTCCGCCCCCACCCCGCTCGCCTCCAGGATATGACCGAGGTCCGCCGCCAGCCCGTCGGAGCAGTCGATCATGGCGGTCGCCAAGCCCCGCAGGACGAGCCCCAGGGCGACCCGCGGGGTCGGCCGCTCCAACCGTGCACGCCGCGCCGGCGGCGGCACCTGCCCGGCCAGCAACTCCCGCAGGGCCAGCCCCGCGTCGCCTAAGGCCCCGCTGACACAGACCAGGTCTCCCGGACGCGCGCCAGAGCGCCGGACCTCGGCACCCACCGGGACCAGCCCATGCACCTGCACCGTGATGGAGAGCGGACCGCGCGTGGTATCGCCCCCCACCAGCGCGACAGCGTGGGCCTGCGCCAGGCGCCCAAAGCCGCGGGCGAAGGCCGGCAACCAGTCCGGCGACTCCCGCGGGAGCGTCGCCGGCAGGGTGAGCGCCAGGGTCGCCCAGGCGGGCTCGGCCCCCATCGCCGCCAGATCGCTCAGGCCCACCGCCAAGCACTTGTGACCGATCGCCTCCGGGTCGCAGTCGGGCAGGAAATGCACCCCAGCCGCCAGGGTGTCGATACTCACCGCCAACTGCTGCCCGGGCGGCACCGCGAGCAGCGCGCAGTCGTCACCGACGCCCAGCAGCACGTCGGCCCGCGCTGACCCGAGGGCGGCGAAATGGGCGCGGATCAGGGCGAATTCGGGGGTGAGCTTGGTTGGTTGCATGGTCTCCAAGTCTTGCGGTGCAGACGATCCGGCGCAGCTTACTCGCGTCCGGCGCCCGGCGCCGTCACCGGGAAGTCGAAATAGGTCTCCGGGAAGGGCTCGGCCTTGAGCGTGAAGTGCCACCACTCAGTGGTCAGGGCGCGAAAGCCGTGCCGGTCCATCGCCTGGGCCAGCAGCGCACGGTTGTGCTGGGCCGTGCCCGGCACCGCGCCGCTGTCCGGGTGCGAGAGTGGGTCCATGCAGTCGAAGCCGGTGCCGAAGTCGAGCGGGCTGTCGGGAAAGCGCTGCGCCTGCGGCGCCGTACAGGCCACCAGCGGCTGATCGCTCACCGCGGCGACCGGGGTCAGCCCGGCCGCCGCGGGCTCCAGGGCCAGGTCGACCGTGCTCCCGCGGGAGTGACCGGAGCGCTCCGCGACATACCCCAGCCGGAAGAAGTCCGCCTTGTCGATGTGCGGATAGAACTCCGGCTTCATCTGCTGGTCCGCCACGTCCTGGCTCCAGCGCACGAAGTGCGCCACCGCCCGCGTCGGGCGGTAGCAGTCGAAGACCTTGACCCGCAGGCCGGCGGCGGCCACATCCTCCTGCACCGCCTTCAGTGCCGCCGCGGCCGCGCGGGTGAGGATGCACTCCGGCGCCTGGTAGCCGTCGATCGGGCGGCCGATAAAATTGTGGCTGCCGAAATAGCGCATGTCCTGCGGGATCTCGGGAGCGGTCTCGCGCAGATAGACGAAGCCGTCCGGCAATGGCGCCGCGCCGACGGACGACGGCAGCGGGGACAGCATGGCGACGATAATGGCGATGGGGCTGAGTCTGCGGGTGGACATGGGTCAGGGCCTCGCGAGAGTCTGGACGGCGATCGGGTGATTATGCCGCAGAACGCCGCGGGCCAAGCAGGCGGTCCTGGCGTTGGCCGGGTTGGCAGGTCTGCCCGATCGAAGCCGGCCCACGAGTGGCCGCAAGGACAGAAAAGCCGGACAATGAGCGCCGCCCCGCATCGTCGTGGAGACGGACATGCCCAATCCTCAGTTGCAGTTGGCGCAGGAGCTCATCCGCGGCACCGACCTCAGCGTCTTTCTGACGGGCAAGGCCGGTACCGGCAAGACCACCTTCCTGCATACACTCAAGGCAGACCTGCCCAAACGCACGGTCGTCACCGCCCCAACCGGGGTGGCCGCGATCAATGCCGGCGGCGTGACCCTACACTCCTTCTTCCAACTCCCGTTCGGACCCTTCGTGCCCGGCGGGGACTCGCAGCGCCAGGCGGCGCAGCAGCGCTTGAGCCGGCAGAAGCGCGAGATCATCCAGGGCCTGGACCTGCTGGTGATCGACGAGATCAGCATGGTCCGTTGCGACCTGCTCGATGCGGTCGACTTCGTGCTGCGCCGGGAGCGCCGCTCCCACCGGCCATTCGGCGGCGTCCAGCTCCTGATGATCGGCGACCTGCATCAGCTCGCACCCGTGGTGCCCGGGCAGGACTGGGCCATCCTGAGGGATTTCTACGAGTCCCCGTATTTTTTTGGCAGCCGGGCACTGCAAGCGACCGAGGTGGTGCCGATTGCGCTCGAGCACATCTACCGCCAGTCCGATGCGGACTTCATCGAGCTGCTCAATCGGGTGCGCGACAATCGGCTGGACGAGGCGACCCTGGAGCGGCTGAATTCCCGCTATCAGCCCGGGTTCCGGCCCGGGGAGTCGGAGGGCTTTGTCACCCTGACGACGCACAATCAGGGCGCCGATCGCATCAACGAGACGCGCCTCACCGCGCTCGGCGGCAAGGCGCACACATTCGCCGCAAGGATTGAGGGCGATTACCCGGCGCACAGCTATCCGACCGCCGAGACCCTGACCCTGAAACAAGGCGCCCAGGTCATGTTCGTGCGCAATGAAGCCGCACCGGTGAAGCGCTATTTCAACGGCAAGATCGGCACCGTCACCCACCTCGGGCACCAGCACATCGTCGTGCGCTGCCCCGGTGAGGAGGACTCAATCGAGGTCGAGCCGGTCACCTGGGAGAACATCCAATACAGCCTCGATCAAGAGACCAAGGCGATCTCCGAGGAGGTCATCGGCCGCTTCACCCAATACCCGCTGCGCCTGGCCTGGGCCATCACCATCCACAAGAGCCAGGGCCTGACCTTTGAGCGGGCCATCGTCGACGCCGGGGCGGCCTTCTCGCCCGGGCAGGTCTATGTGGCCCTGAGCCGCTGCAAGACCTTCGAGGGCCTGGTGCTCGGCACCCCGATCCCGCGCCGGGCGGTGATGACCGATCCGGTGGTCGCGGACTATGTCGCGGAGGCCACCCGCTACCCGCCGACCCAGGACCGGATCGATCGCGCACGCATCGCCTACCAACAGCGGCTGCTCCTGGAATGCTGGGACTTCGACGAGTTCGGCGCCCGGTTGCGGCGCCTCCTCGGCCTGCTGCGCGACAACCGGCGGGTGGTCGATGCGAACGGCTTGGATGCCATCGACGCGCTGGAGCGACAGACCCTTGATGCGGTCGTCGCCGTCGCCGCCAAGTTCCGGGGCCAGCTCCGATCGCTGTTTCGGGAGGACCTGACCCCGGAGGACGACGCGCGCGTGCAGGAGCGTCTGCGCAAGGCGTCCGCCTATTTCGCAGAAAAGCTCCAGCAGGGGCTGCGCCCCTGGCTTGATGCCTTCTCGTTCGGAACCGACAACAAGGCGCTGCGCAAGACGCTGCACCAGGCCGTCGACGAACTGCGCAAAGAGCTGGCGGTCAAGACCGCAGGGGTTGCGAGCTGCCGGGAGGGATTCGCGACGGCCGCCCATCTGGGCGCGCTGGCCAAAGCACGGATCGACGCCGAGCCCAGCGGGCCGCCAACGGATCGAGGGCCCGCCCCGCGGCCCGACGATGCCGGGGACCACGGACTGCTGGGTGCGCTGCGGCGTTGGCGGGACCAAACGGCGGCGGAGGAAGAGCGCGAGGGCGTCACCCGCTACCGCATCCTGACCCGAGCGATACTGAGACAGATCGCCGACACCCTGCCGCAAGACCCGCATGCGCTGGCCGCTGTCAAAGGGATCGGCAAGCAGACCGTCGAACGCTACGGCCGTGAGATACTGGGCACCGTCTCAGACTGGTGCCGGAGCCAAGGCATCGACCCCGCGACCGTCCCCCACCCCGGTCAGCCGGACAAGACCGAAGCCGATGCATCGGAAGCCAGCACCAGACTGATCAGTTATCAGTTGTACCAGGAGGGCTTGAGCATTGAAGAGATCGCCAGCCGCCGCTCGCTCAAGCCCACCACCATTGAGGTCCATCTGGCCCATTACATCCGCAGCGGCAAGCTCGCCATCACGGATTTCGTCAATCAGGAGAAGCTCGCGCGGATCGCCGCCATGCTTGAGCAGACCGGGCCTGATGCGCTCACCCTTGCCAAGCAGACGCTCGGCGATGACTATTCCTATGGCGAGATCAAGATGGTACGCGCCCATCTGGCGCGGGGGCGTTGATCATCGTTGCGGCGGCCTTGATCATTATCCCGGCCACCGAACCTCACCCCCGCTCTCGTGACACCGCTCAGCGGTGTCACGCAAGTGTCAGACACTCTGCGCCGGGAACGCCTGTGGCCGGTACCGATCCCTAAAGTCCGGGGACAGTTTAATTAAATCAGGTTCACGCAAAACCTGAGTTAAGTATACTGCCCCCCGGAATTCACGCCCCTGACCGGGGTCACAATCGGAGCTCAAGAACGTGCGTTACCTTTTGGTGTTTTTCGTCTTTACTGTATTGAGTCAGGTCGTGCTCGCCGATCATCATAAAACATATCAGAATGCACGATTTGGTTACTCGATCGACTATCCCGTAGGGATCCTGTACCCACAGGGCGAGGCCGATAAGGAACGGTTCATTAACAAGTTACTCATGTTAGCTCAGGGGATTTATGTATAGCAGCTGCTACGCAGTTGAAAAACCGCGGTCTTCCTGCGACCATGAGTGCCGGTTATTTGGACGCCAGACGCCACCATGAACGAGTTTGCCGGTTACGAGGCCGCCCACGAGGAGACGATGCGCGTGTATTGTCGGTCGTTGCCGGAGGACCATCGCCGCCGCTACGCCGCGCTGGAGGCCTTGAAGATTGGCTTGGGCGGTGTGGCGTATGTCGCCCGGGTATTGGGGATGAGCCGGCGCACACGCTATACCGGGATTCGCGAGTTGGAGCAAATGCGCGATGGTGACCCCCATCATCCGCAACGCCCCAGTGGGGACGCCACGCGCATCCGCCGCCCCGGTGGCGGTCGACCGCCGCTGACGCAGGAGGAGCCGGTCTGGAGAGCGGCGCTCAGCGAGGTGCTGGAGGCCCACAGTGCGGGCAGTCCGACCGATCCGCTGGTGCGCTGGACCGATCTGAAGCCCATGCAGTTGGCGCGGGAACTGATGGTCTTGGGCGTTACGGTCAGTCGTAACACGGCAGCGAAACTGTTGGCGCAGGCCGGCTTTCGGCGGCGGAGCCTGCGTAAGGAGTTGATCACTGGCCAGGTCGATCCCCAGGAACGTGACCAGCAGTTTCGCCACATCGCCGCGTTGCAGCGCCTCGCGCGGGCGCGTGGCATTGCGGTATGGTGCATCGACACCAAGAAAAAGGAACTGCTGGGAACCTTGCACCGGCACGGGCAGTGCGACAGCACGACCGCGCAACGGGTCTACGACCACGATTATCGCCACCTGGCCAGTGGCCTGCTCGTGCCGCACGGGGTCTACGACGTGGTCGCCAACCACGGCTTCATCACCCTGGGTACCTCGCACGACACC
>CAILVI010000035.1 GCA_903837595.1 uncultured Thiodictyon sp.
CCTACCAAGCCTTGGTCATGACGTTCCAGGGCAACCCGCCGATGCCTCAGCTGGGGTAGCTTGGCCGGGGTACCTGAACAGTTACCCCGGGTCTTGCTTCGTAGCCGTGCTGCTGGCGCCGCTTGGCGATCTTCTGAATCTGGGCTTGGCCGTCTGCATAGGACGCTACGCCGGTGCTGCGCATCCCACCCACCCGTGATCCCAGTCCGCCCCAGACCGTGACCAGGGTCCATTCACCGAACAGGTCTTCCACGAGGTGGGCATGATAATAGCGGCCTTTGGCGATGTGCAGCCAGCGCATGGAGATTCACCCGGAGCGAGCAATGGTTACGCACGTTCGACCATTCCCTGGCAGCGCGGCGTGCTTGTCCCTCAGCCGGAGCCACGCGCCGAGCGCTCCTGCGGTCGGGTGGGCGCGACTCAGACCGTAATGCTGGGCGGAGACAACGAAAAAGTCCAGGTGCCGAAGTCGCATGGGCCGGTGAGCGCCCGGTTCACCATGCGGCTAGAGCGCCTCCATCAGGCTCGCGCAGAAGCCGAAATACTCCCCACGGGCTGCCTGCTGTCCCGGGCTATGCTCAGCTGCTGGCCGCTCAGCCGTGGCCCATCCTCCCAGGGCGTCGAGTTTCTTCATTAAAGCGGCGAGAATGTGGCCGAGTTCGCCGGGGGATACGATGGTCCCGCGAGCCACTCGGGAGCGGACCGAATCGATGTACTTGACTGCGGCCAGGGTGCCATGTTGATACCCAGATGCGTAAGGGGTCATTGTGTGTCCTGTGGTCATTCGCTCCTCGGCGAGAAACTCCGTCCGTCAGGGCGGGGAGGGATAGCGGGTAAGCGCGGCGTGCGCGTTTCCGTACGCCAAAGCCATCATCATCGCCGCGCTACGGGGCGCGGCAGTGGCCGTTAGTCGGGTGACTTTGCGGGGCGCGATGGCCCGGCCTGGGCGTCAAGAGGTGTGGCTGGGTGCGGTCCTAGCGGGTGGTCGGGTGTCAGGTGCCTGTCGAGACTCTAACAAAGCGACCGCCCGAGTGCGTTATCGGAACACGCCTCTTTCGTATCAAAACGCGCCAATTTCCACTGGAGATCGTCTGACATTGTTCAAAAGGAAAAAGTCGGGCGACGCGATCGTCAGGTGGGACCCTGATCAGCGGATGGGCTTCGGCCGGTCCATGCCTTATAGGCCCGGGAGAAGGCTGGCTGGTTGGAAAAGCCGGTAAGGAAAGTCACTTCGCTGAGGGGGTGCCTGCCACCTTTTAGATATCGCTGGGCGACTTCCTTGCGTACGTCCTCGGACACTTTCTTATAGGTGGTCCCTTCCTCTCTGAGTTTTCGTTGCAGGGTCCGCGGGGCGAGGGCCAGCTCCCGGGCCACGTCTTTCGCAGACGGATTGCCGGATGGTAGACGGCGACATATCTCCTGCCTTACCCGATGGGTAAGCTTGGGTCCGCTTAGAAACGCATCAAGGTCGGCGAGTATTCGGTCACTCTCATTGGCGAGATCCAGATTTCCAGCTGGTAACTTCTTGCGCACGGTACTTAGCGCGAAGGTCAAGCCCGACGAGTCGTCATCGTAGCGCACCGGACACCCGAAATAGTGCTCGTAGTCGCAGGATTGCCAGGGGTGGCTCAACTGGACCTCCAGAAGAGGAAGCCCCGGGCCGTATACCTCCCGGCACATTTCTAGAATCAGAGACATATGGGCATCTTGCAGTGTCGCTATATCTGCTTCTGTCGATCGCTGCATAGACGTTACACTGAGGCTGTCTTGGTTGATGGTGATCTGTAAGCCCGTGTCCTGAGTCACGATTCGATAATAGCGCGCCAGCCGTATCAGCGCTTCTTCCAGAGTGCGCGATGCCATAAAGGCGTAACCCAGTGCGTGGTAGTCGGTCGGCCGCCAGAGTTTTCCTGCTGCGAGTCCCCAGCAGGGGTCTGGAATCCGCTGTTGGGCCAGATGCCAGAGTGTGCGCATCTGGTCGACCGGATAGCGCGCTTTGGCGTCGTCGAGTTTAGCCGGGTCCAGCCCACATTCGAGGTACAGAGCATCTGCGTCCAAGCCCTTGTCTTGGATGAGACGATGCAAAATGCGCCCGGCGGTCGCAAGTAGCGTAAATACCATGGTTTCCTCCTTGATCCGATGAGAGTTAGTTCCGCATTTTCTGCATCTCTTGGAAGCGGATGCTAATCCACCTCGGTTTCAATATAAATGAGACAGCATCGCCTGGCAAAATAGTGCAGAGTGACTGGGGAAAAACAACGTAAAAAAGGCGTGAAACCGGTTGAAGTTGGGGGGCGGATATGGCCCTGATGTCGTATGGAATCTCCCTAGGGATCAATGCAATGGTCGATATCGCCAGCGACTTCCCTCATTAATCGACGGCGATGTCTCCTCCGCTCATCATCATCGAATCCGTATAAGTTACCGCCAGTGTCAAGGCTTCCGCGCATCCTCATTCGGGTTGCTGGATTTATTCTGCAATCGGACGCTTCCTCATCAGCCCTCCGAATGAGGTCTTGATTGCGACATGATTGGCGAATAGCGAGCCAGCCCAACACCGCAACGAAAATCGTGCACCCCAGATGGCGGTCGATCCAGAATAGGGCGGTGAATACGGCAGGAGCGATGAGCATCCACCGGACTCGCCGCGGAATAGTCCGAACGGCCCGGCGGAAGCGACGGATGAAATCGCGCATGAGTTGCTCTCGTATTGTCGGTCTGAAATTTCGTGGATAGTCGTCAGAGCAGTTGGAAAGCGTTTCACGCGCCCCGGTCCACATGCTGAAATGCATGCAGGACCTTCGGCAGATAGTCCACCGTCTCCTGTTTCAGTGGCTTGCCTCGCCCGGCCAGATAGTCATCAATGCGATCGGTCCCCGCGTTGTACGCCAGTACGGCGTGCTCCCAATTGCCGAATTTCCCGTAATCTGTGGCCAGCTTTGTTGCGGCCCCCTCCGCCGCCTCGCGGGGATCGAAGGGATTTGAGACATGATAATCGGCCGCGGTCGCAGGCGTGATCTGGAACATTCCCTGAGCCCCCGCGTCGGAGACGGCCGTTGGGTTGAAGTGGCTCTCGACTGAAGCTAGTGCCGTCAACATTCCTGGCGGCAAGTGATGTCTCGCCTCGGTCTCGGCGAACATTCCTCGTAACGGCGCCGGTGCGACAATCGGAGCCTGATGAACCCCAGCGTCGTTTCCGCCCGCCGCCGGACGTGACGGTGCTGCGGTGACCGCAGGCGCTTCTTGACCAGGGTGCCCTGGCTCACGCAGGTGTGTCAGCGGGTCCTGCATAGGATCGACTGCCTCGCCGTTGCGCCAAACCTCGAAGTGTAGGTGCGGCCCCGTACTTCCGCCAGTATCCCCAGAATAACCAATGACATCACCCCGGTGCACTGCCTGTCCCTCCTGGACCGCGACGCGGGACAGGTGCATGTATCTGGTGCCAGCGTCCCCGCCGTGGTCCATCGAGATGTAGTTCCCGGCGCCATGCTCCTGAACGCCCGTGCGCGCGATCCCGTCGGCTGCGGCATAGACCGGGGTCCCCTCCGGCATTGCGAGGTCGACGCCGCGATGGGGCCTCACCTGTCCGGAGACAGGGTTCACGCGATGTTCAGAGAAGCCTGACGTTATAGGATATTGGCTTGGGTTGGTGACCGGGGAAGACAATGCGACGTTCGCGCCTTGTCCCTGTTCACCCCCGGTACTGCCGAGCGACTGACTCCTTAGCCCGGGCTCAGGGCTTTTTTTTTCCGGCGGCTGCGTCTGTTCGTTGAAGGCGCCGATGAGCCGCAAATCCGTGTCGTCCCTGGTGCTCGCCGAGCGCTCGATGAGCTCGGCGATCTGCTCGCCCCGCCGGCTGCTGCCCGACTCCGCGATCACGGCCTGGTGCGCGGCCTGTTGGGCGTCGCTCGGCATACCGGCGATCACCGTTTCGGTCGACGCCCGGTACAGTTGCTCTTGCGCGGGGGTCAATCCGTAGGAGGAGACCTGATTCATCCGCGCGTCCACCATCGCGTCACGGGCGCCGGTCCAACCCGCCTCGCTCCCCGCCGCTGCCCGCCCGGCCTGGACCGCTGCACCGATGCCTTGGCCGTCCCGCAGCGCCCCGGCAAATGCCTGGGCCCCGGCCACCGTCTGGCTGGCCACGCCGCCGACACCGGCCCCAGCCAGCGCCACAGTCTCCGCCGCCTGGGCGAGCAGTCCGCCGGCCTCGTTCTGGGCCACCTGCGCAGCGGTGCGTGGGAGCGCCGCGTGCTGCTCGATGATCGCGCCAAGTCTGGACTGCTTGTCCGATCGCAAGGCGCCTTGCGCATGACCCGCGGAAGCAGCGACCTCGTTGCGCGCGCCCTGCGCAAAGCGATCGACGGCCCCCGCGCTCCAGGCCTGGTGGGTGGCATCGCCGTGGGCGGACACCTGGCCCGCCAGGCCGGCTGCCTCCGGTCGGATATCCCGCAGTACGGCGTCCTCGACCTGGGATTGGGTGCCGCCGAAGCCGGGTACCGAGCTGCTCAGGTCGGTGTTGCGGCTGGGCGAGATTCCCTGGGGTGCCTGAAAATTGAATTCGCTGGCCAGGATCTCCATGCCTGCTTCCTTGGCACCAGCCCGCTCGGCCGCGGTCATGCCCCTGGCCCGCGGGCCGTCGGTGTGGCCAAGCAGCAGTCCCATGCCAGCGATGGCGCGCGCCTGGTCCGGATCGGCGGTGACGCCACCGACCAAGAGACGCTGTGCCGCGTCATCCCGGTCGCCATCGAGGTTGTAGCTCGCAATGGTGCGATCCAGCTTTTCATTGAGCCCTTGGTGTTCCGGTCTGACCAATCCCGCACCGGCCGCGATGCCATTGTACGAACCCATGGTGCCGAACCGCTCGGACTGTGATTCCGCATGATCGAGACTGCGCGACGCGGACAGCACATCGTCGGCTGATTGAGTGAGTTGCGATGATTCGCGACTGTCCAGTCCAGCCGTGAAGACGTTGCGCTCGCCCGTCTGCGCGTCAACCTTGAGGCCCTCGGCGACCCGCGCCTGCAGCGACTGATCGGATGTCACCTTTTCTGAGATATCGGACGCCATGCTGTCCGCGAGTTTGCTGTCGACGCCGTACTGGCTCTTTAGGGTTGCCCCGATGTCCGCCTTTCCCTTGCCGCCCCCGAGCGAGCCGGCAATCACCGCCCCCATCTGCGTGCTCGACATCCCGCTCTCACTGTACTTTTGGGTCAGTCCTTCCGCGGTGGCCATCAGCACCGAATCGGTCTGGCTTTTGCCCCCATCCTTCAACCAGGTGCTGGCATGCGAATCGAAGCTCTCGCCACTCTTGGTCGCCGTGGTGCTGGCCGCGCTACCGAGCGCCGACGAGAACCCGCTGCTCGACCGCTGCATAGCCTGCTGACTGGACCGCAGGTCCCGCTGGACCTCTTGTCCGACATTGACCGACCAGCTTTGCTGTTCGGCTCCCGGCGCGACGGTCCCCGACAGCGGCCCATGATTCATGATGGGCTGCATGTTCAGCGCTGCGGCCGGGTTCACCGCATCGGGCGAGGCAATCTTCTCGTTGATGTGATCCCCGCTTTGGAGCCGACCGGCCAGGTGCGTTGCGGTGATCGCTGAGCCATAGATCAACATCAACGAAATCGCCGGCGTACTCGCCGCGAGCATTCCCCCGACGCCCAGATAATCGCTCAAAATGAAGTCGAGCTTCCAGATCGCGAGGATCGACGGCATGGGGGTGTTGCCCAGCGCCACATCCTGGAGCGCGTCCATCTTGAACTTCACCGCCATGATGATATAGAGGTTGATGATCGCGAGGATCGGCTGCCAAAGCTGTATCCACAGGCCGAACAAGAGGTACTTGCCGACCATACTGATGCCGGTTGGCCC
>CAILVI010000036.1 GCA_903837595.1 uncultured Thiodictyon sp.
CGCTCCCGCAACCCCACCGCGAGGGCGCGACCGGCAAGAAGATATTTCCTATTACAGCTCCCGTGCCAACTTACCGGGCTCGTCCAACCACAAGGATAAGTCGTGGCTCGCTCTGCTCGCACGACTCATCCTTCTCGTTAGAAATGTCCGGTATCCGTCCCCTTTGGCGTAAAACATCGGCCGTCGGCCCCAGTTCTGGCGGCGGGGTGCGCGCTCGGCCGCGGCCCGAGTTCTTTTTCCTACTGCCCATGCGGCGGAGGTCGCAGGCCATTGGTCTGGTCCGGTCGATGCCCCGTTGCTCGCTGGGCGGGCCGGCAGGTCGGTCGTCTGGGGCATCACGCCGGCCTCCCATCGCTCGGGACGTGATGCGGAGCCGGCCAGGTCTGGGGGGCGGGAGCGGCGGCGACCACCGCCGTGTGACGCGAATCGACGGATGGCTCTAAGCGCAGGGTTGACCGGCGGCTGACAGCCAAGAGCGGCCATAGCGTATTCATCCAGATGTTTCCTGAAAGCGGCCGCTGCGGTCCATAATGGTTCCTCCCGCATATTCGCGAATGCAACGTAATGAAGATTGGAATGCAAGCTTGGGGAAGCGAAGGGGATATACATCCCTTTACCGCCTTGTCTGCGGGGCTCGTCGAAAGAGGCCACGATGTCACATTGGTGGTGACGGATAACGTTGGTCGCGATTACAGTGATTCGGCTCGACGCTTGGGCTTCAAGGTGATTGCGGTCCCAAACCCGGTTATGGCCTCGACCGAGGAAATCGAGCACGTCTGGCGTCAGATCATCGAGTTGGGCAATCCGATTCGCCAAGCCGAGGTTGTCATGCGATATGGTTTCGATCCGGTAGCTGCCTTGATGTATGAAGCAGCCCGTGATCTGTGTGCTGACAATGATGTCGTTGTAGGCCACTTTTTTGCGTATCCACTTCAGGTGGCCGCGCAGAAGTCGGGGCGGCCGTCAGCAACTGTGAATATTGTTCACAACTGCTTACCGTCGAGTTTGATTTGCCCCCCCGGCCTCCCAAACCTCGGTCGTTGGACATACCCGATGGGATGGCGGCTTGGACGTTCCATGGTCAATCGAATATTCCTTCCCAGAGTAAATGCGCTTCGGGCAAAGGAGGGGCTTCCGCTTGATCAAGATGTAATGCTGGAGAGTTGGACGGCTAGACGCTTAAACCTAATTGCCGTGAGTCCGCAGATTTGCCGGCGCCCTTCCGATTGGGAGGATCGCCATCAAGTTTGCGGATTCCTCAATCCGCCCGCTTCCCCGGCAACGGAAGAATTGCCACCTGGCCTGGACGAGTTTCTGGCGGCCGGGGAGCCACCGGTATATTTCACGTTCGGAAGCATGATGCTCGCCAATCTAAACTACCTTCGGGAGGTCGCAGGCATCTGGATCGACGCGATCCAGCGCGTTGGTTGTAAGGCCGTAATACAGCTTCCTTGGCATGACCTGAGCGTCTTTGAAACCAGCGACATGATCTTCAAGGTTCGTCGTTCGCCGTATACCAAGGTATTTCCTCGGTGCGCCTTGATCGTTCACCATGGAGGCGCAGGGACGACACAAGCAACGTTGCTTGCTGGTAGGCCGTCAATCATCGTTGCGCATGTTTCGGATCAATTCTTCTGGGGGTCAGAGCTTGAACGAATAAAGGTAGGCGGCAGGACGCTAAGGCGGAAAGGTCTAGACGCTAAGGCACTCGCGGCGGGTGTCGCCGACGCCTTGGCTCGACCGGTTCTCGGTATTAGTGCGGGTGAAATGGGGCAGCGCATGAGTCTGGAGTGCGGCGTTACTAGGGCAGCCGTGCTTATCGAACATAGGCTAGGAACCGTATAGTGAATGTCCGCTTGCTGCAGCCGCGAACGGCGGCTTCGGGTCGGCGAGAGACGGGGCCGCCAGGCCAACGCTCAGTATGGTTATATGCGCAAGTGGCCGATAATGTATAAGGTTTCACCACTTAGCCCCCTGAAAGCCTGTCAATCCCCCTGGACCGTAAATTTAGCTTACGGCTAAGGCTATAACAAGGTCCAAGCGGAAAAAATGGCCGCTACAATTGCGCCAAAGCGCTAACTTGTCGCTATAGCGCGCAAAAGTAGGGGAATCGCAATGTCCTTGGCCGAAAATATCAGACGGTTGCGCCGCGACAAGGGATGGACTCAGGGCGACCTTGCCGACCGCACCGGTTTACGGGTCGCGCATATCTCAGAAATGGAGAAAGGGAAGGGGGACCCGAAGCTTTCAACCCTGTACAAGCTCATGCAAGCCCTGGAATGTTCACCGGATTCACTGATGATGGACACTGCCAAGGTGAAAACCGATGCACTCTTGAAACAGGCTCTGGAACGCGCCCTGTCCCTGGACGAAGTTCATAAACGCATTGCGTTACACAATCTGGATATGTACTGCATGGCCGCGGGCATGATCCGGGAAACCGACGCAAACCGAAAATGGCTCCGGCTGTACATCGGGCCGCACGAACCCGTCACGGCGACACCAACAGCGCCAGACCTACCGGAACCGCCCTCAATCTGATCAACCTTTCGGGTCCCTGACACGGGAGCGGCTGCGCCGCGAACGACCATCGCCGTGGCTTCGACTAATCCCCAGCGAAGAAAGAGGGAAGCGGCGGCCAAGTCGGCGGGTTTCAGAGGGGTTTGCCCACATACCCACCCCCCAATCCACGCCCTTAAGGGGGCGTTCCTTGGGGCGTGGATATGTGGACAAACTTGGTTGCGGATAGGCCCGCGGGGGCTAGACCAGCGGAAGATCCACACGAGGTGCCTGAGCTCAAGCACCAGTGGTTTGTGGAGTTGGGGGTCGTCAGGAAAAACCTTATCGTTTAGCCGTGCGATCTTCGCACCAACAGGCGGTATGGTTTTATCGAGTTGGGGGGCTGTCGTCAGAACAAACCTTAGCGTCCTTTGGGGCAATCATTGCCTGAGCCAGTTGTAAGGTATTCTCGTGAAGACCAAGTCGACACTTCCAGGCCGCGGACGGCTGCACCTGGTCCCCGACTGCCGGCGGACCCGCCCGGGGTCGCCTCCCAGGTAAACAGTGCTGCCAGCATGGGCAACCTGGAAGGCCACCCCCAGAGCCGACTGCCGGCGCCCGACGAAGATAGCGTTCTGCACCGCGCCCGCGTCCGCACACCCATGCACGCGACCGCCGGGCCAATGCGGGCGCCTTCGCTCGCTCGTCGTGCCTCCTCGCTCCTCATGCGCCCGCACTGCCACCACCCCCCCAACAGTCACCGAAATACCAGCACGCTTGCCGATCTCTATCTTCGTCGGCCCGTGGGCATCAGCGAAGACAGCCGGGCAGGGCGCCCAGTTACACCACGATGGCCGCCGGCTGACGACTCAGGGCCGCGGCGCCGGCCTGATCCAAGGCCGCCCGACGCTCGGCGCGAATCTGCTGCTGTTGCTCCTTCCACCGCAGTTGCGCCCCGAGCCGTTCCGCAGCGTCGAGGTAGACCAGGGCCACAGGGTCACGGTACAAGTGACGATGAACACGACCGGACAAGGACCAAAAGAGACGGCGCCCGCGCTTTAGATTCATGGTGTCCTCACTGTTGTACCAGACACCGCGCCCCGGTATCGGAGCGCCGCCGGACCTCAAGCAACACCGCGCGCAGTTCAGCCGCATGGCGCTGGAATTGCTCGGGGCTACTGGCATCAATACCCACTTCCCCGCAATACGCAAATTGCTCCCAACCGCAAGCGACCTGGCGCAGCCAATAAACACGCTGGCAATCCTGCGGGTGATTGAACGCCCAGCGAAAGGCTTTGAAGTAGGTCAGGAACAGAAACGGACCGACCGCGAAGACTTCAGCACCAAGCGACAGCGGTTGCATCGTGACTGCTTCGCCCTGATCCGCGTGCGAACAGAACGCGCGATACGGATACATCAACGGTACCGCGCAACCGTCCGGGTCAATGCTCGCGCACCGACTGAACGGACAGACACCGTTGCCGGTCTTCACGACCATGAACGGCACGCGCTTCAATGCTGCTACCATCTGCGAACCCATGACCGACTCCTCTACAGTTGGTTGTGGTCAGGACCCCGGCCCGGGTGCAACCGGATCGGGGTCCGCCTTTCAAAACACGCGAGAACACCGCAAAACGTTTTCAGCGAAGCCCCGCACGTCGCCCGCTCGCCCGCCGTTTGTCTACGTCCTGTGTGCAATGCTCGTTCCTCGCATTTGCACACAGGACGTAGACAAATCCGGCCTACCGACCTGCGCGCCGCTCGGTACTCCTTGCCAGCGCACCGGCCTGAAGGCTTACCGCTTGCGCCGTCCGCTCTTTTCTTCCCGACCAACGCCGACAGCACAGACCCTCAGTCTGAACAGCCGTTCAGCCTTCACGAACGCAGGAGCGGCTAACGCCGCGCAACGGACCGCGGCCATGCCGCTAGGACAGGGGCCGCCCCCAGTCCACCCACCATTGCGCCCCCGCGTCATACAGTGGCAAGGCCACAACACCGAGTTTGTCAATCGCTTGAACCATACGCCGAGCCTCAGCGGCCCCGGGAAACTGCAAGGCCAAGTCTGGATGCCCGGCATAAGCGCACATCATCCAACCCGGCCCTTCCTCGACCGCCGAAAGAAACTCTTCGGCCGCGGTGCCGATGACATAACCCACAAACTTTCTGGACACCGAGAACCCCACGCCAACACAGCGCCGCCGCCTGTCGCGAAGTCCCCACCAGAGTGGCCGGGTTCACGTCAGGCCGCGCGCGACAGATCGCCGAGCCCCGCATACAGGGCCTCGACATCGGCCACCGTGGCAATACGCGCATCCACCGGGCGGGCAATCCGCTGCACACGCGAACCCAAAGTAACCACGTTCGGCCGCGAGCGGATATCCACCCCAGCCACCTCGCGCAATTCCGCCGCAATCCGATAGAAGGTCGCACGACTACGACCCTCGCCCGGTCCGACTTCAACGCCGCCCATCCAAGCGAGCAAGGTTTCAACACGCTGACGCGCGGCCCGTTCACCCAATCCACGCGCCAACAACCGATCAAACACTTCAGTTTTCCAGTCACACACGGTTACACCCTCACTCGTTACCACACCGTATTCTTGCCACTCACAAAACATCGTTTCTTCTGACCACGCATCAACCCATTGCAATGCTTTCGTTACCAGATAATCACCCGACAACCGCACTTCACGCCGAACCCAGCCTTCCACTTTCAACCGATCAGCCAACGCCTCAAGATAGGTGACCACGGCGTCTTGCTCCGGACAACACCGCTTACGCCGCCAGCGCGCCAATTCCTCAAGGACTTCCTCGGCCTTACTGTAAATCGCCACCTGGCGCCGCCGCCGGGTGCCAGCGCGCACCGACAACGGACCCACCGACCGCAACGCTTGACCACGCTTACCGATCCGTTGCAACGCTAACCAATCGAAGTAGGGACCAACCGCCGTCGCCGAACCCAAGCGGACATTCGCCGCGATGTGAACCCACTGGATGCGCGGGCACTGCGGCTCAAGCCGCACGCCTTGACCGTCAGCCCCGGGAATCCTCGCCCGTTCCCCAACGTAGAAGAGCGGCAAGCCGACATCCGCGAGCACCCGGTTATAGACCTCAACCCCTTCCAGCACCGAGGCGCAGCCACGCCCAACCGCTTCCAGGCGGCCCCACTTGGACGGGTTGCCCTGAACCTGGACCCGCCCGCCAGTGCAGCGCACCAATAGCGAAGACTCCCAAGAGCCCTCAAGCCGATCCGACTTGACGACCGACTGCAACACCTCGCCCGTCTTCAAATCGTAGTCAACCCGCACCGCCGACCCCCAGTCGGGCGCGTCCGCATGGTCCTGCGACAGGTCCAAGCGATCGACGTGCAGCGCCGGCCTAGACAGGTCCACCAGACCCCCAAAACCGGGCGTTTGTCTCACCAGTGAGACTAAAGGGGAGTGCTACTAACCCTCCCCTTGGGTTCGACCACGGGACCGGCCGGGTTTTTGGGTGTTCCATTGGGGCGCGTTACCCGACCGACCGCCGCCCACTGGCCGCCGGTTGCGGGTCGGCTTGGTCAAGGCGATCGAGACTGAACGGCACGACCACCGGCCCGCGCTCGGGACCGGCGCCGGGTGCCGCCGCCGGCCGTCCCAGTTGAACCTCGAGTTCGGCCAGGCGGACGCGCAGCGCGGCATTCTGGCGGCCGTACTCGCTGACGAGCTGGCGCCAGAACACCAGTGCATGGAAGTCGGCCGGCGCGAGCCCGTGCCGGGAGAAGCCCGGCGGGAACAGATAGCCGTGGTGCACCTCCCAATCTTCCCAGCCGACCCACGGGACGAAGCCCGCCAGGATCGCCAGCAGGCGCACCGCGGCCGGGGTCGGGTTGCCTTCACAGAGCCACCGGCGATAGGTCCGCAGGGACACCCCGCAGACTGTGGCGGCCTGGGGATTGGTGAAACCGCAGCGCTGTTGCAGCGCCCGCAGAACGGCCAAATTGGCCGCGAAGCCTTCACCGAGTAACTGAGCCTCAGACCAGCCACCACGCGGCCCCACGCACTCTGGCCCCATGGTGAGGATGGCCGATAATGAATATTATGTGAAGTTAAGGCAATTGCGGGAGACTGGGATGTCCGGTGCTCTGCACCTCGGTTCCGTCAGACCCTAGCCCCCGTGCAAACCAGCGAACCCACTCCCGCATCACCAGTGGACCGGAACGCCACCCTACTATAGTCTGCGACCGAGCCCGTCGGCCAAGGCGATCTGGCGCGACCGCGCGGCACCGAGATCCACCAGACTCGGCCAGCCAACCAACAACTCTGGGGGCACAATGATGCAGTTGAGACCAGGCAGTGCTCAGTGGATTGGCGGCCGTGCGGACCAGCAAGACGCCTGCGGCTTCGAGCAAGACGCTGCTGGCGGCTGTCGCGGGGTATTGGCGATCGTCGCCGATGGCATCGGGGGCCTGAGCGACGGCGCGGCAGCGAGCCGGCTGGCCGTGCAGCAGATGCTGGCGGCCTATGCGGGCCGGCGCCCGGACGAACCGATCCCGCAGGCCCTGCGGCACGCACTGAGCGCGGCCAACCGGGCGGTCTATGATGCGGCGTGCCGGGGTGCGGGCGAGTATTCGATGGGCACGACCCTGGTGGCGGCGGCGGTCAAGGGCGACCTGCTCTACTGGGTGTCGGTCGGCGACAGCCGACTCTATCTCTACCGCGGCGCCGACCGCTCGATTACCCAGTGTACCCGGGACCACAACTACCGTAACGAACTGTTGGAGAAGGTTGCCGAAGGCCGGTTGAGCCGGGCGGCGGCGGAGGCCGAACCGGGCGGCGACGCCTTGACCAGCTTCGTCGGGATGCCCGAGATCACGCGGATAGACTGCAACCACAGCCCCGTGACCCTGATACCCGGAGACCGCGTGCTGCTGTGCAGTGACGGTATCCACGGGGTGTTGACACCGGACGAGATGGCGGCGGCGCTGGGCCAGGAGGCTCAAGCGGGTGCCGACGCGGTGATGGCCGCGGTCAAGGCCAAGGGGCTGGAGCGCCAGGACAATTCCACCGTGGCCGTGATTGCGTGTGGGGGTGCGTCCGCACCCTCGGAGTCTGAACACCCCCAGGCCAGTCCCGTCGGCCGCCGTTGGCGCCGCCGACTTGCCATGCTGCTGGGATTCCTGGCCGCGCTGGGCGGCGGGGTCTGGATCGCTCGCGACCTTGGCACCTGGCTGCCCGGCAGTGGACTGGGTGACGGTCGCCCTCCCCGCCCCTCGGCCTTGCCGGCGGAGATTCCGTCGACGGCCCCCCTGGGTACGGGAGCATTGCCCGCCGGGCATTAATCAGTTGGTCCGCGCAGCGGACCGACGCACCCGTACTGGGCACCGCCGCGCCGCTGGCGGGACTCTCGCTATATATTGGTGCAAATAGCGCTATCAGGCCGCCACGCCCAAGATCACCGCGGACGCCTTGAATACCGCGGTGGCCGCCCCACCCTCTTTGAGCCCCAGATCGGTCGCCGCGGCGTGGGTGATGGTGGCGTGGACCTCGGTGCCGCCCGCGAGCGCAATGGTCACCTCGGCACTCACCGGCCCTAGGTTCAATGCCTTCACGGTGCCTTCCAGACAGTTACGGGCGCTGATCCGCAGCCCGGAGGAATCGGTCATGACCAGGACCGAGGACGCCTTCACCAGCGCCACGACCTCCCCACCGGACTTCAAATTCAGTGCATTGGCGCTCTCATTGGTCACCATGGCGACAATCTTCTGACCGCCCGCCAGGGTCACATCGACCTCGCTGTTGACTGCACCGGCCTTGACGGCCGAGATCGTGCCGGAAAACTGGTTGCGTGCGCTGATTTTCATGATAAACCTCTAGAAATGGGAATAGGACAGCCGCGGAATTGGTCCCACCGGACCACCGCGAGCGTCGCAGTGTAGGCCGTACCGGAGGCTAGACTCAACCATAGCGTACGGTTGACGTGGCCCCCGCTTTGCCTGTCAAATAGCACCGGCGCTATAGTCTGCGTTATATAGAGAGAGTCCATGTCACTCAATCCGAGCGGCTTTCCGCGGTTGGTCGGCACGCTGTCGGTCAACACCGAAGTGGGCGCCTTCCTGGGCGATACCCGCATCCGGCTGCTGGAGGCCATCGGGCGCCACGGCTCCATCTCGCGGGCAGCGAAAGCGGTGCCGATGTCCTACAAGGCCGCCTGGGATGCCCTGGATGCCATGAACAACCTGGCCGACTCCCCCCTGGTGGAGAGCGCCGTGGGCGGGCGTCACGGTGGCGGTACCCACCTCACTGACTTCGGGCGTCGGCTGATCACCTTGTACCGGGCGGTGGAGGAAGAATACCAACAGGCCGTGGAGCGGCTCGCCCGCGGGATGGACGCGGGCGAAACCGGCGAACAGTACAAATTCCAGTCCCTGCTGCGGCGCCTGTCCATGCGCACCAGCGCCCGCAACCAGTTTGTGGGCACCCTGGCGAGCCTGCAGACAGACGAGGTGAACGCACAGGTGGTGTTGCGCCTGGACGACCACACGCAGGTTACGGCCATCGTCACCCGCGACAGCGCCGAGGCCCTGGGGCTCACGCTCGGACTCGAGGTCCATGCGCTGGTGAAGGCGTCCGCCGTCATGCTGAGCACCGACCCGGGGCTGCGAACCTCCGCGCTCAACCATCTGTGGGGCAAGGTCAGCCGCATCCACGAGGGTCCCGTCGATGCGGATGTCACCCTGATCCTGCCCGGCGGGCGGACCCTCGCCGCGGTGATCACCCCGGAGGGTCTGGGCCGGCTCGACCTGCTGCCGGGCCGGGACGCCTGTGCCGTGTTCCAGGCGTCCAGCGTGATCCTGGCGACCGTTATCTAGACGCTGCCGGGCCGCCGCCCCCGTTTCCATCATCAACTCCATTTTCTTAGGAACCGTTACCATGAAGCCAATCATCAAGTTGTCGCTGGCGTTCGCCCTCATCGCTGCCGCCGTCGGCGCGCGCGCCGATGAGGTCCAGGTGGCTGTCGCCGCCAACTTCACCGCGCCCATGAAAGAGATCGCTGAGGCCTTTGCGAAGGCGACCAATCACAAGGTCGTCGCCGCCTTCGGCTCGACCGGCAAGTTCTACTCCCAGATCCAGAACGGCGCCCCTTTCGAAGTCCTGCTCGCCGCGGACGCCGAGACCCCGGCCAAGTTGGAGAAGGAGGGCAGCGCTGTGGCCGGGTCCCGCTTTACCTATGCCATCGGCAAGCTGGTGCTGTGGAGCGCCAAGCCGGACTTCGTGGACCAGAAAGGCAAGGTGCTGAAGCAGGGTAAGTTCGAGCACCTGTCGATCGCCAATCCGAAGCTCGCCCCCTACGGTGCCGCCGGCGTGGAGGCCATGAAAAAGCTGGAGGTCTTTGGCGCCCTGGAACCCAAGCTGGTGCAGGCGGATAACATCGCCCAGGCCTTCCAGTTCGTGCAGAGCGGCAACGCGGAGCTCGGTTTCATCGCCCTGTCCCAGGTCTACAAGGAGGGCAAGGTAGCCGATGGCTCGGCCTGGATCGTGCCGGCCAAGCTCTATAGCCCGATCCTCCAGGACGCCGTGATCCTCGCCAAGGGCAAGGACAAGCCGGCCGCCATCGCGCTCCTCGACTTTCTGAAGGGCGAGAAGGCGCGGGCCATCATCACGTCCTACGGCTACGGCCTCTGATCGCCATGGGCCTGACCGCGGAAGACTGGGGCGCCATCCGCCTGACCCTGGAGCTGGCGTCGCTCTCGACCATCCTGCTACTGCTGATCGGCACGCCCATCGCCTGGTGGCTGGCCCGCAGCCGCTCCTGGTGGCGACGCCCGGTTGCCGCGGTGGTGGCCCTCCCGCTGGTGCTCCCGCCGACGGTGATCGGCTTTTACCTGCTGGTGACCATGGGGCCGAACGGCCCCTTGGGTCAGCTTACCCAGGCCCTGGGGCTGGGGCTGCTGCCCTTTACCTTTCCGGGCCTGGTGATCGGGTCCGTCATCTATTCCATGCCCTTCGTGATCCAACCGGTGCAGAACGCCTTCCAGGCGATCGGCGACCGGCCGCTGGAGGTCGCCGCCACCCTGCGCGCGAGCCCCCTGGACACCTTCTTTACGGTGGTCCTGCCCCTGGCACGGCCAGGTTATCTGACCGCCGCCGTGCTGGGCTTCGCCCACACCGTGGGCGAATTCGGGGTGGTGCTCATGCTCGGCGGCAACATCGCCAACCGCACCCGCGTGGTCTCGATCCAGATCTATAACCACGTGGAGGCTTTGGAGTACACGCAAGCCCATTGGCTCGCGGGGATCCTGGTGGTCTTCGCCTTCCTGGTCCTGCTGACCCTCTACAGCCTCGGCAACCGCGGGCAGGTGTGGCGGTGAGCGCTGACGTCGGCGACGGCATTGCCGCGCGCTTCCACATCGCGTTTCCGGGCTTCACCCTGGATGTCGACCTGCACCTGCCCGGGCGCGGGGTGATCGCCCTCTTCGGCGCCTCCGGCTCCGGTAAGACCACGGTGCTGCGCTGTGTCGCCGGGTTGCAGCGGGCCGCGGCCGGCTACCTGCGGGTGAATGGCGAGACCTGGCAGGACGAGGCCCAGGGCCACTTCCTGCCCACCCATCGGCGCCCCCTGGGTTATGTCTTCCAAGAGGCCAGCCTGTTCTCGCACCTGAGCGTCAGGCGCAACCTGGCCTTTGGGCAGCAGCGCATCCCGGTCGCGGACCGGCGGGTTTCCTGGGGTCAGGCGATTGAACTGCTGGGCATCGGCCACCTGTTGGAGCGCGCCCCTGGCGGGCTCTCCGGCGGCGAGCGGCAGCGGGTCGGCATCGCCCGCGCGCTCCTGACCAGCCCGCGCATCCTGCTGCTGGACGAGCCGCTGGCCGCCCTGGACCATCAGCGCAAGCAGGAGATCCTGCCCTATCTGGAGCGGTTGCACGATGAGCTGTCGATCCCGGTCCTCTATGTCAGCCATGCCCCGGACGAGGTGGCGCGCCTCGCCGACCACCTGGTGGTGATGGAGGCGGGTCGGGTGCTGGCAGCCGGGCCACTGAGCGAAACACTGGCCCGCCTCGACCTGCCGATCCGGCTCGGCGAAGACGCGGGTGTGGTGCTGGCGGGGCGGGTCGCCGAGCGCGATGAGCGCTGGCACCTGTTGCGCGTGGAGTGCGGCACGCAGAGCCTGTGGGTGCGCGACTCGGGGCTCCCGCTGGGCCGTGCGGTGCGGGTGCGCATCCTCGCCCGCGACGTGAGCGTCGTCCTGGAGCCGGGGACCGGGACCAGCATCCAGAACACCCTGCCCGCGCGGGTCGACTCACTCGGCGCGGACGACCATCCGGCGCTCGCCCTGGTCAAGCTCCAGGTCAACGGCACCGCCCTGCTCGCCAGGGTGACCTGCCGGGCCGCCGAACAACTGGGGCTGGCGCCGGGTCTGCCGGTGTGGATTCAGATCAAGGCGGTGGCGGTGCTATAGGGGTGACCACGGCGGGCTTTGATCATCGTTCCGACCAGCCGTGGTCCGTCCGCAACCGGTCGAGGCTTTAGTCGGTGGCGGCTCGCGATATATCCGAGAAGAATCAGTGGCGCCTGCACGCCGGACCGGCTAACGGCCATGGCGCCCGCGCCACCCCACAAGATGAAAGTGGCGGGCGCCTTGGCCGTTCCCCCTCCCCGCCCCTCCCCCACATGGGGGGAGGGAGAAGTGGAGCGCGCTCCCGGCGCGACTTTCACGGTAAGATCGAGGCCGAGCGCCTCGCTCTGGAGCGAGTGGAACTCTCCCTCGCGCAGGTCCTCGACCGAACGGTGGCCATGGTGCGAGATCGGGTGGCGGAGAAGGGTCTGCGGTTGGCGGTCCAGATCGACCCGGGCGTCCCGGCCCGCCTGCGCGGCGACCCGCTGCGCCTGGGCTAGATGGTACCGAACTATATCGCCAACGCCATCAAGTTCTCCAACCAGGGAGAGATCCAGGTGCGCGCCAGTGTCGTGGAAGACGCGCCGCAGAGCGTCCTGCTGCGCATTGATGTTCAGGACCAGGGGATCGGACTGGCTGGCGAGCAGCAGCGCCGGCTTTTCCAATCCTTCGTCCAGGCCGACAACTCCACCACGCGGCAATACGGCAGCACCGGGCTCGGGCTCGGGCTCGTCAAACGCCTGGCCGCCCTGCTGGGGGGGCGAGGTCGGGTTGACGAGCGCCCCGGGCCAGGGCAGCACATTCTGGTTCACCGCGCGACTGGAGCGCGCCGAGCGGGACGCCAAAGAGGTCCCGACCGATTGATGCGGATGGACATGCCGATGCCGCTCATGGACGGACTCGACGCCACCCGCGCCACCCGCGCCCTGCCCGACCGTTGCTACCGATCCTCGCCATGGCCGCCAACGCCTTGGCGTGAGATACTCCGGCTCACAGGCATCCACTTGGGGTCAGCCCCCCGGCAGCGGATCGGCACCGGGGCGAAACCAGGCGAGCTGCTCACGCAGCCGCACCACCTCACCGACGATGATCAGGGTCGGCGGCTTGGGCAGGTCCGCGGCCACCAGCCCCACAATGCTGCTCAAGGTACCGACATAGACCCGTTGCTGGTGGGTCGTTCCCTGCTGGACCAGGGCGACCGGCATCGCGGCAGCGACGCCGTGCTCGATCAGCTGCTCGACGATGATCGGCAGTCCACCCAGGCCCATGTAGAAGACCAGGGTCTGGCCCGGATAGGCGAGTTGCGGCCAATTGAGATCGATGGTGCCATCCTTGAGGTGCCCGGTGACGAAGGTGACCGACTGGGCATAATCACGGTGGGTCAGGGGGATGCCGGCATAGGCGGCGCACCCGGAGGCGGCGGTGATGCCGGGGACGACCTGAAAGGGGATGCCCTGCGCCGCCAGGGTCTCAATCTCCTCCCCGCCGCGGCCGAAAATGAAGGGGTCCCCGCCCTTGAGCCGCAGCACCCGGTGCCCATCGCGGGCCAGGTCAGCGAGCAGGCAGTTGATGTCCTCCTGGCGCATGCTGTGGTGGGCGCGCTCCTTGCCCACGTAGATGCGGCGGGCATCGCGCCGCGTCATGTTGAGGATGGGCTCGGCCACCAACCGGTCGTAGACTACTACGTCGGCCTGCTGCATGAGCCGAAGCGCGCGAAAGGTCAGGAGATCCGGGTCACCCGGTCCCGCCCCCACCAGATAGACCTCACCCAGGTTAAGCCCCTGCGCGCCCGGGGCCAGCTCGCGCTCCATGGCCGCCTGCGCCTCGCCCAGCTGGCCGGCGAAGACGCGCTCGGCGACAGGCCCTGCCAGGACCCGATCCCAAAAGCGGCGACGCGCGTGCACCTCCGGCAGGCGTGTCTTGACCCGGTCGCGATAGCGGGCACACAGCTCCCCCAGACGTCCATAGCCCGCGGGGATCATGGACTCGAGCCGGGTACGCAGCAGGCGTGCCAACGCCGGGGAGGCCCGGCCGGTGGAGACGGCAATCACCACCGGGTTGCGATCGATCACCGAGGGCAGCAGGAAGGTGCAGGCATCGGGATCGTCGACGACATTGACCGGGATGTCTTGCGCGGTGGCAAGCTCCGCGATGCACCCGTTCACCGCCCGGTCGTCCGTGGCCGCGATCACGAGCCGCATACCGGCGATGTCGGCGCGCTCAAAGGGGCGGGCCAGGTGGCGGAATTCCCCCGCCGCGCCCATCCGGACCAGGTCCGCCGTGATCCGGGGGGCGACCAGGGTGACCGCCGCACCGGCGCGCAACAGGCTGCCGAGCTTGCGTTGGGCGATGGCACCACCGCCGACCACCAGGCACGGTTTACCCGTGACAGACTGAAAAATAGGTAAAAATTCCATAGATCTCTGAGTAGGCCCGTGGCAAGCGCGGCGTTGAGTTGACGCGCGAAAAATACTAATATAGTAAAATACTAAAGCCTATGGCAGATGGACAACGTGGTCAACGAGATCGATTCAGAGTCACTGCACCGGCGCCTGGCGGCCGGTGAGGACCTCCTGCTGGTGGACATCCGCACCCCGGGGGAGGTCGCCGGGGGCGCCATCCCCGGGGCACGGATGCTGCCTATGCACCTGCTACCCTTGCAGCTGGCCGAACTGCCCCAGGATCGCGACCTGGTGCTCTACTGCCGCAGTGGCGCGCGCTCCTACCAGTCCAGTGCCTACCTCAAACAACAGGGGTGGGGACGGGTACTGAACCTGCGCGGCGGGATCATCGCCTGGGCGCGGCACGGTTACACGATCGCGCCCCCGGGACATTGAGGCGCCGCGGCGGTGACGCCGCTCACCGCCGCGGCATTGTTCGCTGACACGGCCTGGCCAGCCCCATTATTTTCTGCTTTCCATCGCGTTTATTTCATTTTTTTGGCACTGCAAATAGAATATTTTCAGATAATTATCATTATTCATTTGCGAAAATATCAGATTCATTCAGTACCTTTTCGTCTACCCTGAAACAACGCAAATCCGGAGGTACACCCCATGGCCCATGACCAAGAGCTCGACGCCAGCGGTTTGAACTGCCCCTTGCCGATCCTGCGCGCCAAGAAGACCCTGAACGCCATGGCCTCCGGGCAGGTGTTACACATCATCGCCACCGATTCCGGCTCGGTGCGAGACTTCGACGCCTTCGCCAAGCAGACCGGTAACGAACTGCTGGAGTCCAGGGAAGAGCCGGAAAATTCCACTACCTGATCAAGAAGGCCTGATCCCCGACCCGCCGCCAACACCACCTGGAGGACCCGATGGCTCGCAAGAAGCTCACGATCATCGCCACCAAGGGCTCACTGGATTGGGCCTACCCGCCCTTTATCCTCGCCTCGACCGCGGCCGCGCTGGACTATGAAGTCCAGATCTTTTTCACCTTCTACGGGCTGCAGCTCCTGAAAAAGGAGCTGGATCTCAAGGTGACCCCACTGGGCAACCCCGGTATGCCTATGCCCGGCGGCATGGAACGCTTCATGCCGGTGCTGTTGACCGCCATGCCCTTCATGCAGCGGATCATGACCACGATGATGAAGGCCAAGATGAAGAAGAAGGGCGTCGCCAGTATCGAAGACTTGCGCGCCCTTTGCCAGGAGGCCGAGGTTAAGCTCATCGCCTGTCAGATGACGGTGGATCTGTTCGATCTCAAGCACGCGGATTTCATCGACGGGGTGGAGTTCGGGGGGGCCGCAACCTTCTTCGAGTATGCCGGCGAGAGCGACATCTGCCTCTATATCTGAGAACATAGGTCCGGGAGAGTCGGTCGGCGCTTGTGGCTCCCACGCTCCTGCGTGGGAGCAAGTGAGGGCGCTCTTCGTCCAGTGCCAAGACCGGACGCGGAGTGCCCGCGCCGCATTCCCACGCAGGAGCGTGGGAACGAGAAATGCCCTGCCTGGCTCGCCTCAGAAGGTCGCCACCACCTCAATGCCGACCACGTGCGCGCTCATCTCATATTGGCCATTGAGCGCGGTAGTCCCGTTGACGCCACTGGTGGCACTATAAGGGACGCTGCCGGAGTAGTTGCGCTTCTGGCCCATGACATACATGTACCCGGCCTCGACGGAGAACATGGGGGTCAGGGTCTGGGCGATACCAATACTGAAGGTGTGGCGATCGGTGTCTGGCACCCGCGCGCTGAAGTAGCTGTTGCCCTGGCCGGTCTGATCATAGGCATAGCCACAGCGCAGTTGGGTGGCCGGCCGCACCTGCCAGGTCAGGCCCAGACGGAACGCGCTGGCGTCGTTCCAATTATTGGTCTCGGTTGAGATCGTGGTGCCGGTCCCATCGCCCGTCACCGACAACTGGCGGAATTGGCTCCAACCCGTGTAGGTCCAGTCGAACTCTGCCGCCAAGTCCTTGGTAAACTCATAGCGGGCGCCCAGTTGCAAACGCCAGGGCAGATCCAGATTCAGGCTGGCCGGCTGGGCGGGCGCCAGTCTCCCGAGCGCCACCAGCGTCGCATTGGCCGGGGTGTAGTCACCACTGAGCTTGAGCGTCGCGGCGGAGTGGAAGCTCAGGCCCAGGGACAGGGCGTTGACCCGATACAGTGCCCCGAGATTAAAACCGTACCCGGTCCCATCCCCACTCATCTGTCCCATATTGGAGTCCAGCCGGGCCGACCTGGCCCAGTAGATATCCATGCCGACCGCCAGGCTCAGGTTGTCATTGACCCGATAGGCGCCAGTCGGCGCCACGTCCAGGATCTCGAGCTTACTCGCCGTGGGGTGATTGCCGCTGGGGACCGTGACCGTACTCCGCGTTCCGGGCACCGGGATCGTCGCACTCTGACTGAGCGCCGGAAAGGTCCCATAGGTCCACCGGGTCTCCAGGCCAAAGGGCGTGGTGACCCCAAGCCCCAGGCGCCATTGATCCTTGATCTTGATCACCGCCTGGAGCATGGGTCCCGCGACCCAGGCCGCCCCGTTGCTGGAGTGATTGCCGCTGGCCGTGTTGACGGAGAAACTGGGGGCAATCATCAGTGCACCCAAGGCCAGACTGGATTTATCCTGGAAACCCATGGCCGCCGCGTTGTAGGGGATGGCGCCGAGCTCCTTGGGGTTGGCGACCATGGCATTGGCGGTCGCGACACCCGCGGCGGAGGCCTCCGGCAGCGCGAAGCCGGAGGCCAGCGCGCTGCCCTGGGCACCCAGGATGCCGATGGCGCCAGTGATCAGGGCCGCGGCGCGTGCACGTGTAATCTTCGCATACATGACTGATCCCCCAGAAGAGCTAAGTTGTTGTCTGTTTTCGATATGGCGCGATCCTCGCCGCCGGCGGTCGGCCTGGCCGTGCCTGCACCCGCAGTGGCGCGCCGGCAACAGGGCAGTCGGGCGGCGCACAGGCCCTACTCAAGCCCGGCGACTGACTTGAAAACCTGAGCGAATCCGTCTATCTAAGGAGATCAGTCGACACCTTCAGCGGGCGAACTGTAGGCGAAGCGACGCCCGATTGCTACCATTTGTTGCGATGACATGGCAGTCGCAAAAACGCGACATGCGGCTGCGCAGCGCGGCCCTGCAATACCCGTGAGATCAGGAAACCTAGACTCAAATCATGTTTTTATGCTATATGGCTCGGCCATCCCCGCAGATCTCAAATCAAGCTATCATGTTGACGTCCAAGGATGCGCCCGATCCCACGCCAGAGTCCGAACCCGCGCAACGCCTGATGCGCCTCTACTGCGGGCTCGGCAACGCGGATCAGCACAGCCTGCTGGCCTTTGCCGAGTTCCTCGCCCGGGGTGGTCGGTTGGCAACAGCGCCCGCGCCGAGCCCGGATGAGACCCCGGATGAGCACCGGTGTCAGGAACCCAGGACGCACCCCCGGCCGGCGCAGGAAACGGTGATCGCCGCCATCCGCCGCCTGACCCTGACCTACGCCATGCTCGATCGCGACCCCATGCTCCATGAGACCGCCGCCCTGATGACCGCCCATGTGCTGCATGGCCGCCCGGCACCCCAGGTCATCGACGACCTGGAGGCCCTGTTCCTGCGTCATTTCCAGAACGCCCGGACGGGCCTGCACCGGGGCGGCTAGCCGATCGCCATGGGAATTATCGCCGACTGGTTCCGTCGCTATCTCTCCGACCCCCAGCTCGTCTTCCTGACGCTGCTCCTGCTGACCCTGACCGCCGTCATCCTGACCCTCGGCAACATGCTGGCCCCGGTGCTGGCCAGCATGGTCGTTGCCTATCTGCTGGAGGGCCTGGTCGGCGTCTGCGAACGCCACGGCCTGCCGCGCACGGCCAGCGTGTTGGTGGTCTTTATCGGCTTCCTGCTGTTCGTGGGCCTGCTCCTGTTCGGGGTGCTGCCGCTCGTGTCCCGGCAGGTCACCGAACTGGTTCAGCAATTGCCCAATATGATCAACGAGGGGACGCGGGCACTGGTGGAACTGCCGGGGCGTCACCCGGACCTGGTCAGCACCGAGCAGATCGACGAGCTGATCGGCTCGCTGCGCTCCGAGGCCGTGGCCTTCGGTCAGCGGGTGCTGTCCTGGTCCCTGGCGGGCGTGGTCGGGGTGCTCACGGTGGTGGTCTATCTGATCTTGATGCCGCTTCTGGTATTTTTCTTTCTTAAGGATAAAGACTTGATTCTGGATTGGTTTCGGCAGTACCTGCCGGAGCACCGGCGCATCGCCAACGCCATCTGGGTCGAGGTCGACCGGCAGATCGCCAACTATGTGCGCGGCAAATTCTGGGAGATCCTGATCGTCTGGGCGTTCAACTATCTCATTTTCCTGTCCTTCGGTCTGCGCTATGCGATGCTGCTGGCCCTGCTCCTGGGGCTGTCGGTCATCGTGCCCTATATCGGGGCCGTCGTGGTGACGGTGCCGGTAATCCTGATCGCCTGGTTTCAGTGGGGCTGGTCCGCGGAGTTCATCTGGCTCGCAACCATCTATGGCATCGCCCAGGCCCTGGATGGGAACGTCCTGGTCCCGCTGCTGTTCTCGGAGGTGGTAAACCTCCACCCAGTCGCCATCATAGTCGCCATCCTGGTCTTCGGCGGGCTGTGGGGATTCTGGGGCGTGTTCTTCGCCATCCCGCTCGCCACCCTGGTGCATGCGATCCTCATCGCCTGGCCAGCCCAGCACGCGGCGGGACGGGATAGTTAACGGCCATGGCGCCCGCAGCACCCCGCAAGATGAAAGTGGCGGGCGCCTTGGCCGTTCCCCTCCCCGGCCCTCCCCCAATAGGGGAGGGAGAAGTGGAGCGCGCTCCCGGCGCGACTCTCACGGTAACGTCAGAAGCCCCCGAAGGTATCGAAGTCCGCCGCGTCGTTGTCCGCCAGCAGGTCACCCGAGTCGTCCAAGTCATCCGGTAGTTGCGGCTCATCGTCGCGTTGCTGCGCCGCCGCGGACTGCGCCTGGGCGGCCGCCGCCTCGGCCTGTGCCGCGGCGGCCTGAGCCTGGGCGGCAGCGCTCTGCGCACCGAGATCGGACAGCCCTGCCGCATGGGCCTGCCCCACACCAAAGAGACTGCCCAGCGCACTCGCCGCCATCATGCCGCCCGCCACCCCCGCCGCGGTCGTCAGGGCCGACGACAGGAAACCGCCGCCGCCCGCTTGGCCCTGCCCGAACAGACCACGCGCGGCCGATGGCGCGCCGTATTGCGCCCCTGGCGGCAGCGCCGGCACCCGCTCCTGCGGCTCTGCCGGTGCTGGATTGGACCAGCCCCGACCGGAGGCCGCCGCAGTCTGGGACCCATCGGCGCTCCCCGGCGTCGGCTGAGGCGAGCCAAACGACTGACCGGCGCCAGCCCCGAAAAGCCCGCCCAGGAAGCTACCGCCGGCCGC
>CAILVI010000037.1 GCA_903837595.1 uncultured Thiodictyon sp.
CCACGGGGGGGGCGGGCGGGTCTCGCTGGTGCGCGAACGCTACTTGCGGCAACCATCCCGCCTGGAGATCAAACTGCAACGTCTGCCGGGTATGCAATCGCTACAGACGCTCATCGATCAGGCGGGGTCGAGCCAGCTTCCCTATCGGGTAGCGCTCTTGAGCCTCGCGTTCGCGCTCGCGGGTTCACTCGTGGGTTTGGTCCCCGAGTGGGGGTTGCTCAGCCTGCCGGGCGCTGCGTTCGGCTTCTACCTGCCGATCATGTGGCTGCGGCGTCAGCGCACCCAGCGGATGGACCGCTTCGAGGAGCAGCTCCCGGACGCACTCACCGTCGCCGCCCGCGCCATGCGCGCTGGCCTGCCGTTCACCGAGGCCATCAAACTGGTGTCCCAGGAGATGAAGGCGCCGGCGAGCGAGGAGTTCGGCATCGTCTATACGGAGATCAATTATGGCGGCGACACGCGTAACGCACTGCTCGGGCTCATGGGGCGGGTACCGAGCATGGCGGTGATGGCGTTGGTCACCTCGATCATGATCCAGCGCGACACCGGTGGCAACCTGGCGGAGTTGCTGGACAAGCTGGCGGGCTTGGTACGCCAGCGCTTCCGCTTCGAGCGCACCGTGCGCACCCTGAGCGCGGAGAGTCGGCTGACGGCCTGGATACTGTCGCTGCTCCCGTTCTTTATGACTGGAGCTATCGCTTTAATCAATCCTGGCTTTATGCTTGCCCTGGTGCAGGACCCAACCGGCCGGAAGCTCATCGTGATTGGCTTGTTTCAGGTCGGCCTGGGCATTCTCTGGCTGCGCCAAATCGTCAACGTCTCGGATTCATAGGGGTCGCCGTCATGGATTGGGTCTCACGCCTTTTCGACTCCTTGAGCGCACTCCCGAATGACCCGGTGCTGGTGCCGCTGTTCTTCTCACTGCTGCTGGGGGCCGCGGTCCTCGGCAGTGTCCGGGCACTCTACTTGCTGATCGCCGGCGCCTTCAATCCGTTGCGCAAGCGGGTGCTGCTGATCCAGCAGAAGACCCGTTTACTCTCTCCCAAGAGCCGTATCACCCGCGCCCTGGAGCGGCTGGGTCGGTATTCCCTACCGAAGGATGAAGCCAAGCGCCGGCGCACTGAGGTCAAACTGCGGTTCGCGGATTTCCGCTCCGAACACGCCGTACCGGCCTTCTATGGGATCAAGATCACGGTCGTGGTGCTCGCGCCCGTGCTGGTACTGATGGTGGCGATGTTCTCGCCGGTGCTGCTGATGGATAATGCCCCCCGTGACATGCTGATGGCCGGCATCCTGGCCCTGGTAGCTCCCGATTATCTACTGGGGCGGCGGGTGAAACGTCGCCAGGCACGGTTGCAGCGGGGCTTGGCCGATGCCATGGACCTGCTGGTGGTCTGTTCCGAGGCCGGTCTCGGCCTGGTCGCGAGCATTCAGCGGGTGGCCGCCGAGATCCTACTCACCCATCCCGATCTTTCCGGCGAGCTCACGCTGTTCTCCATGCAGTCGCGCGCCGGGATGGACAGCCGCGCCGCCCTGAATGACCTGAAGGAGCGCACCGGCGTGGAGGATATCCAGACCTTGGTCGCCATGCTGTTGCAGAGCATGCGTTTCGGCACCAGTATTGCCGAGACCCTGCGGGTTTATTCGGCCGAACTGCGCGACAAACGCCTGCAGGAGGTGGAGGCTAAGGCGGCGCGGGTCGGCACCCTGATGCTTTTTCCGATGATCACCTGCATTCTGCCGAGCTTTCTGTTGATCATTCTCGGTCCTCCACTCATCGGCGTCTTCCGGGCGCTCGGTTAGGCGCCCGGCCGACTCAATTGCGACACAGGACGATCAGCCGATGAACCCTTGGATGTCTGACAGCGAGCGCGGGCTTGGTGCGGCGGCGCTCGCTTTGGGCCTGGCGGCGGGGCTGGCGGTTGCATCGGCGGGCTGCGTCGGCTTGCCCTCCAAAGTGGCCACCGGGCTCGGCGCCTTCAGCGAACTCTACGACGGCAAGTCCGAGGTCGCCTTCGCCACCCAGTTGCCGGTGACCTCGGCCCCGGAGGCGATCGCGCGCGGTGATCTCGCGGGGGCCGGCGGTGACCTGGACCGCGCGCTCTTCGAGTACATCCGCGCCTTGAGCGTCGACGAAGGCAACGCCGAGGCGCTCTATAAGATCGGCCTGATCCACGCCGGGCGCGGTAACCAGCGGCTCGCGGAGATGGCGTTTCGCTGGTCGTTACAGAAGGCCCCCCGCAACGCGGGCGCCTTGACCGAGCTGGGTATACTGCTATTGAAGAACCGTCAGTATGCGCCGGCCAAGCAGAACCTGACCCAGGCTGTGGGCCTCGACGACCGCATTTCCCGGGCACACAACGCACTCGGCGTCATCGCCGACCTGGACCACGACTACTCCAACGCCCAGTACCATTATCAGAAGGCACTCGACAGCGGCCCGCGCACGCCATCGGTGTTCAATAACCTGGGCTATTCGCGCTATCTGTCCGGCCAGTGGGACGGGGCCATCGCCGCCTACCGTCAGGCCCTCTTGAGTGACCCCAATTATGTCCTGGCGTGGCGCAACCTGTCCCTGGTCTATACTCGTCAGGGGCGCTACACCGAGGCGGTTGAGGCACTCTCCAAGGTCCAGGACCTGCCCAAGTCCTACAACGACGTGGGTTATGTGGCGATGGTCGAGGGCAAGTTGGACGACGCCCAGCGTCTGTTCGCGGAGGCCAAGCGCCTCTCGCCCGATTTCTACACTCTGGCCGACACCAATCAACGGCGGGTGGAGATCATGCAGGGGCACGCGGCGGCGCCATGAACGTCTTCTCCCTTCCCCCTCGTGGGGGAGGGCCGGGGTGGGGGGTAGAACCTCAAGCGATGCCGTGCCCGCAGGATTCCGTGGCCCCGTAGGAGCGGCCCCCCGGCCGCGACGGGTTGTCCCAAGCACAAGTGTCTCAGGGAGGGGCGTGCGAAGATATCGGAGGGCTACAGATACCATGACTGATTCGACGCTCCTGGACCCAAAAAACGACTTCGTCTTTAAGAAGCTCTTCGCCGACGCGCCGGACCTGCTCGCCGCCCTGATCAACGCCATCCGCTCCGACGAGGTGCCCATCACGGTGGTCGAGGTCCTCAACCCGCGCATTGACTTTATCGCCCTCGACCTCTTGGCCGAGGATATCGAGGGGCGACGCTACAACGTCGAGATGCAGGTCAGGCGCTACAACGCCTGGAGTGCCCGCAGCGCCTACTACCTGGCTCGGACCCTCACCGGGCAACTCAAGAGCGGCGAGGACTACCAGTCCCTCAAGCCGGTCATCGGCATTCACCTGCTCGACTTTGAGCTCTTCGAGGCCCCAGACCAAGCGGCGCAGGCGCTGTGGTGTTTCGAGCTGCGCGACCGTCGGCAGCCGCACGTCACGCTCGGTAACGAACTACAATTGAACCTCATCGAACTCCCCAAGGCCGACCGGTTGGGGCTGGCGCAGCCGGCCCTCCGGGCCTGGGTCGGCTTCTTTGAACACTGGCAGGAGGAACGCACCATGGCCGCCATCGCCTACGCCCCCGTACAACAAGCCCTCGAACACATCAAGGCGCTCAGTGCCGATGCCGAAACCCAGCGACTGGCATTCGTACGCGAGCGCGCCTTGCATGACGAAGTCAGTGAACTTCGGGCGGAAAGAGAAAAGGGCAGGCGTGAAGGGATGCTTGAAGTGGCGCTTAAAGGGAAGCTCGAAGGCCAACGTGAAGGTCTTGAAACGGCCCTCGCCCGGCTCATGCAGAGTGGTATGAGCGAAGACCAGGCACGCCAGCTATTAGGACTCTGAGGGGTGGGCCCGGATGCTGCCAAATGGCGATCTTTCCTATGCATACCGATCCACTGTTTTATCGCCTGTTTCAAGAACGCCCGGCGCTCGCCTTCGATCTGGCCGGGCTGGCGGTCCCGGAAGCAGCTGACTATCGGATGCGTGCGATCGAGGTCAAGCAGACCGCGTTCCGCCTCGACGGCGTGCTGTTACCCCCGCCGGGTCGGGCAGACGCACCGCTGATTTTCACTGAGGCGCAATTCCAGGGGCGGCCCACCTTTTATGCCCGGTGGTTGGCGTCCATCTTTCTTTACCTATATCGCCATCGTGTTACGCGGCCCTGGCAAGCTGTGGTAGTGTTTCCGCATCGTCAAGCCGACGCCGGTATCCTCACGCCCTACGAGGGTTTGCTCCAGTGTGGGCTGCTGCGCCGGGTCTATCTCGATGATCTGTTGGACGTGGCCGGGTTGAGCTTCGATGCCCGGTTGGCGCGGCTGGTCATCCTGGAGGCCACGCGTGCGGCGACGGAAGCGCGCGCGCTGGTGTCGGCACCGGACCCCGCGGCGGACCCGCTGGAGGTTCTGGATCTGGTGGAGACTATTCTAGTCTATAAATTTCCGCAGCTTTCCCGCGAGGAGATTCGTGCCATGTTGCAGCTACCCGAAACGAATTTGAAGAAGACCCGCTTTTATCAGGAAGTGTTTGGTGAGGGCCGCCAGGAAGGCCGCCAGGAAGGTCGGCAGGAAGGTCGGCAGGAAGGCCAGGAACGTGAAGTGAGTTTGGTGTTGCGACAATTGCAACGTCGCATTGGCGTGGTTTCCAAGGCCCAACAGGCGCGCATTGCGGCGTTACCGATTGAGCAAGTAGAAGCATTGGGTGAAACCTTGCTCGACTTCACGGACGCTGCGGATCTGGCGGCTTGGTTGGCGGCAAATTGAGGTCGAGGCGCGACGCTACAACATCGAACTCCCCAAGGCCGACCGCTTAGAGCTGGCGCAGCCAGGTCTTGCGGCCTGGGTCGCATTTTTCGAACACTGGCAGGAGGAACGCACCATGTCCGCCATCGCCTACGTCCCCGTACAACAAGCCCTCGAACACATCAAGGCGCTCAGTGGCGATGCCGAAACCCGGCGACTGGCATTCGTACGCGAGCGCGCCTTGCATGATGAAATCAGTGAACTGCGGGCGGAAAGAGAAAAAGGGAAGCTTGAAGGCCAACGTGAAGGTCTTGAAACGGCCCTCGCCCGGCTCATCCAGAGCGGCATGAGCGAAAACCAGGCGCGGCAGCTATTGGGACTCTGAGGGGTGAGGCTTTGATCGTCAATCCGGGCGGGACGCAGGAGTCCGGGCCACGGACCGCAACCTTTCGGCCGCCGGGGACTCGCAGAATATTGCGGGCTGGCCGGAACGACGATCAAGGCCTAAGATGGGGGGAAACCTCGAGTCCCGTCGGGCCATTTGCATCGTCTGTGTTGCAGTCATTGTTTTTCCGGACCAAGAGCGCCGCGATGCAAGGTCGACCGGCTGAAGCCTCGACCTCCTGTTCCCTGGCGGGAGGCGCGACGATCAATGCCCGCTGAGCCAATGTGCGAATCACCCGAACGGCGACCCCTTGCGGGGTTGAGAGGAGGCTAGAGATGACAATGACCATCAACCGAACACGCTGCAAAGGCGCTTCGATGGTCGAGTTTGCGCTGGTATCCTCGATCATGTTTCTGGTGCTCTTTGCGATCATTGAGTTCGGACGTTATCTGTTCGTCGAGCACACGATACTGTATGCCACCCAGGAGGGCGCCAGGGTGGCCCAAGTGGGTGGTACTACCAACGCAATCTGGGCGAAAATCAATGACACGGCGGGGCTTGCCAACGCGACTGGGTTGTCGGTCTATAGCTATAGCGCCAACGGCACGACCTATGCCGATCTGTATCCCGGAAAAACCTCCTCGCCACCGGCCCTTGCCAAAGATACTAACCCCGCTGGGGTGGGTGGAAGCTATCTCAAGCTGCGGGTGCGTTACACGTTCAAATTCGTTTTGCCGTGGATCAAACGACTTTTCCCCAGCGATCAGATCGTGATCGATACGTCGGTGCTCTACAGAGTCGAGAAATTTTGAAGATTGTAGACCGCATGGCCATACCGGGCCGGTGCTGATGACCGGAGTTGCGAGATGAAAGACGCGAGACGAATACTCGTCGGTAAATGCCCTGGACCTCGAGGCGAACGCGGCACCGCGACCCTCGAGTTGGCCATTGTACTCCCCCTGCTGCTTGTTATCCTCTTTACCATCGTTGATATCGGGCGGCTCTTGGATGCGCGGATGACGGTCGCCAAATTGGCTCAGCATGGGGCGCTCTTGGGGTCCCGTGACCTCCCTGTCGCCGTGATCCCCACCGCTAACCCAGTGGAGCTCATCACCCTGCTTCAAAATGCCAGTTCGCTGGATCTCGTGAATTCGGGAAAGATCTACTTCTGGCAAATCAATGGCGCCACCAGTTCTGCGACCGCTCCCGTGATCGCTACCGCCAATAGTGGTAACACGGCGGGTTACGGGGCACTGACGGTCAATAGCTCCATCGGTACCGGCACTGGGTATACGAAGCTCGGCCTGACCGATGCCCTTTATACGGCGCTAAGCTGGGATTCAAGTCTGGGAATGGCCCCGCTTGCACAGATTACCGTGGTCGAGGTTTTCTACAGATACCAGTTAATTACCCCCCTCGTGAGGTTCGTCCGCGGTTTCCCGGTCGACAGCGGGGGCGGGTATATTGTATCGAGTAAGGCGTTGATTCCATGAGACGAAAATCCGGTCATGAACGGCGGTGCATGATGTGTAAGAGGCCGAACAGTCAACAGGGCACCGTGTTGGTTTTTGTGGTGATTCTGTTACCCGTGATTATCGGCTTCGCCGCCATGGCGATCGATGTGGGTTACTGGTACCTGTTGAAGGCTGAGCTGTCGAAAAGCGTCGACGCGGCCGCCCTCGCGGGGGCAAGAAACGTCGCGATGGATCCCACAAAACTCAAGGCCTTGATAACGGGGGTCGGGGAAGCGAATTTCCCCCAAGGACTCCTGGGGGCTAAGGACTTGAATTTTGGATCTGTGGTGACCGATCCTTGTAAGTCCCCAGTTGCCGGGGAGGATAATGGCCAGAATGCGAATAATCATACTTTTCGAGTCAGCGGGTGCGTGACAGCTCCGCGTTTTTTTGCGTATTGGAGGAATTCGCCCGTGATAAAGGAAAGCGCGAAGGCCAAGATGAGAAAGGTGGAGATTGTGCTGGTGCTCGACAAGTCGGGGTCAATGACCGGAACGCGATTGCCCGCTCTGCAGACGGCCGCCGGGAACTTTGTCGCCAAATTTGCCAATACGGTGACGAGCAACGCAGCGACGAGCGACCGGTTGGGCCTCATTAGCTTTTGCTACGCCACGACCGAAAATGACCGGTTGAATTACGGTGCGAATCTCGCCACTACGATAACGGGTCACATAAATAATATCGCCATCTGCGGTGGCACCAACGCCGAGGATGCCATGACAAAGGCCGCCAACGAGCCGTTCACGACCGGTGCGGCTGCTGCCGACATCTCTCAATTCGTCATTTTCTTCACCGATGGGCAACCCAATTCATTGACCTCGACATTCGTGTGGAAAGGGGTTTCTTACCAACGAATGGCATTTTATGGCGCGAATAGCGGGGCTTGTGCAGATACAGATCCAGCCTCTGGAGGCGTCAATTCGGTTCTCCCAACAGATGTTGATTACTTGAATTTAGACGGAACCCCACTAACGGCACCCATCTCACCCCCCTCAAGCAGCACCAAGTGCCTCACCCCCACCGGCGATGGTATACTCAATAGTACCTGCACCTACGTCAACGCCACCAATAAATCAGGCTGCGAGGCAGCGAACCCAGTATACAGTGTAAAGTGGGATGTGTTCTCTGACCCAACGTTAGGTCTCGCCAACTATACCTCCTACTATTCAAATCTCGGCACCCCGATAGATACAAGATGCCGCAACACGGCCGCCTTGCAGTCCTTTCTTCCCGACTACATCTGTCGCGTGAGCCGCGATATGACGATCAAGACCGCACAGGGGATTAAAGACAAGGGCATCAAGATTTACGGTATCGGCCTCTACCTCGCCGGCGACCTGACTGCCGAGGCGTTTATCCGTGCGGTCGCGAGTACGGATACGAATTCGCCTGACAAGTATGTGTTCTTCCCAACAGCGACGCAATTAAACGATGTCTTCAATAAGATCGCTCGGGATATAGCTTTGTCCCTGGCAGAGTAGCAATCAAAGAAGACGGGGTCAGGTCTTGCAATCCAGAGTTCGAAGACGGGGTCAGGGAAGACGGGGTCAAGGGAAGACGGGGTCAGGTCTTGCAATCCAGCACTGTTATAAATGTGGTGTTTTGCAAGAACTGACCCTGCGCCACTGCACCATCCCCGGCGCTGGCATCCGGCAGAAGCGCCGGACACGGCTTCAAAGTCGGGTTGCGCTAGTCCCGCAATGGGACTAGCATGTCTTGATGCGGATCGTTGCTTTGAAGACCTTGCGTGAGTTCTGGGCACGACATCCAGATGCCGAGCAGCCGTTGCGCGCCTGGCATGACGAGGTGAGCCGCGCACAATGGTATACACCGGCAGACGTTAAGGCGCAATTCGGCAGTGCGAGTATCCTCAGGTCTCGCCGCGCGGTGTTCAATATCAAGGGAAACGACTATCGCCTTGTGGCAGCTCTGGCGTATCACACGGGGCTGGTGTTCATCAAATTTGTCGGCACTCATGCGGAGTATGATCGTATCAATGCCGAAACGGTGGAAAAAAGGTGACCGCAATGGATATTCATCCGATTCGGACCGAGGCTGATTACGAAGGGGCACTCGACAAAATCGCGTCGCTGATGGCTGACGATCCGCTGCTCGACACCCCCGAGGGCGATCGCTTGGACGTGCTGACTACCTTGGTCCAGGCGTATGAGGCGCGACATCATCCCGTACCGCCGCCCGATCCGATCGAGGCCATCAAGTTCAGGATGGAGCAGCAGGGCCTGACGGTAGCGGATATGAAGCCCTATATCGGTCCGCCCCATAGGGTATATGAAGTGCTTGCGCGCAAGCGCACTCTGAGCCTAGCGATGATTCGACGCCTGCATCGGGGCCTTGGTATTCCGGCCGAAAGCCTGATCGGCCCCTGCTGAGGTCAAAGTCGGCAAAGACGGGGTCACGGCAAAGACGGGGTCAGGTCTTGCAATCCAGCACCGTTATGACTGTGGAAGGACGGGGTCAGGTCTTGCAATCCAGCATTTCTGGACTAAGCTTTGGCGTATGACGAGACCACTGCGCATCGCGCTCGCCAGCGGGCTTTACCATGTCACCTCGCGGGGCGATCGCCGCGAGGCGATCTATCGCGACGATATGGACAGAGTGGACTGGTTGACCGCACTGGGAGCGACCTGCGAGCGGTTCAACTGGCGTTGCCACGGCTACTGCGAGATGACCAACCATTACCATGTCGTCGTGGAGACGCCGGACGCGAACCTGTCGCAAGGTATGCGTCAACTCAACGGCATCTACACGCAGCAGTTCAACCACTGCCATCGACTGGTCGGTCACTTGTTCCAGGGGCGGTTCAAGGCGATTCTGGTCGAACGGGAGACCTATCTGTTGGAGTTGGCCCGATATGTCGTGCTCAATCCGGTGCGCGCGGGCGTGGTCGCGTACGCTGCCGACTGGCCTTGGAGCAGTTATCGCGCGATGGTCGGTCTGGCGTCGGCCCCCACCTGGCTGGAGACCGATTGGGTGCTTGGCCAGTTCGGCAGCGACCGCCGCCAGGCACGGAGCGATTATGCGACCTTTGTTGCCGCGGGGGTGGATCAGCCCAGTATCTGGGACGGGCTGCGCCACCAGGTCTTTCTGGGCAGTGATGCGTTCATCGCGCAGGCGGCCAGCGCAGGCGCGCCCTCGGGCACGCTGCACGAAGTCTCCAGGGCGCAGCGCCGCCCGCTCGCCAAGTCGCTCGCCGACTTCGAACGGACCTATCCGCTACGCCGTGAGGCCATGGCACGCGCCTTTCTGACCGGTGCCTACACGATGCAGGAGATTGCAGAGCACTTTGGCATTCATTATTCCACGGTCAGCCGCGCCGTGCAGTGGGCCGAGGAAGGCGGCCTCTCGGCCTCCACCCGGCCATCGACTCCCCTGCCGCCGACTGCGTGATTGCAAGACCTGACCCTGTCCCCTATTCAAATCTCGGCACCCCGATAGATACAAGATGCCGCAATACCGCCGCCTTGCAGTCCTTTCTCCCCGATTACGTCTGTCGCGTGAGTCGCGATATGACGATCAAGACCGCACAGGGGATTAAGGATAGCGGCATCAAGATTTACGGCGTCGGCTTCTACCTCGCCGGCGACGCCATCGCTGAGGCGTTTATCCGTGCAGTCGCGAGTGCCGATACGAATTCGCCTGAGCGGCGCTCCCAGGTCACTGGCTGAGCAATTGCCTGGTATGCCGGGCGATCATCAGCTCTTCATTGGTGGGGATGACCCAGGCGGCGGTCGGACTGTCCGCCGTGCTGATGCGCGCGCCGCCGGCGGCATTGGCCGCTGGATCGAGCGTTACGCCGAGCCAGGCGGCGGCGCGGCAGACCCGCTCGCGGATGGGCGCGGCGTGCTCGCCGATGCCGGCGGTGAACACCAGCGCGTCGAGTCCGCCGAGCGCGGCGGCGAGCGACCCCAGTTCGCGGGCGATGCGGTAGACGAAGAGTTCGACGGCGAATTGCGCCCGCGGGTCGTCGGAGTCGAGCAGGGTGCGCATGTCGCTGGAGACGCCCGACACGCCGAGCAGCCCGGACTGCTGGTAGATGAGCTTTTCAATGGCGCGGGCGTCCATCTGCAGCTGGTCCATCAGGTACAGCAGCACGCCGGGGTCCAGGTTGCCGCAGCGGGTGCCCATCGGCAGCCCATCCACCGCGGTGAAGCCCATGGTGCTCGCCACGCTCTTGCCGGCGTGGATGGCGCAGGCGCTGGCCCCGTTGCCCAGATGCAGCACGATGGTGCGGCCTTGCGCGGCACGGGGGTCGTAGTCGGCCAGGACCGAGGCGATGTATTCGTAGGACAGTCCGTGGAAGCCGTAACGTCGTACGCCGCGCTCCGTGATGGTGGGGGGCAGCGCGAACGCTTGGGCGACCTCCAGCTGTCCCCGGTGGAAGGCGGTGTCGAAGCAGGCGACCTGCGGCAGGTCCGGACGGTTGGCGAGCAAGGCGCGGATCGGCGCCAGGTTGTGTGGCTGGTGCAGCGGGGCGAGTGCAATGAGCCGCGCCAACTCCTCCACGATCTCGGCGTTCAAACGTACCGGGGCGGAGAAGTCGAGTCCGCCATGTACCACCCGATGTCCGACGGCGGCGAGCCGGTGCTGGCCTAGGCGTTCGCGCAGGAAGCCGGCCAGATAGCCGATGGCCCCGTCGTGACCGAGCGCCTCGGCGGGCCAGCGCTGCTCGCCGATGACGGCGTCCGCCGCGTCTCGGGCCTTGAAGCGGGGTTCGGTGTAGAGCCCTTCGAGCTGTCCACCCAGCATGAAGTCGAGTCCCTGTCCCCATTCAGGGCCCGGGACCGAGTCCAGGAAGACCGAGAACTTGATGCTGGAGGAGCCCGCGTTGACAACCAGAATGGCCTCGCTCATCCGACCACCGCCTTGTTCGCGTTCTCCCGCCGCGCCTGCACGACCAGGGCCGCTACCGCGCAGGAGGCCAGCCGTGCCGCGACCGAATCGGCCCGGCTGGTGAGGATGATCGGCACCCGGGCGCCGAGCACGATCCCGGCCGCGTCCGCGTCGGCCATGAAGGTCAGGCTCTTGGCCAGCATGTTGCCGGCCTCCAAGTCAGGCACCACCAGGATGTCGGCAAGGCCCGCCACCGGCGAGTCGATGTTCTTGATCCGCGCTGCCGCGAGATCGATGGCATTGTCCAGGGCCAGCGGGCCGTCGAGTATCCCGCCGGTGATCTGGTGGCGGTCGGCCATCTTGCACAGTGCGGCGGCGTCGATGGTGGACGGGATCTTGGGGTTCACCGTCTCCACCGCCGAGAGGATAGCGACCTTCGGGTCGTTGAAGCCTAGGGCGGCCGCCAGATCGATGGCGTTCTGCACGATGTGCATCTTGTCTTCGAGCGTCGGGAAGATGTTGATCGCCGCATCCGTGACGATGATCGCCCGGTCGAGCGCCGGCACGTCCATGATGAAGGCGTGACTGATCCGCCGCTCGGTGCGGAGCCCCGTCGCGCTCGCCACCACCGCGCCCATCAGCTCGTCGGTGTGCAGACTGCCCTTCATCACCATCTCGGCCTTGCCCTCGCGGGCCAGTTGCACCGCGGCGGCGGCGGCGGCATGGCTGTGGGGGGCGTCCACCAGTTCCAGGCCGGAGATGTCGAGCCCGAATTGTGCCGCCACCGCGGTGATCTTGGCCCGCGGGCCGACCAGGATGGGCTTCAGGATGCCCAACTCAAAGGCCTCCACCGCGCCCCGGAGGGAGCTTTCGTCACAGGGGTGGGCGACCGCGGTCAGGGCGGGCTCCAGGGGCTGGGTGCGGGCGATCAGGCCGTTGTACTTCTCGTGTTTGCTTTGCATGGGGCTGGTCCTCTTGATTGCGTTTCGCTTACCCGGCCTTGCCCGCGCCCGCCGGGGCCGCGAACAGTGCCTCGATCCGTGCCAGGTGTTCGCCGCGATGGCCGGTCACCTCGCCGGTGGCGGAGACGACCTGGCGGATCAGCGCCAGCGCCTCGCTCCGGGCCGCGGCGTCGGCCGGCAGCATCTGCGGGATGGCGGCGAGTGCCGCTTCCTCGTCGAGCAACAGCGAGAAGAATTGCTCGCGCAGGGTCTGCTTGAATTCATGCAGCGTGAGGCCGTCGTGCGCGGTGCGCATGTGGCGCAGCGCGTTGAATGCACGCTCGTCGACACCCGCGCCCGCCAGGCCGATGTAGACCAGGCTGCGAATCGCGGCCTCACGCACGCCGCCCTCGGCCAGGCGTGCCTTGAGCTCGCTAACCCGCTGCGCGATGAAGGCCAGGCGTTCTGGTTCGACCCCCGGGTGGCGGCGCGGCGGGGCGTCGGCGGCACGGATGCCGACCAGTGCCTGGAGCAGCGGGGAGCTATAGGTGGCCAGGAATATCTCCTCCAGGCTGCGATCACGCAGGTCGCGGTAGCCGTCGAGCGCGGCCACCATCCCTTCCGAGATCATCGCCTGGAGCGCGAGGAATGGATTGTCCGGCGCCGCCGGCTGGCGCTGCGCACGCACCTGGTCTGCCAGCTGGGCGATTTGTTGCATCAGTGGGTTGCGATCGGAGAATAGCTCAAACGGCAGTTCGGCCGGACTGAGCTTATGCAGCCACCCGGCGGTCTGGGCGTTACCGATGGCCTGCACGAAGGGCTGGAACAGGGTGCGATACAGGCCGAGATTGATCTCTGAGACCCGCTGAACGGTGGCGAAGCGGCGCTCGTTCTCGGGGTCCGGCTTGACGATGGCGCGGATGTCATCAAGGGTGCGCCGCTCGAAACGGACGACCCAGTCGCCCTCGGCCAAGTCCGGATTGAGCGTCTGCGCCGTCTTGGGGGTCATGACCGCCTCATAGATGCCGGGCGGCAGCACGTCGATCAGGTCGATGTTGGACGCAAATTCTTCGTGCTCCTTCTTGGCGACGCTGCCCGAGACGAAGATGCCGAGGTGCCCGACGTGGTCGTGGATCGCGTAGACGATGGTCTGGGCGCCCGTGATCAGGTCGTCATCGGTGGCGTAGAGGTCGGTGATCCAGCCGAGTGCCTGCTGCGGCGGGGTGATGTTGTCACCCTTGGAGCAGAAACACACGATGGGCGAGCGGATGTTGCGCAGGTCGATCCGTACCCCGTCGCTGGTGACGATCTGCGCGGTGGACAGGCGGTTGCCGACGAACAACTGATCGACGATCCACTGCATCTCCTCGGCGTTGAGGTTGATGTGGCCGCCCCACCATTTTTCGAAGTCGAGGAAGCGCTGCTGGTCGGTATCCACCTTAGCCCAGAGGTTATAGTTCTTCGACCATAGTGTGTTGGCCGGATTGAGGTTCTCGAAGTTCTCGACCAGGTGGCCGCCGTCGAAGGTGCCGCCGCCCAGATCGCTCATGAGCGCCGTCACCCAACTGCCGCCCGCCAGCCCGCCGGTGTAGCGCATCGGGTTCTCACCCTCGACTCCCGCCCAGTAGGACAGCGGTGAGCCGGGGATGATGATGGGCCCGAACAGTTCCGGGCGGATGGCAGCCACCATCATCACCGCCCAGCCGGCCTGGCAATTGCCGATGACGCAGGGCTTGCCCTCGG
>CAILVI010000038.1 GCA_903837595.1 uncultured Thiodictyon sp.
AAAAAGCCTTTAATGTCGGCCTCCACGACCCATTGCGTCTGCCCGTTGGTAATGACCTCCGCGACCCGCCGCAGCGCATCGTGCGCGCTACGCCCGGGACGAAAGCCGTACGAGAAGTCGCAAAACTCCGGCTCCCAGATCGCGTGCAGAATTCGGCTTAGGCGGTCTTGGACCAGGCGATCCTCGAAACTCGGAACCCCTAAAGGGCGATAGCGGCCATCCCCTTTGGGGATATAGGCCCGCCGTACCGGTTGCGGGATGTACCCGAGCCGGCGCAGTCGCGCCGTCAGGTCTTCTAGCCGTTGCGCCAGCCCCTCTGCATAGTCGTCTTTTCTTACCCCATCGACTCCGGGCGCCTTGCTTCCGTTTTCACGCTCGAAGCTTTCGCGCAACCCTTCGGGCTCGGTGAGGAGTCCCATCAGGGCATTGAACCGCGTCTGCGGCTCAGCGCGCGCCATCAGTGTGAAACGCGCAAGTTTCGTTGTCACGGTCAGAATCCTCTCGGCGTAGGGCCGTGTGTCGCTCTTGCGTTGTCTCAAACCGCCACCCCTTGGCTCCTCCCGCATTACCGGGGATCGACGCTACTATGGATGGCTCCGACTTCCGCGCCGCACCGCCCGTGTCCTCGCTTTTTATCGCTTGTTCACGGGTGCCCGCCTTCCGGCGGACCGCGACGCGGATCTCCTCGGTTACCGCGTATTCTCAATGTCAGGCTCGACATGGCCTCGGACCCCAGGGAGTACCGGCATCGCTCGCCGTGGCGCGATACCGCTTGTTGCCTGCCGGGGGGACAAACCCGTCGGCACTCACCCACTAAATTTTTCGGGGCTCAATACCTTCAAGGTCGGCTTCACCCGTTACCTTTACACCTCGCCTGCTTTCGTGCCTACGCATCGACGCACCCGCTACCGTTAGCGCCGCAAGGCTCGATACTGGGCTCGTGGCTAACGATTACCCAGACGGGAATTTCACCCGCTAGATTACGCGACATTGCCGAGCAGCACTGGCCCCGGAATTCCGGGGTTCGGTCCGCGTAGCGCACCCTAGCCGGCTCGGAGCATCAAGCCACTATTGAATACGTTCCACCGCCCAACTCGCAAAATCCGCCCCAATTCGCACTAACCAGATTTGCGCCGGCCCCTCTTGCGCGTCCAACTGAGTTACCCCATATACGTAGCTGGGTTGCGCAGATTGAAGCCCTACGATCCACACGCTATTAAACAACAAGGGTCTAGTTAACTGCTTGGCCACTCGGCAGGGATACCACTGGCCGCCTCCGCTGTTAAGAAACACAACAAGCTGCTTCCCAGACGCGTATGCTGCTCCACCTTTCTTACGCTTATTGTCAATCGCTGCAAGCACTGCGGCTTCGACGCTTCCAGCGTTCACCCCATCATCAGGAAGGGTCCTCGGGACCATTACGTGCTCCATCAACCACGTGTTAGATGTTTGATCGTCATAGACCACTCCGTCACCACCAGTCGGATCGGTGGTAAAGGAAAACCGATCCATTTCCGACTCAAAATTAGCCACTACACAGATGAGCCAATTTCCTAATGCCTCTCGGGAGCGCATCCCGCCAAGATTCCTGAATGGCTTTCCCGTTTGGAGGTGCTCCCCATCACGAATAAAAGGTTCAAGTTCTCTTAAGGCGACAACCAGATTCTTAAAACGTCTCACGCGGTTCTTCATGTCTTCGCCTAAAACATCCTATCAGTGGGGAACGGGGGTCAGGGAACGGGGGTCAGGTCTTGGCGTTTT
>CAILVI010000039.1 GCA_903837595.1 uncultured Thiodictyon sp.
CCTCTCGACCTTACACAAGCAATCCTTCGATACCTACCAAGCCTTGGTCATGACGTTCCAGGGCAACCCGCCGATGCCTCAGCTGGGGTAGCTTGGCCGGGGTACCTGAACAGTTACGAAAAAAGTAACCCACATCGGCGCCGCTGATGTCCTCATCGGTCGCATACACATAAACGAAGATCGGAAACTCCTCAATGCCGCTTTGAGGGAAACGATGGCGGATAGTGGCAACCAAATCGAGAATGCAGCCGCTTCCGGTGCCGCCACCGAGTGTGGCGAATATATGGAAAGCGCACTGATTTTTCCGGCCGGCGGTCAGTGCCCCCACTTTGTTGGTAAACACCGCTTGGGCAATGCTGTCTGCATTGAAGGCAAAGAGCAACCGACCCAAACGACGCCGTTGATTGGCGCCTTCGATCTTGCTTTGGGACAAGAAACTTGCGACACGCCCGAGGTCGCCAAGCCAGGGGGCGATATCCGGTCGAATGGCGAGGTCGCCGACGGCATTTTGCTGTGGTTTGCTGAGCTCTAGCCAATCATTCGGTTGTAGCGACAGATCCGTACCGAAATAGCTCCAGTTGCGCTTCTCGTGCTTCACGTCCAGGCTCGAATCAATGGCAAGGAATTGCACCTCTACACCTTGATCATGCAGCGCGGTGGTGTCGACAGCCCGCTGCGCCATGACCTTACGGATCTCGCCAAGGGTGCGGCAACCTTGGCCGCCGAGTCCGATAAAGAGGTGGTTTATCATAGTTATAGGCTCCTTGTGATCGAAGGCTGAATGCGGATGTCGGAAATGGCGGCGAATCGGACGATCACCAATTGCGAAAGCGCCAATAGGCCGATTGCCCATGCGAGAGCATACTTTAGTTCATCAATTCCCGGGACAAGCTGTTTCGTGACATAGCTGACGGCCGCTTGGACCTGGGCCGCTAGTGCGGTCTCGGTCCATTCGTTCTGCGGCTTGACGGTAATCGGATAAGATACCGCCGGTAAGCTATGGATGACCTCGGCAGCAACTTCGGCGGGATCACGTACTTGGAAGGGGGCGCCGGGGCCGAGTGGGCCGGAAGGCGTCAGCGGGCGGCGTACATCGGCCGCCGCCACCGACGCCAGGGCCATCGCATCCCGCTCACTTCGCAGCGTGAGGGTATTGTTAGCAGTGCCTTCCTGACTGCCGATGCGGTCCCGTGCGGCCCGTAAGATCCGCAGGTTCCGTGCGCCATCTCTTGTGAACTGGCTGGTCAATTCGGCACGCTGATCGTCGAGCCAGCGCGCGCTACGGTCGGCGCCTAGCCAAGATAACGTCGAGGCAAATACGAATAGGGCAATGATCAGGGTGGCTATCACCGTACCCGGATGTTTGAAGAGCGTCCATTGGCTATTCCAGAGCAATCCCCAGCCCAGATTGAGGGCGAAGAGGGATGCGCAGAAGGCGATGATCGCCCAGATCCAAACGGTCAGATCGAACCGGGAGAGTACGAGTTGGTAGACGAAATCGAGTGAGTCGAAGTAGGTCATGAGGGTCCCGCTCATAAAAAAGACTATCGCGCATCTTGAGTCGTTGCCGACGGCGCGTTCCCCTGGCACTGCCCCCATCGCGTGTCGTGTTTCCGGCGACTGCATGGGCTTTCAGATTCTAGGCTTTTGCTGAGATGCCGTCCACTTTGCAAGGCTTGCTGTAGGCGTTGATTCCGGTGAGTGGACCGAACCAGATAGGACTTCGCCACGGCGGCGCGGGCGACGGACCATCCTCAAATCACCAACCGCCCCTGCTTGTCCGCCACCCGAATGGTGGCGCGGGCGCCCGCGTTGAAGCGCACGAAGTCGGACTCGATGCCATCGCTGAAGATCACCCCGCCCTCCGGCATCTGCGACTGGAGCACCAGCGGGGCGCTGGCCGTGATCTGACCGAAGGCGATCTCCGCCGTCGAGGTCCGGCTCGGCCAGGGCTCGCGCACCGAGAAATACAGATAGTCCGCGTCCCAGGCGAATGATTGCGGCGCCGGGAGTCCGAGCGGGTGCCCGGCGAGCGCGCTCGCGATGCCCTGGGCGCCGGTCAGGACGCTGCGCAGCCAACCGGTGGAGCCCAGCCCGGTGGAGACGATGATGCCGCTGGATGATTGGGATTCTTCTCGTTCTCCAATGCCGATGCGGTAGCGGGCCGAGGTATGGCTGCGGGGGCCGATGAAGAGGTCGTTGACGCCATAGAGGGTCTCGCCGGTGTTCAGCCTGGCCTCGGCCATGGTGACGCGGCGGATTGGGCGCCGCTGCGCGAACACCGCGGGCACCAGGGTCTGGAGCTGCGCCGGCACGAAGGGCACCAACACCCCCTCGATCCGGTCCGGGTCCGGATTGACCCCGATCAATACCTGCCCGTCCAGATATTTGAGTACGTTGGCGACCAGCCCGTCCTGACCCAGTACCACCACCGTGTCGCGTGGCCCGAAGATGAAGTTGGGGACGAAGGCACGATCGAGCGCCTGCACTCGCCCCAGTCGCCCCAGCGCGTGCTCGGTGGCGCGCACCGCCGCCTGGTAGCCCTGGTCTTCGGCCTGATAATCGGCGAAGTCCGCGCCCAAGTGCTCGATATAGAAGCGCGCCTGCTCCAGTGTATTGAAGCGCGCGATC
>CAILVI010000040.1 GCA_903837595.1 uncultured Thiodictyon sp.
CCCAAGCGATCGGCGGGCGCGGCCCCGGCGGGCCGGATGACCACGCGGGGAGGGCCGCCGGGGCGACCGCTCGCCACCTTGAGGTTCGAGTAACCGATATCGAGCGCGGCGGCGGGCATGGGTGCTCCAAAGGTAGAGAGGACGTCGACACGGGGATGCCAGGCCATCGGCCAGCGCCGGGAAACGGGTGTTCGGCGAGAAGCGTGAACCTGGAAGTAGAGAGCGCGTCGAGAACGTGCAGTAGAGGGTCCCACGGATCGGACCCGGTGCGTGAGTGCCGAAAGTTCGGTTTTATGGGGGGAATGCGGGAAGGGCGGGTGAGTAGGGGGGCTGGCGCGGGCGGTCGCTGCGGTCGAATAGACGTGATTGGTTGATCCGCGGGATCATCACGTGAGTAGCGGGTCGCGGACAGAAGCCGCAACCCGCTGAAATAGAATCGCGTTGTCCGACGTGAACGCCCGCGTCGACGCACACTGACGTGCAAAGCCAATCCCCTGGTGTCACGCCGCGCCGCGGTCCTCGCAATGACGTGATTAGCGCGCCGGGTGTGTTGTGCCGTTACGCGGGGGGTTGCGAAGCGACCGAGCGATCTGTAAGAATGAGAAAAGCGCCGACGTGAAAAGGGCGCCGCGCTATTCACATGCCAGGTGAATACGGGTAAAGAAAATCCTGCCCGTTGGGCGCAAGCAAGCCCCTTATGAATCACACGTGAGTATAGGGTGGGCACTACTCCAAAAGATAAGATTGTGGAAACGCGATGAATGGTACCAACGTGCAGGCAGCGGGGGAGGGGGACGCGCCCGGAGGGGCCGCCAGCGGTGGGTTGGCCGGCGCCGGGGCACTGATCGACCGGCTGGTCGAAGACAGCCTGGCGGTGCTGGCGCAGGATGCCGAGGCCGCCATCGAACGGTTCCAGGCGCGGCTGACCGACGTCGGGCGGGACCACCCGAAGAGCGAGTGGGGCAAGGTCGGGGTGCGCGTGCGCGCTCAGCACAGTCCGCAGTCGACCCCGGGGGCCTTCGCCGTGGAGTGGGTCTCCTTCAGCTTCGCCCGTGGCTGTGCGGGGCGCACCTGCCACACCACCTACATCCCCCGTGGGACGGGAGACCGCTATCAGCGGGCCGCCTTCCGCGGGCAGGCGCGGGCCTGGCAGATCGACCTGATCATGGAGGCCGAAGAGACGCTCGGTCGCATCCGCGCGGCGGCCCGCCAGATCAGCCAGGCGCGGGTGCAACTGCGCAGCGCCACCCGGGCGGTCCAGGCGGCGCGTGAGTACCCGGGTGGGTGCCGTGGCGGGCCAGACTAAGCGCGCTTCCCGCATACCCCTCCAAAAACAGAACCTTCAGCCCTCACGCCCGCCCTGTTCCCCTTGGCATCATGGGCACCATGAGCATCTTCGACTTCTTGCACCGCCGCCCCGCCCACGCCGTGCCCGCCGCCCCGGTGGCCGTGGTACCGCTGATCGCGCCCCCGGACATCCCGCGTTATCCGCCGTTCTTGCAGGGCATTCCGGTGGTGGCCTCCGCGCACCTGCTGGCGACCCAGGCCGAACTGGTGGACAAGCTGCGCTACGGGATTGACTGCACGCCCGACTTCTTCCGCACCCAGGTACGCCCGGTCGTCGAGCGCTTCGCCGCCTTCGTCCACCTCCTGCCGGCCTCCGAGGCGCACCATCACCGCGGTGCCGGCGGGTTGCTGCATCACAGCCTGGAGGTCGCCTTCTGGGCGGGTCAGGCAA
>CAILVI010000041.1 GCA_903837595.1 uncultured Thiodictyon sp.
ACGACCAGCCCGTCCGGCTTGCCGAAGTCCGAGGCGATCTTGGCCACCAGCCGGTTCGGGGCGATGCCGACGGAGGCGGTCAGGCCGACCGCGGCGCGGATGGCCGTCTTGATCTGCGCGCCGATGGTCTCCGGGGGCCCGACCAGGTGCCCGAGCCCGCTGATATCGAGAAAGGCCTCGTCGATGGAGATCGCTTCCACCACCGGGGTGCAGGTGGCCATGACCGCGCGAATCTGGTGGGCGACCTCCAGGTAATGCGCCATGCGCGGGCGCAGATAGACCGCGTCCGGACAGCGGCGGTGGGCCTCGTTGATGGGCATGGCCGAGTGGATGCCGAAGCGGCGCGCCTCGTAGGCCCAATAAGAGCGAAGCTGCCACTAGGTGCCATATAAGCATTCTCTGATGCATCGCGCTGGCGCGGGCGGTTCGGTAGGATGGCAACCTCCGCCGTCAGAAAGGGGTCCGCCAGATGAAACGATGCTGGGACGAGTAGGAACTGATCGAGCACTGGACGCTGTTCGCTTCCGAGCAGCCGCTTCTTGGCAACCGCACGGACCGGGGCAGGATCGGCGTGGCGGTCCTGTTGAAGTTCTTTCGGATCAACGCCCGGTTCCCGCGGCACCACGGCGACGTCCCAGGCCCGGTCCTCGCGTTTGTCGGCGAACAACTGGCCATACCGCCTGCGGTCTGGTTCGACTATGACCTCACGGGCCGCAGCAGCAAGCGGGACCGCGAGGAGGTCCGTGCGTTGCTCGGTTTTCGTCCGATCACCGTCGCCGACGAGGAGCAACTCCAGGTCTGGCTCGTGCGCGAAGCGGTGCCGGCGGACCAGGATCCGCGGCACCTGCGCGCGGTGGTCGCAGACTGGTGCCGTGACCGCCGCCTCGAACCGCCCGCCGACGAGCGCGTCGAGCGCCTGATCGCCGCGGCGACCCATCGCTTCGAAGAGGACTGGTTCGCCACGATCCTGCGCCGGCTGCCGGACCAGACGTGCCGGCGGCTCGATGCGCTGCTCGGTCCGCAGAGCGCCACCGACGGGGCGGATGATGGGACGGAGGAGCCGGAGCGGGCGCGCTCGGCCTTCAGTCTCCTGAAATCCGATCCGGGCCGCATCGGTCTGGCCAGTGTCGAACGTGAAGTCGCGAAGCTCGGCCTGTTGCACGCCTTGGACCTGCCCGCCGCACTCTGGAGCGACGCCGCGTCCAAGCTATTGACCCGGTACCGCGCCCGGGCGGCGACCGAGTCGGTGCGTGACCTGCGGCGCCATGCCCCCGCGGTGCGCTACACCCTGCTGTCGGCGTTCTGCTGGCAGCGCCGCGGCGAGATCACCGATGGCCTCATCGATCTGCTGATCCAGATCGTCCATCGCTTCTCGGTGCGGGCCGAGGAGCGCGTCACCGCCGAGACGGTGGACGAATGGCAGCGTGTTGCGGGCAAGACCGATCTCTTGTTCCGGATCGCCGCCGCTGCGCTCGACCAACCCGACGGGAGCGTACGTGAGGTGCTCTTTCCGCTGGTCGGCGAGGCCACCTTGGCCGCCCTGGTCAAGGAAAGCCAGGCCGCCGGGCCGACCTTTCGCCAGCGGATTCAAACCCTGATTCACCGCTCCTACGGTCACCACTATCGGCGCATGTTGCCGCCCATCCTGGACACCCTGGCGTTTCGGTCCAACAACAGCGCCCATCGCCCGGTGATCGCGGCCCTGGACTGGCTGCGGGCCCACCGCGACGACCGCCGCCAATGGCTGCCCTGTAGCGAGGTCACCATCGCCGGGGTGGTGCGCCCGCAACTGCACGAGATCCTGGTCGAGACCGGCCCCGATGGCGAGCGGATCAACCGGATCGACTACGAGATCTGTGTCCTCCAAGTGCTGCGTGAGCGCTTACGCTGTAAGGAGATCTGGGTCGAAGGTGCAGAGCGTTACCGCAATCCCGACGACGACCTGCCGACGGACTTCGCGGCCAATCGCGACGCCTACTACCACGCCCTGCAACAGCCCCAGGACCCGGACCAGTTCATCGCGGAGTTGCAGCAGGCGATGCGCGAGGCCCTCGCGGCGCTGGATGCCACGCTGCCGGGCAACCCCAAGGTGCGACTGCGTGAGTCCGGCACCCATCGCCTCGTCGTCACCCCGCTGGACCCCCAACCGGAGCCGACGCAACTGCGCTCCCTCAAGACCGAGGTCGGCCGGCGCTGGCCGATGACCAGTCTGCTGGATGTGCTCAAGGAGACCGACCTGCGGGTCGGCTTCAGCGAGGCCTTCAAGACCCTGGCCAGCCGCGAGGTCGTCAGTCGCGCGGTGATGCAACAGCGCCTGCTGCTGTGCCTGTACGGACTCGGCACCAATGCCGGGCTCAAGCGCATGGCGGCGAGCAACCGCGAGGTCGACTACCCCGACCTGCTCTATGTCCGACGCCGCTTCATCGAGAAAGCCGCCTTGCGCGAGGCCATCCGCCGGGTCGTCAACGCCACGCTGGCCGCGCGCCTGGAGCACATCTGGGGTGAAGAGACCACCGCCTGCGCCGCCGACAGCAAGAAGTTCGGCGCCTGGGACCAGAACCTGATGACCGAGTGGCATATCCGCTATGGTGGCCGTGGGGTCATGATCTACTGGCACGTCGAGCGGCGGGCCGCGTGCATCGACTCCCAGCTCAAGCGCTGCTCCTCCTCCGAGGTGGCCGCCATGATCGAGGGGGTCCTGCGACACTGCACCGACCTGGAGGTGCAGAAGAGCTATGTCGACAGCCACGGCCAGAGCGAGGTGGCGTTCGCCTTCTGCCATCTACTCGGATTCGCCCTGATGCCGCGGCTCAAGGGCATCGGCACGCAGCAGCTCTATCGGCCCGAGGCCGGTCGCGCCGGTGACTATCCCCACCTGCAGGCGATCCTCACGCGCCCGATCACGTGGGACGCGGTGCGTCAGCAGTACGACGAGACGATCAAATACACCACCGCGTTACGCCTGGGCACGGCTGCCCCCGAGGACATCCTGCGGCGGTTTACCCGTCACACCCTGCAGCATCCCACGTACCAGGCGTTGCAGGAACTGGGCCGCGCCGTGAAGACGATCTTCCTGTGCCGTTACCTGGCCGACGAGGGGCTGCGCCGCGAGGTGCAGGAGGGCCTCAATGTCGTGGAGAACTGGAACAGCGCCAACAACTTCATCTTCTACGGCAAGAGCGGGG
>CAILVI010000042.1 GCA_903837595.1 uncultured Thiodictyon sp.
CCCAGCGGTACCTGACCCAGATCGCGACGGCGCTCAATACGCGTCCCAGAAAATGCCTCGGCTTTCTCACGCCCGAGGAAGTTATGTCACAAGAAATCAGGCTCTTGAACACTGCCGTTGCACTTCAAAGTTGAAACCGCCCACCAAAAAAGCCGCTTCGAGCGTTTCATCGGAGGCTAGGATAGCGTTGCAGATTTCTTGCTCTTCATTCATGCACATGTCGACCTCACCATTGATTCTTTTTTGAATAAAAGATGCCAAATCGCTTACAAAATTTTTGACGGTCGGCGCCTGGACCTCTCGGCTTGCGTCTCCAAACAATCGAGCCAGTTGAACATACGTCAAATGCGCGTAGTGATGAGTCGTTCTCAATTGCTCCAACCTTTCTGGACAGATGCTATGAGGACTCGGCTCACGGTTGCTGAGAAAGATCACCAGCCAGTTATCACCCCATCCTCGACTGCTCGCCGTAACTTTAAGCCACTCGGAATATCTGCAAATTTGCTCGGCCTGATCACCCGCGTATGGCGTGTTTTCAATCACGATTGCGCCGTTGGTGAACTCCAGATAGAGATCGATATTTCCCATGCAAGTAGGCTTTTCTTTGATGATCTTCTGGAATGTCTCGTCTGAGGCCCATCCGTGGGCAACAACCTCGCCCAGAAACGCATTAAGAAACAGTCCGCCCTGAGCGTGCGTACCCTTCGGATTCAGCAGGTCGCGCAAGATTCGCGACAAGCCGTGCTCGTCTGTGCGCACGTAGTCGAAAATTTGGAACAACGACGCTTGGACAGAATCGTTCCGGAGTCGAGAGAGCCGGCTCGCTATGTCATGGAGTAGCACCCCGGCATGCCTGCCGATCGCTTGCCGCAAAGCAGCCACCCGGCGAACGACGTCCTGAAGCAGGCTCGTTACGCTCATGTATTCATCTCCATCGTCAGGAAACGTTGATTAAGCCAATCGTCGCCGGCCAGCCCGCGTAGGGCGGAACGCGTAACAGTTCCGCCATCTGGCTGGCCGGTTGGCGCAATGGCGGATCGCCCTGCGGGGATCTCCCCTACAGTTGCAATAGTCGCCGAGACCTATTTGTCACTTCGATTCGCGATGGGCGGACAAGTACGTCACGCCAAGTTTTGGGTGACGTGGGAACCCCAACAGATACACGTATACCAGGGAAGTTTTGGGATTTGTTCATCACCGAAACCACAGCGTACAAGGTCAAAGCGGACCCGTCATTGAAGTACCAGACCCCTGAGTCACACCCGCACCTGCCGGATGAGGTCTTGCCACTCCGGAAACTGAGCTACCGCTTCGCCCGCGTTTTCGCGAACCCAATCACGCAGTGCCGCCCGGAGATCCCCTGCATTCGTGCAACGGGACTGCCTCAAAGAGTCACAGGAAAGCCCGGCCAACAAGTCCTTTCCTGAACACCAAGCCAAGGTTGTTTCGATGTTCCCTAAATTGTCTTCTGTCAGTATCCCGGAATAGCGGTCTATTTTCGCTTCGACGCTTTCCGGAGACATTTTCTCCGTCACTTGCTCAAGAAAATCACCGATCGACGTCAGGCACCATTCGCGGGAAAACGGTTTGTCAGTGAGTGCTGGAAGCGCAAGCTCGTTCAGGTCCGCCGGTCGGGTCCGCAATTGATGGGAAGGAGGAAGTACCCGTCGCACCTGCCCGATGGTCCAGCGGGCGATTTGGTACCACCGAATCCGACCAGCTACCTCTGTGAGCGTTGCTGACCAGTCATGCGCCGAAATACCAATGGCCTTTTCGACGATCGCTGGGTCAAGCAGGTAATTTTCGATTTCATGTCGTGCCCAACGCCACCCCAGCACCGTACTGCCATCCTGCCGATCAACCGTCACCGTGTGATGGTTCTGCGGCGGTTCATGATCGAAATCACGATCGCGCAAATAGGCGGCCTTCACCTTGCTCATATCGCGCTCATATCGCGCTTGTGGCGCCAAACCGTTTTTCGAGCCACCGCGTCTAACAGCAGGCTCGCCTGCTAACACGCTCGCCAGAATTTCGCTGTCGAGGTTGCCTTCCACAATCAATAGACTTACAGGCATCGGCTCCCGCCCTCCAGCCGAATCTCGTGCTCATTCGGAATGGCATCGGTCAAGTAGGGCGAATGGGTCGAAATAACGAACTGACAGCTTGCCCCCAGACGCGGAAGCGAGGCCAAGAGCCGCTGCTGCTCGGGGGGATGCAAGTGAAGCTCCAACTCATCGATCAGCACGATCGAGTTGCTGATATCCAGGCGCACGAATTCGTAGACCAAGGGAAAGACGGCCTGCTCGCCGGACGACATTTCAGCCAGGTCGTAAGTTCGGCCCTGTGCCTCCAGTAGAAAATAGAAGTCATTGGCCCCGAACGGACCACTGTCCTCTTTCGGCGCGAGACCGACAAAGCGTCGATCTGGAAAAACGGCGCAAAACTTCTCCTGTAGCTCGGGGATATAGTCCTTGCCCCCGGCCCTAACCGGCGAGGTATGATACCCCCACCAACCGACAAGATACTGGCGCAATTGCTCGACACCGGCCTTCCAACTTTCTTTCGGCCCGCCCTCCGCATCGCTACCCGCGTACCGACTCGCCGATGCACTGCCGAGATTGCGATGCTGGTCAAACCAGAAGACGTCTCCCAAGTTGCGGTAATGGCGGCGCAAGTCCGGGTCGGTCCGGCTTAACGCCTTGACGTAATACCGCCCCAAGAATTGGTTGACGGCCTGGTATCCTTGCGGTGAAGAAAGGTGATTCTGTTCGTAGACCAAGGTCACGATGCGATGGTTCGACGGCTCGACGATGCGATGCGATTCCCGCCAATCCGGCGCCAGTGAATCGTACCAGGTGCAAAAGAGTGAACTCGTCAGCTCGACTTCCGCATCGGTCAGCGCAACCTGAAGCTCCACACGGGTTCGCCCCATGCTTGCAATTCGCTCGGCGAGGAAGCCATGCCAATCGAAGGCGTCGGCGAAGCGCGTGCGCCGGGTGGCAAGCGACAACACCAACGCAATCGCTTGTAGCACCGTCGTTTTTCCTGCGCCGTTGTCACCGACCAGGCAGGTCAGGTTGCGGGTCGCACCGGCCGGACTCTGGAAATCGAGGTGCAAGTGACTCAAAGACTTGAAATTAACGATGTCCGCACTTAGCAGTTTCATAATCTTCGTCCAGCCCCCTGGCTCTCGCGTATCGCCGAACCGGCATCCGTATTGAGGATCAACGAAATCGGTGCGTTGGAGTCGAGATGGATCATCCGTGCCAACAGGTCCGCAGCAAATCGTCCTCTTGGCGCTGCGATACCAGGGACAGACCGCGGATATCCAAGGCGCATAACAACCCCCTTTGTGGTTATCGGAAAGCATTCATGAGCTGCCGCTCACCGCGAGCGGGCGACCGGCCGGAACTGGGCGGGTCCGGTGAGTCAAGGGCCGTCTCTCGCCTGGGAAGACACCCGGTGGCACGCTATCCCCATGTCCAGCAGCTTCCTTGTGCCGGTCACTGTCGCGCTCTTCGCCAGCGACCCGGCTCGCACCGCAGGGAGCCCGCCCCGAGGGTCCAGCCGCTTGGTTCGCCGCGTTCAGCAGTGCCGACTGGGAAGGTGTCCAGACAGCGTGGTTGTGGGCATCCAGTTTGGCGATTTTACCTCAGCTTCCCGCATTCCCCCCAGAAATCCGAACTTTGGGCTCTCACACCCATCCCCCCTGATCGGGCACCCTGACGGCACCTTCACAGCCGCTCCGGGTCTCCGTCAATGCGCTTCTCCAGGTTTTCAGGGCTTCTCGCCGTGGCACTCGCCGCGCCGCCCCACGCCCTCTGGGCCGAGCCCGCCGCCACCTTGGGCACGATCCTGGG
>CAILVI010000043.1 GCA_903837595.1 uncultured Thiodictyon sp.
AGGCGAACCCGAAAGACCGGACGGACGGACGGGAGATAGGCCCTCGCGCCCTCTGCTCTCGCTGCGCTTCGCAACCGGGCTGGGGGGTCGCTGGTCATCCAGGACCAGCTTCAAGGCAATCTTCGGGCGGGAGGCTTCCAACTCACGCTCGACCAGGGTGCGGCGCTCAACCTCGTCAGCCCAAGCGCGCAAGGCGGTGGGCAGGTCCTGGGGGAGAGCGGCGACGGGGCGACCGCCGTTCAGATGCGCGTCGAAGACGTGAACAATCTCTACCTGGACATCGAAGGCGTTGGCGGTCTCGGACTTCATGCAGATGAAGATGGACTGCTTCTGGTTCAGGTAGAACTCTTTGGCATTCCCGCCGTTGATGACCCTCTCCACGGTGGAGAGGGGGCCAAACTTCAGCAGCTTGGCTTCGTTCCTCTTGACGATGTTTCGGATATTGACAGGGCGATCAAAACCAAGCCAAACGGCAAGGGTTAGGTCGTGGATACGGGGCTCGCCATCGATCGGCGTAAGGCTCAGGGAGGTTGTCATGGACTGGTACTCTTTGTGCTATCACGCAACATCCGCCCCGAAGGGCGGCCAGGAGGTTGATAACGGCAAAGAGACCGCGTGCAGTTTTCCCGGTTTCCCGGTGTTGTATCCCTGCACCCTCCCGGCCATTGAAACTGGCTGGGCACAAAAAAACCGCATGTCTGACGGGTGCGGAGTCCGCTCTTTGCGAGGTTATCAAGCCTCGGGGGCAAGCCTAGCCCCCGGCCGTTGTGACTGTCAAGCACGGGTGTCCTCCGGCCGCGGGGTCGGCGTGGCCGGCGGCGCGGGCATCTTGCCGCCCGGAAGAACCCGGAGCTTCGGCTTGCTCGGGCGCGTCCGGCCGGTCAGCAGGAAGGGCAGCGGGACGCCCAGGGCGGTTGCCATCTCATTCATGTTCATCGCACGGTCCTCAGCGAAATAGCCTAACACTGGGCTCAAAAGCGAGGCGCGCATCACGGTCGGTACTGATCTGCAATGTCATAGTGGCGCGCCCGCTTTAGCCCTGTTCGTTAGCCATCAAAAACAGCGTACCGGGTCGCTCAACTTCTGCGATGGTCGGCCGGCTTGATGCTCCCAATAGATATCAACTGGCCCAGGCGCATCATCCGAGCGAGGAACGCGCCCAACCAGATTGAGCACCATCGCGGCCAGTTCCTGGCAATGCTCCAGAGCATGGGCCAGGTCGGACCTGTGCGGCCAAGGCGCGTCGGTGCTCCAATCCGCAGAGTCGAACGCATGAACATATTGCAGCGCTGTTTCAGCTGCCTGTTCTGCGTGCCTGAGTGATAATTCGGCCAAGGGTCATATACCTCAAAATGGCTAACACTGGACCTGAGAGCGAGCGCGCGCCATCGGACTCCAGATTAAGCTGCCCGGGTCGGAGAGATCGCCGGGACTCAGGGCGGCGGGGTGCATCATGGTGCCCCGCGGGTGCGGAGGATCTGGGTCCCTTCTGGTACCGGCGGCCAGGGGCGGGCGCGGTGCAGATATTCGACGATCGCGCGCTCCCGGCCTTTTTTTATGGTCCGGGATTTGACCCAGCCGGAGTTCACCAAGTGGCTGAAATTTGCGGATACCAGCGGACCAAAGCGGCTGGTGGCCTGCGCGGAGGTCACTGGGTGTCTCTGGCGCACCAGGTAGCCGTAGAGTTGGCCGACCTTGGACCCGGCCCGGGGGGCTTCGTCGGGGGTGCGGATCGGACGCTCGCCGGCGCAATCGGGTCCGAGATCGGTCGGGGGCGCCGGACGGCCGGCGGGGGCGGCGAGCGGGCGGTTGTAGGGGTCGCGCCAGCCGGGCGGCGGGCGGAGGAGCTTGGCCTGGGGGGCGGCGGCGGTGGCGCCGATGGGATAGCGCACGGCGCGGGCAAGGTCCTCTGCGGGAAGGCTGAGTTGGGGCTTGAGGCTACCCAGGTACATGATCGGGCTCCGCTGCGTGGTTACGGGGCCTGGCGGCCCGGCTGATGGCAGTCTGCACCCGGGCCAGGGTGATGGCCTGGGGGCGTAATTCTTTGGGGAGATCGGCATGGCCGTTGTGATTGATGCGCAGTAGCTCGGCGCGCTCGACCAGACAGAGGTTGTCCGGGTCGCAGTGCGCAGGGTCGCCATCGATGAAGATGACGCAGTGTCCGGGCGGGACCGAGCGGCCGTGTGCCTGCTCCCAGCGCAGGACGTGCAGGGCGCGGTAGCGGGTAGCGTGCCCGGTGTAGGGGTTGGGCTCGGCGACCTTGATCTCCTGATAGCCGTCCCGGTTGGTGCGGAGGTGGCCGAGCGGTTGCCGGTTGGGCGGGCAGTTGCCGGGCTTGAAGGTGGTGTTGCTGGTGCCGTTACGGCCCTTGAGTCCGGCATTCCAGGGCCGGGCCCCCGGGCGGAAGGTGGTGTCGCGCCCGCTGGTGAGACCGTTTCTGTTGATGGCCGCGCGAATCTGGCCGGGGGTGCGCTGGATGCCGTAGTCGAGGAGTAGGCGCGCGGCGATGGCGCTCAGGTCGGCGGTCGCGCGGTAACAGGTGCCGATGTAGTCCAGTTGCTGGCTGGTCCAGAGGCGCTTGGGCTGCTGCACCTCCAGGCGCGGGCGGGGGATGGTGTGGCGCCGGCAGGCGCTGGCGACCCGGCTGGGGGTGATGAACAGGGCGAAACGCTCATTGAAGCTGGTCCTGGATGACCAGCGACCCCCCAGCCCGGTTGCGAAGCGCAGCGAGAGCAGAGGGCGCGAGGGCCTATCTCCCGTCCGTCCGTCCGGTCTTTCGGGTTCGCCTCAACGCCTTTTCGGCCAGTCGCTCCAG
>CAILVI010000044.1 GCA_903837595.1 uncultured Thiodictyon sp.
GGCAGACGCGTTTGGTATTAATTGCAGATACGCGCGTCGTCCGGGACGGCTCGACCAAGGATTTCCCGGCCGTCACGAATAGACGGTGCTGGAAAATGCGAGTTTCCTGTCAGGCACTAGGTATGTCGGGTTACGGCGCGCGTCACGTGTCTGCGCTTGATGTCAGCACCTTGGCACGCGCGCCTAACCCGACCTACGGCCCAGGCACGGCTGGCACACGACGCCTAAGCTTGCCACGACCCGGCGAAGTGTTTAGCCTCCTGGACCATGAACGCCATCCCCCCTCCCCCCCCGCCGGCCCACACCACCGGCGCGACCAAGCTCTGCGTCACCCGCCACGGCGAGACCGACTGGAATATCACCGGAATACTCCAGGGCTGGATCGACGTGCCGCTCAACGACACCGGCCGAGCGCAGGCGCGTGAGCTGGCCGAGAGCCTCGCCGACTGCGGTTTTGCCCTGGTCTGCACCAGCCCGCTGCGCCGCTCGGCCGAGACCGCGGAGATCATCGCCGCCGCCTGGGGCCTGCCGCCGCCGACCGCCTACGAGGGCCTGAAAGAGCGCCATTTCGGCCACATTCAAGGCATGCCCAAGAGCGAACTGCTCGTCACGCATCCCGGCCTGCACCAGGAGATCGTGCGGCGCAATCCCGCCTGCCTGTTCGAGGACGGCGAGTCGATCGGTCATTTTGCCGACCGGGTCCGCGACGCCTTGCTGGCCATCGCCCAGGAGAATGCCGGCCGCCGCGTCCTGGTCATCACGCATGGCTGGGTCATGGATGCCATCACCCGCCACATAAGGCGACTCCCACGCACCGCCGTGCTGGACATGAAGCGCAAGAATGGCGAGTCTGTTTGGCTGCTGAGCACACCTGACGAGACCTTTATTGAAAGCGATGCGACCTGACCGCCTGGGCCAAAACGCGCACCGCTGAGACGATCACGCCCGCCCGCGGCCACCGCGCCAGGGGTGGCGGGGCATACCCACGACCACCGAAGACACCTGAGAGAATGCACAAACACCGCCCCCGGGCCGCTGCCCGGACCCTATTGCCGTTACTGCTCGCCGCCCTCGCCGCCCCAGTCGCCGCCGCCCCCCCCGAGATCCAGCCCATCCACACCGCGGTCATCCGCGCCACCACCGGACTGTGCCTGCGCGGCGCCATCTGCCATGTGGACAAGGCCGGGGTCTGGGTGCCCAAGAAAAAGGTCGCCATCGTCAGCGTCTCGGTGGCCGAGCAGGCGGAGATTGCACTCTACGTCGACCTGGAGGTCGCCACCCGCCCCGAGATGTACCAGTGCGCCGACAGCGACGCGACCGGCTGCATCTTCCGCATGAAATACGCCGGCCCCGGGCTCTTCGTCTATGGTGCCGAGCGCGGCAACACCTACCTGGGCTCCAACGTCACCACCACCAATATCACCTTCCCGACCGGCTACGGTATCGTGGTCCCCGCCGGCACCCCGATTTATGTGCATCTGGATGTACGCAACCAGAGCCTTATCGATCTGAAGGTGGATCAGGACGCCTGGATCTATTACGTGCCGTTGGAGTGAGACCGTCGCGGCCTGGGGGCCGCTCCTACGCGTGTAGGAGCGGCCCCCCGGCCGCGACGAAGCCTTGCGTAAACGCCCCTCCCGATTACACTTGCAAAAAACGCAAGAATCAGCAGGGGGCCGCCAGCCATGACCGGGGCACCACGGGGTCTTCATCAGCTACAGCCACGACTCGGACGCACACCGCTCGCGCGTCCTGGCACTCTCCGAGCGCCTGCGCCACGACGGTCTCCCCACCGATCTGGACCGTTACGTCAACGGCACCCCGCCAGAGGGTTGGCCGCGCTGGATGCTCGACCGGCTGGCTGGACGCGGCGGACCGGGTGCTGCTCTGCTGCACCCCGACCTATTACCGCCGCTTCAGCGGGCACGAGGACCCGACCAAGGGCAAAGGGGTCGACTGGGAAGGGGCCATCGTCACCCAGGCGATCTACGACGCCCACAGCCGCACCGCCCGTTACATCCCGGTCCTGTTCGACCCGGCGGATGAGCCCTGCATCCCCGAACCGGTGCGCGGCCGGACCTTCTAGTGTCTGAACTCGGAATCGGGCTACCAGGCCCTGTATGACGCGCTGCTTGAGCAGGCCGGCGTCGAGGCCGGCCCGGTGGGCGAACCCAAGCGCCGCCCGCGCCCGCAGGGCGAGCCGCTCACCTTCACGGACCCGGGCGACACGGCGCTCCGGGTCGACCTGACCAAGCTCCCCGCCGGCGCCCCGGACTTTCTCGGCCGCGGGCCAGAACTTGAAATGCTCGACGCCGCCTGGTCAGGCGAGGGGTCCGGCAACGGCGTGCAGATCGTCACCCTGATCGCCCCCGGCGGGGTGGGCAAGACGGCGCTCGTCAAGCGCTGGCTGGACCGGCTGCGGGCCGACGGCTGGCGCGGGGCGGAACGGGTGTTCGGCTGGAGCTTCTATAGCCAGGGGACCGGCGATGACCGTCAGGCGTCGGACGACAGCTTCCTCGCCGAGGCGCTCGCCTGGTTCGGGGTCGCACACGACCCGGCCGCCTCCCCCTGGGACAAGGGCCGGCTGCTGGCCCAGGCGGTGGCGGCGCGGCGCACCCTGCTGGTGTTGGACGGCTGCGAGCCGCTGCAATACCCGCCCGGACCGATGGCCGGGCAACTGCGCGCCCCCGGGCTCAAGGCACTGCTCGCCCAGCTCGCGGGCGCCGGCCAGCCGGGGCTTACGCGACTGACCAGCCGGGAGGCCATCGCGGATTTGGCCGAATACGCCCGCGGACCCGAATACCCCCAAGGCGCGGTCCTGACCCATGACCTGGGAAACCTGAGCGGCGCCGACCGCGCCCGGCTGCTGCACCGGGTGGGCTGCGTGCGGGCTGGGGCCGCCGCCATCGGGCCGGACGACCCGGAACTCTGCGCCGCCAGCCACGAGGTCCGAGGCCATGCACTGACGCTCAGCCTGCTCGGGTGCTATCTGAAAGAGGCCGAAGCGGGCGACTGCCGGCGGCGCGATACCGTGGACCTGATGGACGCGGCTGACGGCCATATCTTCCGGGTCCTGGCGGCCTACGAGACCTGGTTCGAACGGGCGGGCGCGACGGTGGAACTGGCCGCCCTGCGGCTGCTCGGGCTCTTCGACCGGCCGGCGGATGGCGGGTGCATCCAGGCGCTGCGGCAGGCGCCGGCCATCCTGGGGCTGACCGAGCCCGTGATGGACCTGACCCAGGCGCGGTGGAACCAGGCACTGAGCCGACTCGCCGACGGCGGGCTGATCGAGTTCCCTGCCGCTGGGAGCGCCGCACCCCAGTGCGGCACGATCTCGCAAACGACCCCGGCGTCGCGGTTTGCGGATGGGCCGGGCCGCACTGGGGTGCGGCGCCCCCAGACCGACGCGGTCGACGCCCACCCGCTGGTGCGCGAGTACCTGAGCCGGCGGCTGCGCGAGACGCACCCGGACGCCTGGCGCGAGGGCCACCGGCGACTCTATGAATACCTGAAGGCCAGCGTCCCCCGCGCCCGGACGGGCTGGCTGGGCTCCAGCCGCTCTACCAGGCGGTCGCACACGGGTGTCTCGCGGGATTGCAGCAGCAGGCGTGCGAAGAGGTCTATCGTGACCGCATCGGCCACGGCGCCGAAGCGTATGCAGTCAGGAAACTTGGCGCCTTCGGCAACGAGTTGGGCGCGGTCGCCTGCTTCTTCGACGAGCCCTGCCAGCGGGTCTCCACCGCCTTGAGCGAGCCCGACCGGGCCTGGCTGCTCAACCAGGCGGCCTTCCACCTGCGCGCGCTGGGCCGCTTGAGCGAGGCGGTGGGGCCGATGCGGGCGGGGCTGGACGGCGCGGTTCGGCTACAGGACTGGAAGAACGCCGCGGTTGTCGCCAGCAACCTGAGCGAACTGGACCTGACCCTGGGCCTGGTGTCGGACGCGCTGGCGGACGCCGGGCGGTCAGTGGAGTACGCCGACCGCAGCGGCGATGCCTTCCAGCGCCTGAGCAAGCGTACGACCCTGACCGATACACTGCACCAGCAGGGCGAACGGGAGGCCGCACTCGCGCGCTTCCGCGAGGCCGAGACCATGCAGGCGGAGTTTCAGCCCCAGTACCCGCTACTCTACTCACTCTGGGGCTTTCGGTATTGCGGCCTGCTGCTGGCCGGGCCGGAGCGCGCCGCCTGGCGGGTCTGGCTCGCGCGCCCCGATGGGCGTTCGGGGTCCGTCGGCCCTACCCGCGCCGACCTGGACGAGGCCCGGTCGATCGCCTCCCGCGGCGGCATGGTGCTCTTCATGGCCGACTGCCACCTGCACCGCGCCCGGCTCTGGCGCGACCGTGCCGAGCTCGCCCGCGCCCGTGCGCTGATTGAACACTGCGGCGACTGGCGCCGCCGCGAGGAGTTGGAAGACGCCGAGCGGGCGGCGCAGACCTGGCCCGCGCTGGAACCGTCGGATCGGATGGAGGCGCGACTGAAGTCGCACCTACCCTCGCGGACGCTGGTAGGGGCGGGTTTGAAACCCGCCCCTACGACGCCTCGCGCATGCGCGAGCCATCGCGGCGGGACGCACCGGCTCGGTGTTCTTGACTACAATGGGGGACTGGCCAATCAACTCCCGGAACACCGCCATGCGCCGAGTCGTCTTCAATCAGAAAGGGGGGGTAGGCAAGTCGACCATCGCCTGCAACCTGGCCGCCATCAGTGCCGCGCGGGGTCGGCAGACCCTGCTGGTCGATCTGGACCCGCAGGCCAACGCGTCGCGCTATCTGCTGGGCCAGGCGCTGGATGAGCAGGAAAAGACGCTGGCCCACTTTTTCGAGGACATCCTGAACTTCCGGATGTTTGGGGCCAAGCCGATCGAGTATGTGGCGAGCACCCGCTTTCCCAACCTGTTCGTCCTCCCCGCCGATCCCCGCCTGGAGGAACAGCAGGTCAAGCTGGAATCGCGCTACAAGATGTACAAACTGCGCGAGGCGCTGGATACGCTGAAGGATTTCGACGCGGTGTTCATCGATACCCCGCCGGCACTCAATTTTTTCACCCGCTCGGCGCTGATTGCCGCCGACACCTGCCTGATTCCGTTCGACTGCGATGACTTCTCGCGCCGCGCGCTGGTGGCGCTGATGGACAGCGTGCGCGAGATCCAGGCCGATCACAATCGCAACCTGCGGGTGGAGGGCATCGTGGTGAACCAGTATCAGGCGCGCGCCAACCTGCCGCTGCGCCTGGTGGAGGAGTTACGCGCCGAGGGGCTGCCGGTGCTGGACGCCTTCCTGTCAGCGTCGATCAAGATCCGCGAGTCACACACCCAGGCCCTGCCGATGATTCATCTGGACCCCAAGCACAAGCTCAGCCGGGAATTCGAGGCACTGTACAACCTGCTGACCGACTGATGTTTGTTTTACCATGGCGGCAGACCCCTGCCGCCGCGCCGACGATGGCTCCACACCCAGAGCCCCACCTAGAGCCCCGCCAAGCATGACCCTGCCGAGTGCCATCCTGACCCGCAAGCCCGCCGTCGCCCGGGGCCTGCTCCTGATCTTTGCCTTCACGGCCTGGTCACTCACTAAGCCGGCCATGATCGCGCTGCTGCTGCTGACGCTGCTCTTTCTCACCGAGGTCCCTGCGCAGCGGCGGCAACTGGGCCGTGAGCCGGCCATGCTGCTGGCCCTGGGTGTGCTGCTCATCACCGCCGCGCTCGCAGTACGCGCCGCCTGGCTCTTTCCGGCCATCGCATCCGCCCAGTGGCAGGGCGCCTGGGCCTGGACGGCGCCCTTCCTGTTCGTGGTCCCCGCCTGGTGGCTGCGGCGCGACCCGCAGCTGCTCTGGCAGGTGCTCGCCGCGGCGGCCCTGGGGCTGGCGTTCGGGGTGCTGTACAAGAGCGACTGGGCACTGACGCCGGCGATGCTGCACGGGCTGCGCTACGACTTCGGCTTTGCCAACCTGGGGCTGGCGTTTATCGCCTCGGTGGCGCTGGTGGGGCTGGTGCTGTTGCGTGCCCGGATCACCGGCCCCCGGCCCTGGCTCGGCTGGCCACTCTGGGTGCTGGGACTGGCGGCGCTGCTGTTCGTCCTGGTCGTCACCCAGTCGCGGGGGGCGGCCGTGGGGCTCGCCATTGCCGGGATGCTCTATGCCGTCATCCTGTGGCGCCAGCAGCGCCGCCAAAGCGGACCGATCCCACGTCAGGCACGCCTGGCCCTGATCGCCGCGCTCCTGTTGGTGACCCTGGCCGCCGCACTGCTGTGGGCCACTCGCGAGCGACAAATGATCGACCTGCGCGAACTCACCGTCGGCAGCCAACACGCCTTGAGCTATGACGAGAGCGCGTCGGTCGGCATCCGGCTCAATCTGGCTGAGTTGGGGCTGCAGGTCTTCGCCGCCCGCCCGCTCCTGGGTTTTGGACCCGGGACCAGCACCACCGAGTTCCTGGTGCCGCAGCGGGTGGTGGCGGTCGCCGACTACCAACGGGCCAATGCACCGCGGGCCTCACACCTGCACAGTGTGCTGATCGAGGGCCTGACCCGCTTCGGCCTGGCGGGTGTGCTGATCGCCGCCCTGCTGTTGGCGGTACTCGTGCGCGCCTA
>CAILVI010000045.1 GCA_903837595.1 uncultured Thiodictyon sp.
ACAACCGGTCCCTCCAGTGTAGGCGAACGTCGCCGCGTTGTCGGCTCGGCATCCGCCTCGCCCGGCTGCGGAATTCGCCACCAGTGTCCGTTCCTCACCCCAACCTACGGGCTCACGACGGCCTCGCGGCGCAGAGCGCCCAACGCAGGCTTGACACCGCTGAGCGGTGTCACGAGAAGGGAGCAAAAAAAAGCGCCCCCGGCGCAGGGCGCCGGGGGCGTTAAGTTAAGACGACCGGGAGGGCGTCTTAACTTGCCTTCATCTTGCGCATCCGTTCGATCGCCCGCAGTTGCGCGATGGCCTCGGCCAGTTCGGCCTGGGCCTTGGCGTATTCGAACTCGGCGGCGTGGCCGGCGAGTGCGTCTTCGGCCTTGCGCTTGGCCTCCAAGGCTGCGGCCTCGTCCAGGTTCTGGGCGCGGATCGCGGTGTCAGCCAACACGGTCACGGCCATGGGCTGGACCTCGATCATGCCGCCGGAGACATAAAAATGCTCCTGCTCGCCGTTCTCATGCTGCACCCGCACATCACCCGGCCGCAGACGGCTGATGAATGCGGTATGCCGGGGGGCGATGCCGACCTCGCCCATCTCCGCGGTTGCGAAGACCATGGTCGCAAGCCCGGAGTGGATAGCCCCCTCGGCGCTCACGATGTCCACATGGATGGTCATAGCCATAGCTTAACCCTCTGTTCGCAGCCGCCTAGGCGGCCATCTGCTCGCCCTTGGCGATGGCTTCGTCGATGCCGCCGACCATATAGAAGGCCTGCTCGGGGAGGTGATCGTATTCGCCGTTGACGATGGCCTTGAAGTCCCTGATGGTGTCCGCGACGGGCACATACTTGCCCGGGGCGCCGGTGAATACCTCGGCGACGGTGAACGGCTGGGACAGGAAGCGCTGGATCTTGCGGGCGCGCGAGACGGTGAGCTTGTCGTCCTCGGAGAGCTCGTCCATGCCCAGGATGGCGATGATGTCCTTCAATTCCTTGTAACGCTGCAGGGTCCCCTGCACGGCGCGCGCGGTGTCGTAATGATCGGCACCGACCACGTTCGGGTCGAGGATACGGCTGGTGGAGTCCAGCGGGTCCACGGCCGGATAGATGCCGAGTTCTGCAATCTGCCGCGACAACACCAGGGTCGCATCCAGGTGCGCAAAGGTGGTGGCCGGGGACGGGTCGGTCAAGTCGTCCGCCGGCACATAGACGGCCTGGAACGAGGTGATGGAACCGGTCCGGGTGGAGGTGATGCGCTCTTGCAGGGCGCCCATCTCGGAGGCCAGGGTTGGCTGGTAGCCCACCGCGGACGGCATACGGCCCAGCAGTGCGGAGACCTCCACACCCGCCAGGGTGTAGCGGTAGATGTTGTCGATGAAGAGCAACACGTCCCGGCCTTCCTCGCGGAAGTATTCGGCCATGGTCAGCCCGGTCAGGGCGACACGCAGGCGGTTGCCCGGGGGCTCATTCATCTGGCCGTAAACCAAGGCGACCTTATCGAGAACCTTTGACTCCTTCATCTCGTGATAGAAGTCATTGCCCTCACGGGTACGCTCGCCGACCCCGGCAAACACCGAGAAGCCGCCGTGGGCCTTGGCGATGTTGTTGATCAACTCCATCAGGGTCACGGTCTTGCCTACGCCGGCACCGCCGAACAGCCCGACCTTACCGCCCTTGACGATCGGCATGATCAGGTCGATGACCTTGATGCCGGTCTCCAGGATCTCGGTGGAGGCCGCCTGGTCTTCGAGCTTCGGCGCCGGACGGTGGATCGCCCACCGCTCGTCCGTCTTGACCGGGCCTTCCTCATCCACCGCGTTGCCCAGCACGTCCATGATACGGCCCAGGGTCCCCTGACCCACCGGGACGCTGATCGGGGCGCCGGTCGCGGTCACCGGGATGCCACGCTGCAGTCCATCGGTGGAGCCCATGGCGATGGTGCGTACCACGCCATCGCCGAGTTGCTGCTGCACCTCGAGGGTCAGGCCGCAGGAGTCGATGGTGAGTGCGTCATAGACCTTGGGCATATCCGCGCGGGCGAACTGCACGTCCACCACGGCGCCGATGATCTGCACTACGTTACCAGAGCTCATATTCTATTCCTCGTTCTCGCCTGGGCAGGCGTCTGGGGATGCGTTTTGAATCGGGGTTCTCAATCGCAGTGCCCGGCTAGACCGCCGCCGCGCCGCCCACGATCTCGGAGATTTCTTGCGTAATCGCCGCCTGGCGCGCCTTGTTGTAGATCAGTTGCAGTTCGCTGATCAGTTCGCCCGCGTTGTCGGAGGCGGACTTCATGGCGACCATGCGCGCCGCCTGCTCACAGGCACCGTTCTCCACCACCCCCTGATAGACCAGGGACTCGATATAACGAGTCAGCAGTGAATCGAGCACCGTCTTGGCGTCGGGTTCGTAGATATAGTCCCAGTGCAGCGGCATGGAGGCCTGCTCGCCCGGCACCAGGGGCACCAATTGGCGGATCACCGGCCGCTGCGTCATGGTGTTGACGAACTCGTTGCTCGCGACATAGATCGCGTCGATCTCCTTGGCATCGAAGGCGTCGAGCATCACCTTGACCGTCCCGATCAGGCTCTCGATGTGCGGCTTGTCGCCCAGGTGGGTCGCCTGGCCGAGCACCTTGCCGCCGAAGCGCCGGAAAAAGGCCAGCGCCTTGGTGCCGATGGTGCAGAACACCGGCTCGACACCCGCGGCCTTTTGCGCCTTGATCTCGACGATGAGGCGCCGGAACAGGTTGCTGTTGAGCCCCCCGCACAGACCGCGGTCGGATGAAACGATGATATAACCGACCCGCTTGCGCTCCCGCTCCACTGCCATGAAGGAGTGTCGATACTCGGGTGTGGCACGGGCCAAATGGCTGATCACCCCCAGCATCTTTTCCGCATAGGGCTTGGAGGCGGACATGCGCTCCTGAGCCCTACGCATCTTGGACGCCGCAACCATCTGCATGGCCTTGGTGATTTTTTGCGTGCTCTTGATGCTCGCGATCTTGGTGCGGACTTCTTTGGCGCCAGCCATTAGCTCAAGCTCCCAGCTTCCAGCTGCCGGCCACCAGCTTGAATGGCAGCGACAGCGGGTTGAATCGAGTCATGCAACACCTTGGCCGTCGCGACCGCCCCCGCTGGGAGGCTGGTCACGAAGACTTGGCGGCTAACTACCACGTATTGTTGGCCTTGAAGGCCTTGATCGCGGCATGCATGGCGGTCTGGATCTCGTCGTTGTAATCGCCGGTGGCGTTGATCCGATCGAGCAGTTCGGCCTGTGCGGTCTTCATGTAAGACTGCAGGGCGCGCTCGAAGTCCACCACCTTCTTCACATCGACATCGTCCAGGTAGCCCTCATTGGCGGCGAACAGCGAAACCGCCATCTGCGCCACACTCAGCGGGGAGTACTGGACCTGCTTCATCAGCTCAGTGACCCGCTCACCGCGGCTCAATTGCTTGCGGGTGGCCTCATCCAGATCGGACGCGAACTGGGAGAACGCCGCCAGTTCGCGGAACTGGGCCAGCGCCAGACGAATACCGCCGCCGAGCTTCTTGATGATCTTGGTCTGGGCCGCACCACCGACGCGCGACACCGACAGACCCGCATTGATGGCGGGGCGGATACCGGCATTGAACAGGTCGGTCTCCAGGAAGATCTGGCCGTCCGTGATGGAGATCACGTTGGTCGGCACGAAGGCGGACACGTCGCCGGCCTGGGTCTCGATGATCGGGAACGCGGTCAAAGACCCGGTCTTGCCCTTCACCGCACCATTGGTCTGCTCTTCCACGTAGTGCGCGTTGACGCGCGCGGCGCGCTCCAACAGGCGCGAATGCAGGTAGAAGACGTCACCCGGGTAGGCCTCGCGACCCGGCGGGCGGCGCAGCAGCAGTGAGACCTGACGGTAGGCCCACGCCTGCTTGGTCAAGTCGTCATAAATGATCATGGCGTCCTCGCCACGGTCACGGAAATACTCGCCCATGGTGCAGCCCGCGTAGGGGGCAATGTACTGCATGGCGGCCGATTCGGCGGCGGCGGCGGCGACGATGATGGTGTGCTCCATCGCGCCGAACTCTTCCAGCTTGCGCACCAGGGTCGCAATGGATGAGTTCTTCTGACCCACCGCGACATAGATGCACTTAACGCCGGTGCCCTTCTGATTGATGATGGCGTCGATCGCGACCGCGGTCTTGCCGGTCTGGCGGTCGCCGATGATCAGTTCGCGCTGACCGCGGCCGACCGGAACCATGGCGTCGATCGCCTTGATACCGGTCTGCACCGGCTGGTCAACCGACTTACGCGCGATCACGCCGGGGGCCACCTTCTCGATCGGGGCCGTGCCGACCGCGTCGATCGGGCCCTTGCCGTCAATGGGGTTACCCAATGAGTCGACCACCCGACCGAGCAGGCCCGGGCCGACCGGGACTTCCAGCACGCGCCCGGTGCAACGCACCCAGTCGCCTTCGCTCAAGTGGGTGTAGGCGCCCAAGATCACCGCGCCGACCGAGTCGCGCTCCAGATTCAGGGCCAGGCCGAACGTCGCCTGACCAGCGGGGTCCGCGGGGAACTCCAGCATCTCGTAATACTTGGCATCAGACAGACCGTGCACGCGCACGATGCCGTCCGTGATGCTGACGATGGTGCCTTCGGTACGGGCCTCCGTCTTCAGCTCGAACTGTTCGATCTTCTGCTTAATGAGATCGCTGATCTCGGAAGGATTCAGTTGCATGGCGGTGTCCTGTTCACAATAGGCCCGTTCAGAATTGGAGTGCGTGCGCGAGTTGCTTGAGCTTGCCGCGGACCGAGTCGTCGATCACCAGATCGCCGGCGCGAATCTCGACGCCGCCGATGAGGTCGGAATCCTGTTCCACCGTGAGCTCGACCTGGGCGCCGAGACGGCGGCTGAGGTAGCGGGCGAGCTCCTGTTCCTGGTCGGCGTCGACCGGGAAGGCGCTGCGCACCAGTACCTGCCGCACGCCCTGGCTGGCCACCCGTCGCTCCTCGTAGAGCTCGGCGAGCTCCGGAAGCGCGACCAGACGGCCATTGTCAGACAGCAGCCGAACCAGATTCGCGAGCTCTGCCGGCAACGAATCGCCGGCCACGCTCAGGATCATGTCGCGCACGCGGCCCGGCGCCAGATTCGGATTACCGATCTGCACGGCCACCTGCGGGTCCGACGCGATCGCGGCGAGCGTCTCCAGTGGCTGCGACCAGGCGTCGACCTGAGCGGTCTCCTGCGCGCGGGCAAAGACGGCCTCGGCGTAGGGCCGGGCGATGGTTGTGAGTTCTCCGGCCATGGTCTGTCCCTAAATCTGTCTGACGAAGTCGTCGACGATCGACTGGTGGGCGCGGGCGTCAATTTCCTTCTTCAGGATCTTTTCTGCCGCAGCGACCGCCAGCGTGGCAACCTTCCCACGCAACTCCTCACGCGCCCGGTTGGTTTCGTGCTCGATCTCGGCCTGGGCGGAGACGACCAGACGCTGGCCCTCGGCGCGGGCGTCGACCTTGGCCTCCTCGACAATCTCCCCGGCGCGCTTTTGCGCTTGGCCCAGGATATCGGCCGCCTGGGACTTGGCGTCCTTGAGCAGCTGAAGGGCACGTTGCTCGCCCAGCGCTTTCTCCTGGTGACCGCGCTCGGCGGCAGCCAGACCTTCGGCGATCTTGGCCTTGCGTTCCTGGAGCGCCTTAATGATGGGCGTCCAGACATAGGTCATGGTGAACCAGACGAAGACCCCGAAGGAGATCATCTGGCCAATGAGTGTCAGATTGAAGTTCATCTAGTTGCCTCGGGTTGCCTCGGGGTGCCTCGAGTCTGCTGGGCGACCGGTCACTTGCGGGCACCTGCTTCC
>CAILVI010000046.1 GCA_903837595.1 uncultured Thiodictyon sp.
CGGCTAAAGCCTCGACCTCCAGTGGCCGGAACGATGACCAAGGCCCCGGCGCCTTTCCCCCTATTGATCCTCCGCATCGGCATAGAGCGCCGCCATCTTCGCCGCCTGCACCGCCACCACCCGGCGCAAATCCGGCGGGGCGACCACCTCGACATTGTTCCCGGCCCCCAACAGCCAGCGCAGCAACTGCCCCGTATCCGGGACCTGCGCCGATACCCGGATATCGAAATCGGACCCGGGCAGTTCGTTCTCCAAGTGTTGACCCGCGGCCAGCGGGCAGTCGGTCAGCACTGTCGCCATATAGCCGCGCACCCGCAATTCCAGGTCGATCTGCTCCCCCTGGCCGAAGTCCACCTGGCCGTTGGCGATGGCCTGATCCAGATCGAAGCCCGCTGCCGCCCGCGCGGGCGTCTGTGGCAGCGCTGTGGCCCCGGTCATCCGGTGCAGTGCATAGAGCCGAACCGGCTCTTCCTCGTCATTCTTGAGTGCAAACAGATAGGGGATGGGGCCGCGTTGCACCAGCGCCTGTGGGTGCAGGCAGGCGGCGCTCTGGTCACCCTCGGCGTTGCGATAGCCTACCTGCAGTGCACAGGGCTGCGCCAGGGCCTGGATCACGGCCTCCAGGACCCCGGCATAGAGCGCCACGGGTTGCAGGCGCAGGGTGTCGGGGACGATCCGCAGACGCTCCTCGTTGAGCCTGGGACCTTCTGCGTTGGTCAGTAACCGCTGCCATAGCCGATCGAGCCGGTGCTGGGGCAGGGCCTCGGCCACCAGCGCGCGCATCAACAGGAGGTTGTACTCCCAGATCGCTCGGTCTTCGTCCTGCTCCTGGGCGACCAGTCGGTAGCGCAACGGCTTGCCGCCTGGGTTGACCGCCTCGATGCGCCCCGCCTTGACCAGGGCCTCCAGATCGCGTTGCAGCTTACGCAGGCTAGACTCCGGCGTGGGGCCGGTATAGACCCCGCGCAGGCTCGCGAGCAGACGCGCGCCGTCCGGGCAAGCGTCGGGCGCCCGCCCGCGGGGCAACAGGGCCTCCAGACGCCTGAGGCGCGCGATGCGGATTTCATGGGTAGCCAACATGGCGCTAGTGTGCGACAGAGTTTGACGCATGGCAATGCTTCAATACGTCTCACCAACCGCCACGTAAGAGGAACCCGCCATGGCCCCGAAGAACCAAGACCTGTCGTCGCGCCAACTGCTTGACCTGATCGGTCTGAGCGAAGAGGACCCGCTGGACCTGCTCGCGGACGAGCCGCTGGATGGGCTCAGCGGCGACCTCGGCGCGGCCCTGCGGGAGCGTTACCGGTCGTTTACCGAACCGCATCGCCTTGTCCCCGGCGACCTGGTCAGTTGGAAGCCCGGGATGAAGAACCACCGCCTCCCGCGCTATGGCCAGCCGGTGGTGGTGCTGGAGCTGCTGGAGGCGCCGGTGTTCGATGGGCAGACCGACGCCGGATCGACCTACTTCCGAGAGCCCCGCGATCTGGTCGTCGGCATGCTCTGGGAGACCGGTCCCGCCCGCGGCGACCTCTTGAGCTTTTGCTTCGATCGCCGCCGCTTCATGCCGTGGGCGCAGGAGAATTGAGCATGAACGACCATCGTACCCTCTGGCGCACCGACTTCAGTGCCGTACCCGCCGCCGCGCGCCGGGCCGCCCGCTATGCCCTGCAACTGGTGCGGGGCGATGCGCGTCTGCGTCAGGACTTGAAGGATAGCGACGTCCTGGGCGCCCTGTGGGAACTCTCGGTGCCCTTGTTCAATCCCGCCGCCGCCGCGGCCTTCCTGTCGCCCTTCGCCGACGTGGACTACGCCTGGCTCGCGCCCAGCGCAAGCGATTGGGAAGAGCATGAACGCACTGGGGGCAAGGACGATGACGCGGACGAGTCCGCTCTCCCGCTGGGTGCCGCAGACCTGCGCGAGCGTCTGCGGACCTTCTTCAAGACGGTCCCGCCCCGGGTGCTGAGGCGGCTGGCGCAGGCCGACGCCGCCGCGCCGACCTCGGCCACCATTGCGCTGCTCGGCGAGGCCCTGGGGCTCGACCAGAGCGCGCTGCGCATGCTCGATTTCCTGGAGCAGCGTGAACTGGCCGACCCGCTGCGCCTGCTGCTGCGCGCCAACGGGCGCACCAGTGGCCGCATTGCCGCCCGGATCAATCTGGGGCGACTGGCGACCCTGCTGGGCCTGGATCTCGCGACCACGCAGACCGCCCTGGCCAGGCGCGCCCCGCTGCGGGTGCTCGGCCTGGTGGATTGCGAGGACGGTCTCAGTGACCTGGAGGACTTCCTGAACCCCACCGGCCTGCTGCGTGAGGTGCTGGAGGCCGCCCCGCGGGATGCGCAGGCCCTGCTGGCGCTCCTGATCGAACCGGCCCCGGCCGGGGCCTGGCGCCTGGACGCCTTTCCGCAGTTGGCGGATGCCGCTGCTCGGCTGCAAGGGGTCTTGCGCCACGGTGCGGCCACCGCGGCGGTCGGTGTCAACGCGCTCTTCTATGGGCCGCCCGGGACCGGCAAGACCGAACTGGCGCGGGCGCTGGCGGCGGCCTGCGGGCTGCGCGCCTACCAGGTGCGCAGCGCCGATGAGGATGGCGACGGGCTGCGGCGCACCGGCCGTCTCTCGGCCTATCTGCTGGCCCAGCGCCTGCTCGGCCGCCGGCGCGACGCGGTGCTGATCTTCGACGAGGTCGAGGACGTCTTCGATCCCGGTGATGATCCGTTCGCCTTCATGGGTGTGCGCCGCGCGACCGGCCGCCAGAAGGGCTGGATGAACCGCATCCTGGAGGAGAATCCGGTCCCGGCGATCTGGATCACCAACGATGCGGCCGGCATGGACCCCGCCTTCCTGCGCCGCTTCCTGCTGCCGGTCGCCTTCGTCACCCCGCCCCGCTCGGTGCGCCGCGCCATCGTCGAGAGCCATCTGGGCGACCGCGACCTGCCGCCAGCCCTGCTGGATGAGTTGGCCGCCGATGCGGTCCTGGCGCCGGCCCAGTTGGGTGCCGCCCGGCGCCTGCTGGACCTGCACCCGCAGGCCCCGGCCGAGCAGACGGTTCGCGCCGGGGTGGCGGCGGTCCGCACCCTACTCTATGGGGCACCGACGCCCCGCCGGCGGACCCCGGCGACCCGCTTCGACGTGGCCTTTCTCAACCTCGCCGGCGGGATCGCCCCGAATGCCATCGCCCGCGCCCTCGCCGCGCAGGGACGCGGCAGCCTGTGCTTCTACGGCCCGCCCGGCACCGGCAAGACCGCCTTTGCCGAGGTCCTGGCCGAGGCGCTGGATCGCGAACTGGTGGCGCGCCAGGCGTCCGACCTCATCTCGCCCTATGTCGGGCAGACCGAGCAGAACCTGGCGCGGTTGTTCCGCGAATGCGACCCGGCGCATTCGGTCCTGCTGCTCGATGAGGTCGACAGCTTCTTGAGTGACCGGCGGGCCGCTCGGCACAGTTGGGAGCGCACCCAGGTCAATGAGCTATTGCAGCAGATGGAGCGCTATCCCGGCATCTTCATTGCCGCAACCAACCTGATGGCCGGTATCGATGCGGCGGCCTTGCGGCGATTCGATTTCAAGCTCAATTTCCGGGCACTGACACCGGCGCAACGGCTTGCGCTATTCGCGCGGGAGGCACTGGGCGATAGTAACGAGCCGGTCGCGCCGGAGTTGGCGCGCCATCTGGAGACGCTCCAGGGATTGACCGCGGGTGACTTCGCCAACGTCTGTCGCCAGCGCAGCCTGCTCGGGGAGGCCCTGACGCCCGAGCAATTTCTAAGGCGGCTGGCGGCCGAGTGCCGATTGAAACAGGCGGATGGGCGGGAGGCGGCATAGCCTCTCCCCCTTTCTCGTGCCACCGCTGCGGCGGTGGCACGCCTGTGTCAGGCGCTGTGCGCCTCGGAGGATGGTCAAGACCCCGGAGGTCAAGGCTTCAGCCGGTCCGGTCGGCCGTCAGGCCGACCGACTCGGGGCGCCGCACTCCAGTGCGGCCCGGCCCATCAGCAGCACGCGACGCCGAAGGTCATTGCGAGATCGCGCCGCACTGGGGTGCGGCGCTCCCAGTGGCGCGCTAATGATCAAGGCCGCGTGATCGTTACGCGGCACCGTCTGACTGCTACACTGGACCAATCTCCGTTAGCTAAGCACCCAGTCGCCCCTATGATCCAGGTCAATATCCACGAGGCCAAGACCCGGCTTTCCAAAATCATCGACCAGGCATGCCGCGGCGAGGAGGTGGTGATCGCCAAGGCCGGTACACCCGTCGTACGCCTCACCCCCATCGCGCCCCGCCCCAGCGGCCGGCGCTTCGGCGCTCTGAGCGGTAAGGCCCGGGTCGACCAACGCTTCTTCGAGCCGTTGCCGGAGGAGGAACTGCGTGCCTGGGTCAGCAACGAGGCCCTGTTCGATCGCTTTGGCGTACGGCGACTATGGTAGCATTCGCCCGTGGAGAACCACGTCGAGAACACAGATGACTGCATTGACTCTTGCAATTCCCGATTCCGCATTGTCTGCCCTGCGCCGTTCGCCGACCGAATTCGGCCGCGAGATGAAACTGGCGGCGGCCATCCACTGGTACGGGCGTGGTCTGATGTCACAGGAGCGGGCGGCCGAGTTGGCCGGGATGAACAGACGCGATTTCATCCACGCGCTGGCCCGCAAAGGAATCGATGTCTTTATCCTTGATGATGACAGTCTCGCGCGGGAACTCGGTCAGGCGGAAGGCGGAACGGCTGCCGCGATATGAGTGAGCGCCTGGTACGGCTGGTGGTGAATGCCTCGCCCTCGCACGTCCGATCCGGCAAACAGTGACGCACCCCGCTAGTCTAATCACGCCACGATCTCACCCGCCGCCGGCGCGCAAGCGGCATAGATGTCGTACGGCCGCCTTGTGCAGGCGCTTGGTCTCTTGCCCGGACCGTGGAATCCGCGCCCGCAGCGTCACCAAGCCGACCCCACCCCGCAGCGACGCTCCGTTAGCCTCCATAATCTTTCATGGGAGCCCAAGAAAATCATCCTTGCGGTACCTGAAGCGTCCCTTGCATCATGCTCCAATCTATTGATTTTATAGCCGATCATGCCCGGTCATCCGCCGGCGGCGGGCTGGTTTTCGGCGGCACCGATTATTTCCTGCAAGAACTTTGTCATCGGCCACGAGAATTTTCCCACGAACGGCAACAAAGTCTTCGTCAGCCACGAGAACCGTTCCATGACCTGCGATAAAGTCTCCGTCAACGCCAAGAATCTTTCCATGACCTCCGATAAAGTCTTCCTCAACGACGAGCATGTTACCCATGACTTGTAAGAACTACCCCGACACCGGCGAACAAGCGAGGAAAAACAATCGCGAGCCGGTCATGCGCCGGTCTTGACAGGCCGATTCCTCCGCGTTATAAGGCCTTCGGGGCACTGAGGTTGTACCGTGTCGTCTGTAACGCATAACGGAGAGTGAACATGCCTTCGTCAAGCTATTTTCCCTTATCCGAATCCGAACGCGTGGAATGGCTCAAGGTCTACGCGGCCAAACTGGCGATCTATGGCCAGCTCCTCGGTCTCAGTGCCGAGGAGATCACCAGCACCCTGCTGGGCATCGCCAACTATATCTGGGCGGTGATGGACTGGTATCCCACCATCCACCAGAACACCCTCGACAGCACCGCCTTCAAGGCACTCATCGCCACCGGCACCGGTAACGACCCGGTTGCGGTTCCCAGCCCCCGGCCGTTTCCGCCCCCGCCCGGTATCATCATCCCCGGGTTGTTCGCCCGCATCTTCAACCAGGTGCAACGGATGAAGTTGCACCCTGCGTATGGCGAGGGGATCGGTCGTGAAATGGGTATCGTGGCGACCGCCACGGCCGTCGACTATCCGGCGCCGGAGCCGACCGCCATCCTGGAGCAAGGCCCCAAGGACAACCATGTACGGATCGACTACCCCAAGCATGGTCATGGCGGGGTTGCCGTCGAATGCCGGATCAACGCCGGCCCCTGGTTGCTGCTCGGGCATTTCACCCGTGGCACCATCTATGACAAGCGCCCGGTCGCCGTGTCCGGCACCCCGGAAGTGCGCGAGTACCGCCTGTGCTGGTGGGACAAGGACGAGCAAAGTGGCGAGTGGAGCGTCGTCCTGACGGTGCTGGTGGGGGGCTGAGTGCCTTCATCCTGGTTCCCAAGCTCCCGCTTGGGAACCCCGCCCGGGAAGCTCTGCTTCCCGCGGCGGACATCAGGCGAAGTAGCGCTTCGTCGGCCGTGGCCTCAAGGGAGCCTTGGGAAAAAAGCACATCGCGAGCGGCTGATCGTGAATACCTCGCCCTCGCACGTCCGATCCGACAAACAATGACGCATCCCTCTGGTCTAATCACGCCACGAGCTCACACGCCGCCGGCGCGCAAGCGCCAGGCGACCACCAAAGAGGAGATAGCGTGATGGAGTGCAGGATTTTTCTGCAAGGCTTGGGGGCCGCCAGCGCGCTCGGTCTGGCGGTCACGACCACCTGACGCGCGTCCGGGCGGGGGAGAATACTGGACTCAAGGAACCGCCAATGATCAATATTTTCGGCTGAGCGGAACGCGATGCAACTTACGCTGCAAATCTCCGACGATCCTGCCGCGGATTTGCGACCCTGCGAGGGGCGCTTGCCGCGTATCTTGAGTTTTGGGTTGTGCGAGTTCGACGCCGCCGAAGGAGCCGCCGGATTCTCGGGGCTGGCGGAGTAGGCCGCATGAATCAACCAGAGTCGAACCCATGAACGCAATTGAGTTTCAGACCACTGCCCATGACGGTGTTCTCGACATCCCACGGGAGTACCAACAAAAATTGGACGGCAGGGTCCTGCGCGTCGTCTTAGTCGATACCCAGGCCGAGGACGCCGACGAGGCCGAGACCATTTTTGCGCGACTGCGGCGGATACGCATCCACGGGCCGGCCGACCTTTCCACCAATCATGATACCTCGATCATCGGCGAACAGGATGCCTGAGTCCGTATTTATCGATACGGGATACGTCATTGCGTTGGTCAACGAGAATGATCAGTATCATGCCGAGGCGCTCCTGCTCTCCCAGCGCTATGACGGTTGCCCCGTTGTTGTCACGGATGCGGTGTTACTTGAGATCGGCAATGCCTTGTCACGCTTCGCCCGTCCTGCGGCTTCGCAGATCATTCAGGATTTCCGGGAATCCGCAGGTTCGACCGTCGTGCATCTGACACCCGAGTTATTTGACTCCGCATTTTCGCTATATCGGCGTCACACCGACAAGCAGTGGGGATTGGTCGACTGCGTCTCCTTTGTCGTCATGCGTCGAATGGGGCTGTCGACTGTCCTCGCGTTCGATCAGCATTTCGTCCAGGCAGGGTTCTTGTTGCCGCGTGTTTGACCGCGAAGGGGGTTGTGATGTCGAGCGATTTCCTCTGGTTCCCACAGCTCCGCTTGGGAACCAGGTCTGGGAAGCTCAGTTTCCCGCGGCGGACAAGACGCGAAGCAGAGCTTTATCGGCCGCGTTCCCAAGGGAGCCTTGGGAAACAGGCACATCCTGGGTGAGTGATGGTGAATACCTCACCCTCGCGCGTCCGATCCGACACACAGTGACGCATTCCTCTGGTCTAATCACGCCACGATCTCACCCGCCGCAGGCGCGCAAGCGCCAGGCGACCACCAAAGAGGAGACAGCGTGATGAAGCGCCGGATTTTTCTGCAAGGGTTGGGGGCCGGTAGCGCCCTCTGCCTGGGCAACGCCTGGGGCCTCAGCGACGGTAAGGCCCAGACCGCGGCGGTCCGGCCCCTGGTGCCGGTACTTGATATTCACAACGAAACTGCCGTTGTTAAGGTGATTGGCATTGGCGGAGGGGGTCGGGGCGCCATTAATCATATGGTCGAGTCTGCGATTGAGGGGGTGGATTTCATCTGCGCTGATACCGATACGCAGGCACTCAATGAGGCGCGGGCAAAGACCCTCTTGCAATTCGGTTTAGTTACCACTAAGGGGCTCGGCGCTTGTGGCAATCCGGATGTGGGCAACCAGGCAGCGCTGGAGGATCGGGAGAGTGTCGCGGCGGCATTGGCCGGTGCCGACATGATCATGATCATCGTCGGCATGGGCGGCGGCACTGGTACCGGGGCCGCCCCAGTGGTAGCCGAGGTTGCCAAAGAACTGGGCATTCTCACCGTCGCCATGGTGACGATGCCGTGCCCCTTCGAGGGAAGCCGGCGGCGGCGTATTGCGAAGGATGGCATTGCCGAATTGATCAAGCATGTGGATTCGCTGATCACGATCCCGAACAATAAGCGGTTTGCGGATCATGATAGCGATCTGGCCCTGCGCGGGGCCTTCAATGCGGTCAATCACATCCTATGGAATGCCACCCGTAGCATTGCCGAATTGATTACCTGTCCAACGCTGATCGCTGTCGATTTCGCCGACGTGACGACCGTGCTGTCTGGTATGGGGGTGGCTATGGTGGGCACTGGTTCCGCCGTCGGCCCGGAGCGGGCGCATGAGGCCGCGGCGGCGGCGATTCATTGCCCTCTGCTCGAACATATCGATCTCGCCATGGCCAAGGGTATGCTGGTTACCATCATCGCCGGTTATAGCTTGACGATGACCGAGTTCGATGAGGTCGGTAACACGGTTCGCGACTGTTCCGATGACGATGCCCAAGTAGTCATCGGCGTGCGGATGGATGTGGCGATGGAGGACGAACTACGGGTCACCATCGTGGCCACCGGCCTGGCTGATCGGTTTATTTCTGCGGTGGGATTCGATGAGATCGCGCGTCGCAAGGAGATAATCTGCCGATGGAAGCTGGGGGAGCTTTCGATGACGGACAATAGTCTGTATGATTATCAGGACATTCCTGCCTTCCTGCTCCGCCCGACGAGTTGAGCGTGGGATGTGTGTGCGCGACTATAGATGCTTAGCCAACGATATTCGGTTGCTCAGGATAATGATCGCCACCAAGCCGCACCATGAATATGCCGTTTGAGAATGATCTCGCCCGCGCATCGGACCTGATCGACCAGGCGGATGCACTGATCGTGGCCGCAGGTGCCGGCATGGGAGTGGATTCCGGGCTTCCAGACTTCCGCGGCAACGAAGGTTTCTGGGCAGCCTATCCCGCGTTGGGGCGTGCCCGGCTCAATTTTTACGAAGCGGCATCCCCCACAACGTTTGAGCGTGATCCCCGGTTGGCATGGGGCTTCTATGGCCATCGGTTGATGCTGTACCGGCAGACGGTACCCCACGCCGGTTTTGATATCCTCAAGCGTTGGGGGCAGGGCATGCGACACGGGGTGTTCGCGTTCACCAGTAACGTGGATGGCCACTTCCAGAAGGCCGGTTTCGATGACAATAGCATTGTGGAGGTGCACGGCTCCATCCACCACTTACAGTGCCTGGCTCGGTGCCGGGATGCAATCTGGACGGCTCAAGACTTTCAGCCCGTCGTGGATTCGCAGGCATGTCGGCTGCTCAATGCATTACCCACTTGCCCACATTGTGGTCGTCTGGCCAGGCCCAACATCCTTATGTTTGATGATGTCGACTGGGTCGAAGCGCGCCAGTTGCAGCAGATGGAGCGGCTGCAACAGTGGTTGGAGCCCGTGCGGCACCCGGTGGTCCTCGAATTGGGGGCAGGGACTGCTATTGCCACGGTGCGGCACTTCAGTCAGGATGTGATTCATGACTGGGGCGGCAGACTTATTCGCATTAACCCGACCGAATATCGAGTGTCGGATGGGCTCGATGTGGGGCTGGCATGCGGGGCGCTGGAGGGCATGAGCGTGATAGATCAATATCTGAAGGGCTTGCTCGATTTTGCTCATTTGTAGCCTGAAGGCAGGCGCTATGTGCGGGTAGATCAAGCACCTCGTAAGGGGGGAAGTGGATGCGGGAACTTTAATACGTTTACCATTTGTTTCTCCCGCATTTATCCGAGTGTCGTGTTCGCTCAGGGCAACCATTAACTAATTATTCAAGGAGCTTGCGATGTCATCCACCCCATCCGGCGCAGCCGCCCTTCTAACCCTCGCACAAATAGCCGCCTGGCAAGTTGCTCATGCCCCAGCGAAACCCGGGCCTATCATTGCGGCGCTTCCTGCTTTCCAGCGCGGTGCAGTTTGGAAGGTCGAACAGATCGAGGAATTATGGGATTCAATACTCCGCCGATTCCCGATCGGCTCTTTTGTCATTGCACCGCCCAACGATGCACTTAAGAAACAGGATTTCAAACTACAGTCCGATCAAGACGGACTACCTGTGTCGACTCATTTACTGTTGGATGGCCAGCAACGCGCCACCGGTATCGCATTGGGGTTTTATGATATCTGGAAGCATGACATTGAGGAAGCCAAGAGTGTGTTGTGGCTCGATCTGACGGCACCTCCGGAAAACCGGGAAGCTGAATATATTTTTCGGGTGGTGACGCGCGCACATCCCTGGGGTTATAAGCTGACTAATCCCGATGAAACCCTGTCTGCCCATCAGATTCGCGCGGCGTTGCAGGCTTTTAGGGCAGCTAATCGAGTAGATGGTACGCGGCCGGAAGAGTTCTCGCTTCTGCAAACCTGGCCCTGGGATGCCGAAGCACCTGTGCCCCTCGTGCTGCTCATCGACGTAGTGAGCCAGCATTCGGGCGATTTGGTAACTGCACGCGCCGCGGCTTGGAAACGCATCCAAGGCTTGCCGATGTTTACTGCCAATCCTGTCTTTCGAAACGAGGAAATGGGTGGCCGAGTAGAGAATGACGCTCGTCAAGGGCTGGAGAAACAATGTCAAGGAGTGCGCGACGCTTTCGAGAAGCCAGACTCGAAACGGTATCACCGTCTCGACTTTATTCTGCAGCGCTTGCAGGGGCTTCTTGCGACCGAAGCGGACTACTTGGTGCCGGCACTGCCGCTCGACTTGCAGGACGCTGCTCAACGGGTTGACCAAACCGGGGAAGACGAAGTATCCGTCGACGCCGTCGATGCGGCCAAGAAAGACGCCATTGAACTCCTTTTCGTTCGCGTCAACAGCGCTGGCACGCCTCTCGCGGGTGAGGAACTCACCTATTCGTTGCTTAAGGCCGCTTGGCCAGACGCGGCAAAATTCATCGACGGACTAAAGCATAAGCCCGCTCTGGGGTCTCGCATTGCCATGCTCTGCGTCAGGCTGGTTCTCGCCCGGCAACAAGTGCTGGTGGTGGACGAAAAGAAGCTGGCGATGCCGCCGACCCCTGGTGTCAATGAGTTTCGCCGGCTAGTGCGTAATCAGAATCCAGCCCACCCGAATTTCTACGATGAGCTGAGAACTTTCATCGAGAAGGATGCCAATGAGCTATTTTCAGCGACATGGGAGTTCCTGAGCGCCAAATCAAAGTCTTACGCTTTACTGCCGGTGTTGGCGGTGGAGATGGCACAGAAATCACCTGACGTCTACTTCTTACTGCTGCGTTGGATCGACCGGTTGCGAACCGAGCGCATCGGCCTCGATACGATCGATGATGCGATCCATCGTCGCACACTGGGGTTTCTGACCGCTTTAGCCTGGTTTGCTCCTGACAAGGGAAAAGCTTGCGCGGCCATCTGGACGGAATTGCAGGCGGACGTACGTGGCCAGCAACTCATCGATCGCTTCAATAATACCCGTTTCAGAATGGCTTGCCGCCTGGATGACCGCTTGAATCAATGCATGATTCCACTTCCGTCGGTCGAAGAACTCGAACTGGCCTGCAGGAGAGGTGTAACCGGCCAAAAAGGGATCGCGGACGGTATTGCAAGAGCCGATAACCCTATTTGGACTAATTGGAACTGGTACGTCTCGTTTGCGGACATCCTGGTGAAGGATAGGAAGCATAGAGTTAGATGGGCTGACCGACTCAGACCGAGAAACATTCTAGTAGATGGGCGGGCGCCAGACCTGACCGAATCTACACTCCAGGCCGCACGCCATTTTCTCGATACCTTACATAGTTCACGACCGGTTTTGCTCTATGCGCAGCGTGAGTGGTTGCGGAAATGGTATCCGGGTTTCGATCCATCGCAACCTGAATACATGGAAGACAAGAATAGGCCCTGGGATTATGACCACCTTTTGCCCCAGAACTTGCTCCGCGGCGAAGCCGGCTATGCGCTAAGAAATATCCCTCCGGTGATTCTTGACTGGTGCGGTTCTATCGGAAATCTGCGTGCCTGGCCATTGGAACTCAACCGTGCGGACCGTGACATTAGTCCGACGCTGAAGCTCACGGAAATATGGGCGGAAGAGACGCGTTACTGGATGGTAGCTGATCCAGACAAACGCGCGGCATCCTTCGTGCGAGAAAAGAAGAGAAATCCTGACTGGCCATTGTGGAAGAACAGCGTACCGATGAATGCCGACAATGTGGCACATCACCGTTATCTGGCTTTGCCAGAATATCATGAATACCGCAGAGACCTAGTCAAGGCCATCGTATGGCGCTTTGTCGCACTGTACCGTGAGTGGTATGACAAGTTGAAGATCGGCGAGTTGCAGAGATGAGTATCCAATCTGTAGGTTGCAATAGCGCAGCGTATGGCGCCCAATGTGGGCGAAGCGCGTCTGCTTAATCCTTGAAGCCACCATGAGACGCAGTACAGGCGCCGCCGGCTTCGGCGTCTGTCCTCTTGCTACTGGTAGGTGCATTATTGCGCCCTGCGATAATCCAAGCGCTCGAGGCTAAAGGGACCAGGGTGAACTCGCTCGATCCGACAGATACCGCAAGGCCCAACATCGTCCTTATCTAAAAAGAGAAAGCGATGTATCCATCTGTCCGACTGGTTCTAAAATAATCCTATTCTTACATAATGCTCTTCATCCCGCGGAAACGGGTCTTGCTCTGTCCACCCCTCTTGCTTGAGGTCTGAAATGATGTGTTGTCTTGCGACTGGGCCTGCTTCTTCACCAAACAGTCCGATCGCCTCTTTTATTCCTGCCTCGTGATGCCTGACTCGGCGGTGCCGCATCTTATATTGTGCACTGGCATGAAATTCGTCTAGCCATAGATGCACTTCATCATAAGGCTTGCCGAAAAGCGCTATGGATTCACGGCAATGCTCATCAAATGTTGACATTTTTCACCCTGACCTGAGGGGTGTATCGTAGCTTCTAGGCTGTGATAGCGCAACGGGCCTCGATCATGGTTCCGGCCACCGCGGCCCATCCCTGGTTCAGGAATTTCTCTCACGGAGACACGGAAACACGGAGAAAGAGAATTCCGGATCTTTGTGTCTCCGTGTCTCCGTGAGAGATTTCTTCGACCCGGCGTCTCTGCGCGGGTTTTGGCTTGCTGCGAACCCCAACTGCGAGACTCCTGGTGCGAATCTGCCACTGGCCGGAACGATGATCAAGGCCGCGCAACGGGCCTTGATCATAATTCCGCCCACCTGGTGCAGCCCTGAGCCAACTGAGCCCTTGTAGAACATGGCCTTGCGCGCAGAAACCCATATTGCGTGAGCGGTCTTGGGCGGAGTTGTGATCAAGGCCGCGCAACGTATTGCAGGCCTTGAGCATTGTTCCAGCCGCCCCTGCATTCTGAACGTTCGCGGGGCAGCGAGGGTGCCATCCCTGGCCTGGATTCCGGCATCCCGGCCGGAATGACCGCTTGGCGCTGAGAAGAACGATGCATTAGGCCATTCTTGCGAGGCAAACATGATGCTTAAGCTCCCCTTGAAGTTGGCCTTGCTCTTGCTGGCCGTGGTCTCCGCCGGCATACTCTGGCAACAGGGCCAACTGGCCGTCCTCGCGCTGAGCCGTATCGACCCGATACCGGAAACCCGGGAGATGGTTGCCGCCGGGCACTATGCCGAGGCAGCACGCTATCTCGATTTCTTCATGGAGTACGACTACGTCAACCAGGACCCCGCCGCGCAGGCCCTGCACGCGCAGATCGAACAGGAGCGTGGCCGTGCCGCCTATCAGGCCGGAAAGTTGAAGGAAGGGCTCTTCGATGGGACGAGCGACGAGACCATCGGTCAGGCCGTTGGGGTCGCGAGCGACTTGTTCGTCATCGGCGATCTGCGTGACCTGACCAAGCAGGCGATCAACTGGGGCCAGGGCGCGGAGGTGGACGAGGTGGTCGCCGCGCTCGCCGGCATTGGTGTCGCCGCCACCACGGCGCAGGTGGTGAGTGCAATGGCCACCGTCGGGAGCGGCGGGGCGGCGGCACCGGCGGTGGGGGCGGCGACCGCGGTGAAGGGCGGGGTGATCATGCTGAAGGCCGCGAAAAAGCTCGGTAAGTTTCCGTCGTGGCTCGGCAAGGCGGTGCTCGATGGCGCCGCGGCGGTCAAGCGGTCCGGTAAGCTGGATGCGGTGTCCGACCTGTTCGGCAATGTCTATACATTGGCGAAGACGCGCGGCGGTTTCGAGCTGTTGAGTCACACCACCGATGCCGCGTCGCTGCGGCGCATGGCGACATTCACCGAGACCTTCGGCAACCATAGCGCGACCCTCTACCGGATCGGCGGCGACCAGGCGCTGAAGGTCGCGCAGCGCGCCGGGGATCTGGGGGCCGCAACGATCAAACAGGCGGCGACCTTTGGCCAGGGCGGGTTGCGGGTGTTGGACAAGCTCGGCACCTTCCGCTTCATCAAGTTCTCGGCCCGCGCCGGGAAGATTGCCTATAAGGGGGATGCGATCCAACTGCTGGCGCGTCTGCTCATGGATGTTCCCAATTGGCTGTTGTATCTGTTTGTGGGACTGGGCGCCGCGGTCTGGGTTCCTTGGGGCGGGATGGCAAGGCTGAAGCCTTGGACTCCAGAACCTGGCCGTTGGCCGGGACGATGATCAAGGCCTTCTATTGGCATTTTGCGATGATCCGGAATCAGGCCCGCACCACAATGATCCGCCGCCCCTGGGGACTCAATGCCTCAGTGGAAGATGTACGCTCCGCCATTGGCGGTTGACCAATACGGCGGTCGAAGATCACCAGCCAGCCACTGCTGAGGCCCAGCCCGGCCAGATAGTCATCCAATTGCGTGAGCCCCGCGGCCAGCGGGTCGGCCGCGCCGTCGCGCCAGACCTTCAGTTCCATGCCCAGAGTGACAGCCCCATAGCGCAAACACAAATCCATCCGCCCCGAGCCGATGGCGTATTCACGCTCCAGTGTCCCGCCGCCATTGATGACGCGGTGCAGGAATGCCATCAGGACCAGGTGTGCGGCGATCTCGTGATAGGGGGCGCTGCCCATGAGCGGTTGGCCGTGCTGACGCCAGAAGCTCAGAAAGGCGTCGAGCAGGTGCTTGGGGTTGAGGGTGCCGTCGGTGTTCAGCCAGGTCGGGGCGATCTGGGGTAGGGTGTCCTGGGGGCCGCTGGCCAAGGCGCGCGGCAGCACCTCGCGGTAGATCGGATTGGCGACCACCAACCCGCCCGCACCATCGCGGCGTAGCAGGCCCAGGTCCACCAGATACTGGCGGTCCTCTTCCGGCACCCGATCCATCAGGGTACCGGCCAACATCGGCTCGATCACGCGCCGCACCCGCGGCTCCCGCAGTTTGTCGGCCAACTGATCCAGATGGGTCACCCGATTGAGGATCAGATATTCCTTGGCCTGGTCGATCAGGGCCGCCGTGATCGGCCGGGAACGGTCGCGCCCCGCGGCCAGGCGGAAGCAGACATGATAGGCCAGTGCATTGATCAGCCATGGTTGGCCCAGGGTGAGCTCCCAGGCCAGCGCCAACGCCTCGGGCGTGAAGACCTGCCCCGTCTCGGCGGTGTGCTCCTGGAGCAGGGCCGTTACCTCGGTCGCCGTGAAGTCTCCCAGCCGCAGCGATTCGGCCTTGATGTTGAATGCGCTGCCACCGGTGATGGGTGCCGCCTCGGAACTGGCATGAATCCGATAATCACGCAGATCGCGCACGCCGCACAGGATCACGGTCTGAGGAAAATGCCCCGGGCGCTGTTCATAACCGGCACGCAACTGCCGCAGCAGCGAGATCAGGGTGTCGCCCACCAGCGCGTCCACCTCGTCCAACAGTAGAACGATCGGGCGCGGCGACTGGGCGCACCAGCGCGTGAGGAAGACCTCCAGACTCGCCAGGGGCGCAGTACCCTGGAGCACCTCGCGGGCCAGCGCGTCGACTTGCGTATCCCCCAGGCGCCAGGTGGCGCTGTTGGCGATCACCTGGACCACCGCGGCCATGCCGGCCTCGACCCGCTCCCGCGCGGCCTGGGCGGCCTCGATATTGACATAGAGCGCCCGGTAACGTCCCTCCCGGTTCAGATGCTCCATGAGCGCGAGCATACAGGTGGTCTTGCCGGTTTGGCGCGGGGCGTGGAGCAGGAAATACTTCTTCTGATCGATCAGTTCCAGGATCAGGTCAAGGTCCCAGCGCGCGAGCGGCGGCAGGCAATAGTGGTCGTCGGCACGGACCGGGCCTTCGGTGTTGAAGAAGCGCATGGATTCACTCCAGGGGCGGCGCAGAACCATGAGTATGAGCGTACCACGGGACGCCGGGCGGCTGATCCGGCGCGTTTGGCGCGTGTATTTCAGAACCGCGCTACCCGCCACGCCGCCCAGTCGATCGCCGCCATGGCCTGGGCCAATCCCCGCAGGGCGTGGGCGACGCCGACATAGTGGCCGGCGATGCCCAAGGTATAGACGGCGGTCGCGGCGTCCGCACCGGCGGCGCGGGCGTGTCCTTCAAAGCGCTGCAATTGGTCCTGGATATGGCGGCGGGCGTCGTCCAGTACCGTGAGCGTTGGCCGATGGCTGGGGTCATCGAGTAAGGCCGTGAGTTCGCGCAGTACCGCCTGGAATGCGCGGGAATAGGTCTCGCCCAGGTCGGTGCGCAGCGCCCCCCGATTGCGGCCGCCGCTCCAGCGCGAGCGCGCGTGCTGCAGGGCACGGAAGCGCAACTGGGCGGATTCGGCGGCCGTGAGCAGTGCCTGGATGCGCTCCGGGTCGTTGTGTGGAACCTGTGCCGCATAGGCCCGCGGTATCACCTGGGCCAGTTCCTTGATGCCACGGATCAGCCGCTGCTCGGCCTCGCCCAGGACGCGGGGGAAGTCGGGTCGGCCGCGGTCGGCGAGGGTGACGGTGGCGTCATGCAGGTCGCCGAGCAGGTGCCGCAGGGCGCGCCTCAGCCGTTCCTGCGGCGTAATGCCGCGAAAGATGCCAAGCAGTACGAGCGCGATGGCGAAGCCGGACAGTGCGCTTAGTCCCATGCTCAGCCAGCCCGCCAGGTCCAGGGTCTGCACCGGATCGAGCTGGAGCATGATGATGCCCATGAGCCCCATGCCGAGGAATGGAATCTGGCGTGGTGAGGGCAGCGCGTGCATGAAATAGGTGACGGCGTAATAGAACGGGAACAGCACCAGGGCCAGTTCGCTGAACCCGGTCAGTCGCGGCATGACCAGGGTGTAAATCGGGGCCGTGACCAGCATCCCGGCGAGCGCACCGCCGGCCATACGGCGCCCGGGGTGTTGCGCCGGGATGTTCTGCATGGTCTCGAATCCGATGATGACGACCGCCATCATGATGCCGAGCGAGCTGACCGGCGGCCATTGCCACTCGATCCAGATCAGCGTCGCTGCCAGGTAGGTGCCGGCCATGAGCAGGCCGCCCGGCAGTGCCTCGGCGACCCGCTCGGCCAGGGGCAGGCGCCACTCACGCGCCGGCGCCGCCCGCGGCCGCCGGGCGGGGCCGCGGGGGTCCGCGTCGATCAGGCCCGACGCCTCGGCCAGCGTTACGAGGTCATCGATCAGCGCGTTCAGCTGGTCCACCGCGGCGTGCAGCATCGCACTTTGATCCGCGCCCTGTTTTTGCCGGCTGGGCCCGTCCAGCAGGCCCTGCAGACGCGCGCGCGCCGCGTCCAGCGACCCGTGTGGGGTGGCTGCGCCGGCGGCCGGCCGGGCGCCATCGCGTCCCGGCTCGATGCCGGCCACCGCGTCGGCCAGGTGCACCAGCGTCTCGCCCAGCGCGTTGCGCTGACCGGCGGTGAGGAAGGCCGACTCCCCGGCGGCGGTCAGGCCCAGATTCTCGCCAAACGCCATCAGCGAGCCGATGGCGGCGGCCAGGGCCTTGATCTGTGCCACGTAGGTCGAACGCAGTCGCCGGAACGAGGCGGTGTCCAGGGCCGCGGCGGCCAGCACCTCACGCAACGCCTCGGGGGCGCCCTGCACCTGCGCCGTCGGCGGCGCGAGCAGCGCCGCGGTGGGCGTCGGTACCGCCTGCGCCAGCCGGCGCAGATAGGCGCCGAGACCGGCAAGGGCATCGGCATAGGTCCGGGCATAGACGGGCCCGGCGGTCCGCGGCCACAGCAGACCGTTGACCACCAGCACTACCAGGACCCCCACCAGGGCCTCGGAGGTCCGGTAGACGGCCATGCTGAATGCCTGGTCGGGTTGAGTCGCCGCCGCGTCGCCGATGATGGCCACGACGAGCGCAGCCATATACCAGGCATAGGCGTAGCGGCTGTTGCGGATCATATAGACCGCCGTCCCCAGCACCAGCGCGTTGGCCGCAATGAGCGGGACGCGTTCCTGGATGAACAGGGACAAGATCGCCATCGTCACCCCGGCTCCGCCCAGGGTGCCGAGCACGCGCATCAGGCCCTTGCGCAGCGAGGCCCCCAGATAGGGGGTTTGCAGGTAGAGCACCGCAATCGGGGCGAGGAAGGGGCTCGGCCACTGGAACCAGAGCACGATGCCCCAGGCAGCCAGGATGCCGACCGTGGTCTTGGAGGCGTTGATGGCCGCGGTGGGGTTCCAGAGGCTCATCGGTGGGTCCGGGTGCCAGGCGCCGGATCAGTGGCCGGCCGCGGCGGCGGGCAGGGGATGTGATGGATTGACGCTGACGCTGGCGGTCAGGCCGAGTCGCAGCTGTAGGTCGGGGGGCAGCGCGGTCAGTTGGATGCGCACCGGGATGCGCTGGGCGAGCCGGATCCACTCGACGGTGGGATTGACCTGGGCCAGGCGGCCGGGGCCGGCGGCCTGATTGCGTTCGGCGATGCCGAAGGCGATGCTCGCGACCCGTCCGGCCAGGGGCTGGTCCGGCTGGCCCAGCAGCCGCACCGCGGCCGGATCGCCGACCCGAATGTGGGGCAGGTCGGTCTCCTTGAAGTAGGCGGCGATCCAGAAGGAGTCGGCATCCACCAGCGCGACCAGCGGCTCACCGACCGCGGCGAAGGTCCCCTGGTCGAGTTGGAGATTGGTCACATAGCCATTCACCGGTGCCGTGACCCGCGTAAACCCGAGCTTCATGCGCGCGGTTTCCACCTGCACCTGCGCGGCCGCCACCGCGGCGGCCTTGGACTCCTGCAACGTCGTCTTGAGGTCGTAATCCTGCTGCGAGAGGACCTTACGCTGGAGCAGCTCGGTGGCCCGTCGGGCGTCGGCGGCGGCATCGACGGCCTGGGCCTGCAACTGCGTGAGATCCGCCTGTGCCTGCTTGAGGGCCTGTTCGAACAGGGTCGGGTC